>JAGXQV010000166.1 GCA_018336195.1 Sulfuricella sp. | reverse complement strand
AGCCTTGAATTTACAGGCCTATTGAAGGATAACGACATCAAAATCAGCATGGATGGCAAAGGCTGCTGGCGTGACAACGTGTTTGTGGAACGGTTATGGCGTAGCGTCAAATACGAAGAGGTCTACCTGCACGCTTATGACAGCGTCAGCGCAGCAAAGAACGGATTGGGGAAATACTTCGCGCGCTACAATCAGCACAGACCGCACTCATCACTTGACGACAAAACGCCGGATGAGTTCTACTTCGACAACCTGCCTGTACTGCAAAAAGCAGCGTAGGCAATAAACCGCAAGGCTACACTTTAGAAACAGAAAATTCTGTCCAGCTATACGGAGCCACCTCTCAGGAGCCGGCCAACGGTAAAAAGAAAAAGCTGAACAAGGTGCTGGACTTCGCCTGCGGCTCCGGCTCGCTGCTGCTGAATGTGCGCAAGCAGCTTGGCCCCCACGGCATCGGTAAAATCTACGGGCAGGAAAAGAACATCACCACCTACAACCTGGCGCGCATGAACATGCTGCTGCATGGGGTGAAAGACACTGAGTTTGCGATACACCACGGCGATTCGCTGCTCAACGACTGGGACATTCTCAACGAGATGAACCCGGCCAAGAAGCTGCAATTCGATGCCGTTGTCGCCAATCCGCCATTTAGCTACCGCTGGGAGCCGAGCGAGGCGCTGGGCGAGGATTTCCGTTTCAAAAATTATGGCCTTGCGCCGAAATCCGCCGCCGATTTCGCTTTCCTGCTGCATGGCTTCCACTTCCTCAGCGATAGCGGCGTGATGGCGATCATCCTGCCCCACGGCGTACTGTTCCGTGGCGGCGCGGAAGAGCGCATCCGCACCAAGCTGCTGAAGGACGGCCATATCGACACCGTGATCGGGCTGCCCGCCAATCTGTTCTTCTCTACCGGCATCCCGGTCTGCATACTGGTGCTGAAGCGCTGCAAAAAGCCGGACGACGTGCTGTTCATCAATGCCGCCGAGCACTTCGAGAAAGGCAAGCGCCAAAACCGCCTATTGCCGGAGCATATCGACAAGATCATCGCCGCCTACCAATACCGCAAGGAAGAGGCACGCTACTCTCGGAGGGTGTCGATGGAGGAAATCGAGAAAAACGACTACAACCTCAATATCTCGCGTTATGTGAGCACCGCAACGGCAGAGCAGGAGATCGATTTACAGGCAGTCAATGCTGAACTGATAGCGATTGAAATACGGGCGGCAAAAGCAGCCGAAAGACACAATGCATTTCTCAAAGAGCTGGGGCTGCCGCCGGTGAGCTGGGCCGGTGAGTGTCGTGAATTGGATTCAAACCAGAAATTGCCTGGATTTAACCGAGCCGGCAGCTTCGGACGAACTGCCGACCTATGAAGAGTTTTCCTAAACGGCCCCTTTATATTCAGCAAGTTGCCGTTGGCGGAAAATTTGCACGGCGGACCGGTAAAGTGAGTCGAAAGCAGCCGGTTGCCCACACGGCGCTCCTCCCCCCACCTCAAAGATTGCCCGCCATCTCCGCCAGTCTCTTCATCTGTTCCTCACCCGTCATCCCCGCCAGTTTTTTTGCGGCCTGAGACAGGTTGAGGGATATACGGACCGTAAAGCGGTGGCGCTGGGTGCAGGATTCGTCGAGGCAGAAGGTCATTTCTGCGCCGGGGAAGGCGAGGGTCTCGCCGTCCTTGGTGTAGAGGAAGTGCTGACCGTCCACTACCCACCACAAAGGGGTATCGACCGGGACGGCGTAGGGATTGACGCTGGCTTTGCAAAAGGAGTCGCCGTCGCCTTGTTCGGCGTGTGCGAAAGAGCAGATCAACAGCAGCAGCGCAGCAAACAGGTGTTTCATGGCATCCCTTAATGACCCTAAAAAGCAATTCATGAACCGCAAAGGCGCGAAGGCGCAAAGAAATCAGGAAGGTGGATTATCGAGCCGGCCAACCCAAAGGGTGAGAGCACAATTCTTCCAGCCATCGTTGCAATCCTCTGTTTTCCTTTGCGTAATCTTGGCGCCTTAGCGCCTCTGCGATTCGCAACTGAGGTTTTAGGGTAATGGTTCCCCTAATGATTTTCAGGCGACAAAAAAGCCGGCATCGGAGCCGGCTTTTTCGTTATTCCAGGTGCTGCGCCATCAGGCGGCGACGCGGCGCTTGAATTCGGCGGTGCGGGTGTCGATTTCGATCTTGTCGCCGATTTCCACGAAAGCCGCGACCGGCAGTTCGAAACCGGTGTTGATCTTGGCGGGCTTCATCACCTTGCCGGAAGTGTCGCCGCGCACGGCGGGTTCGGTGTAGATGACTTCGCGCACCAGGGTGGTGGGCAGTTCGACGGAGATGGCTTTTTCGTTGTAGAACACCACTTCGCAGGGCATCGCGTCTTCGAGGTAGTTGAGGGCGTCGCCCATGTTGTCCTTTTCGACTTCGAACTGGTTGTAGTCGACGTCCATGAACACGTACATCGGATCGGCGAAGTAGGAATAGGTGGCTTCCTTGCGCTCCAGAACCACCACTTCGAACTTGTCGTCGGCGCGGTACACGGTTTCTTGGGCGGAACCGGTGAGGAGGTTCTTCATCTTCATCTTGACCACCGAGGCGTTACGCCCGGACTTGCTGTAATCCGCCTTCTGTACGACCATCGGCTCGCCGCTGACCATGATGACGTTGCCTGCGCGGACTTCCTGTGCTGTTTTCATATCTTTCCTGCTCGCTGAATATTGGGGGTGAATTTTAAAAACCCGCTATTTTATCATGTCCTTGCAGAACTTCACCAGCTTTTCGGCAAGTCCCCCGTTTTTTTCCAAGATGCCCGCCCAGTGCCGTGCGTGGGCGTCCAGTACGTTTCGTTCGGCGACGAAACGCTGCCAGGCGGGACCGATGTCGCCCTTGCCGTTCCATGCCCACCACAGGTCGCGGACGGCTTGGGCGGCATCGTCGGGCAAGGCCGCGCAATAGTGGCCGAGAAAGGCGTCCAGCTTGGGGTAATGGGCGTTTTCCTCCTGCGGGTAGATATGCCAGACCAGCGGTTTGGCCGCCCATAATGCGCGCACGAAGGAGTCTTCGCCGCGCACCAAGTTGCAGTCGCAGGCCCACAGCAGGAAATCGTATTGGCTCTGTTCCAGGAAAGGAAAAATCCGCACGCTCAGGTTGCCGTGCCGATAAGCGCTGCCGGGCGGGGCTTCGGCGTTTCCGAAATGCGCTGCGACGGCATTGCCTACCGCGCCGCTCGGTGCCAGGCAAACTAGCGGGGCAGGGCTGGCTGCCCAAGCGTCGAGCAACTTGGGCAACGCGGGGTTGGCATAGCAAAACAGCGAGACTTTGCCGGCATCCGGAGGAATGTCGCCTATCCCCAGGGAGTTCCACCATGCCGCCTGGGCCGCCGGGTTGGCTTGAAATTGGTCGCGCGTCGCAGTCAGGCCGTTTTCGAGCAACAATCCGCCGCTATCCGCGGTGAAGCCGGGAAAGAAGAAATGTTTGACCAGCGGTAGGCGCGGGTGCGGGGAGGGCAGGCCGTGGCAACCGGCGACCCAGTCTTCGGCACTCAGGTATTCCAGGTTGATCCATAGCGGCTTGGTGGCGCGGGCGGCCATCGCGGCAACGTAGCTGGCCGGTGTTTCGCAGCCGAAGGCCTCCACCACCACGTCGGCGGGTTCGGCTACGGGGAATGGGCTGGACCAGCGGCGGATGTCCACGTCTAGGCAGACCTGGGCGTCCCGTTGCGTCTCCAGCGCCGGGTGGATGCGCTGGAAGGTGGATAAATCGTCGACCCACAAACGCACTTGAAAGCCGAACTCGCCGGCCAATTGGCGGGCGAGGCGCCAGCACACGCCGATGTCGCCGTAGTTGTCCACGACGTTGCAGAAAATGTCCCAGTGCAGGGGCTTGCCGCGCGCCATTCCGCCATCCTGTCCGTTGCTCATGGCGCATAAGGTAACGCCAAAGCCGCGAATTGCCCAGCGGGATATCAGCCGAATTTACCCGTTATGTAATCTTCCGTGGCTTTCTGGGTGGGAGTGGTGAAGATCGAGTCGGTGTCGCCGAATTCGATCAGGTCGCCCAGGTACATGTAGGCGGTGTAGTCCGAAACGCGGGCGGCCTGCTGCATGTTGTGAGTGACGATGACGATGGTGTATTCCGATTTCAGTTCGTTGATGAGTTCTTCGATATGCGCGGTGGAAATCGGGTCGAGCGCCGAGCAGGGTTCGTCGAGCAGCAGCACTTCGGGCTTCACGGCGATGCCGCGGGCGATGCACAGGCGTTGCTGCTGACCGCCGGAGAGGCTGTTGCCGCTTTGCTGGAGCTTGTCCTTCACTTCGTTCCACAACGCCGCCTTGCGCAACGCCCATTCGACGCGCTCTTCCATGTCGCGACGCGACAGGCTTTCATAGAGTTTCACGCCGAAGGCGATGTTGTCGTAGATCGACATGGGAAACGGAGTGGGCTTCTGGAACACCATGCCGATCTTGGCGCGCAGCATGTTCAAATCCTGATGCGGATCGAGGATGTTGCGCCCGTCCAGTTCGATCATGCCTTCGGCGCGCTGCCCCGGATAGAGTTCGTACATGCGGTTGAAAGTCCGCAGCAGGGTCGATTTGCCGCAGCCGGACGGGCCGATGAAGGCGGTCACCTTGTTCTCGGCGATACCCAGGTCGATGTGTTTGAGGGCGTGAAACTTGCCGTAGTAGAAGTTCAGGTCGCGAATGTTGATTTTGATCGAGTTTGCGGTCGTCATGGCGAGGTCTTTGGGTTAATACTGCGAATTTTTCTGACTGAACAGGGTGCGTGCCAGGATGTTCAGGCCGAGCACGCTGAAGGTGATGAGCAGCGCGCCGCCCCACGCCAGCTTTTGCCAGTCTTCGTAGGGACTCATGGCGAACTGGAAAATGACCACCGGTAGGTTGGCCATCGGCTGGTTCATGTTGAGGCTCCAGAACTGGTTGTTCAGGGCGGTGAAGAGGAGCGGCGCGGTTTCGCCGCTGATTCGCGCCACCGCCAGCAGGATGCCGGTAATCACCCCGGCGCGGGCAGCGCGCAGGGTGACCAGCAGAATGACTTTCCATTGCGGCGCGCCCAGCGCGGCGGCGGCTTCGCGCAGGGTATTGGGGACCAGGCGCAGCATGTTTTCGGTGGTGCGCACCACCACCGGGATGACGATCAGCGACAGTGCCAGTGCGCCGGCCCAGCCGGAAAAGTGGTTTGAAGTGGTGACTACGACTTCGTAGATGAACAAGCCGATGACGATGGACGGTGCGGACAACAGGATGTCGTTGATGAAGCGGGTGGTCGGCGCCAGCCAGCCGCGGCTGCCGAATTCCGCCAGGTATATTCCCGCCAGGATGCCTACCGGCGTGCCGAGCAGGGTGGCGGCGCCGGCCATCAGCAGGCTGCCGATGATGGCGTTGAGCAGGCCGCCGATGCTGCCGGGGGGCGGCGTCATCTGGGTGAACATGGCGAGATTCACGCTGCTGATTCCGTATTTCAACAGGGTGAACAAAATCCAGAACAGCCAGAACAGGCCGAAGGCCATGGTCAGGTAAGAGATCGTCAAGTTGACGGTGTTGACCAGACGGCGGCGTTTGTAAATGTTGAACATGGCGATGGCCTCAGGTCGATTTTCCTTCGCGCTTGCCGAGTTGCAGCAGCAGGAGCTTGGATAGCGCCAGCACGACGAAGGTGATGAAAAACAGGATCAGGCCCAACTCGATCAGGGAGGAGGTGTACAACTCGCCGTCGGCTTCGGTGAATTCGTTGGCGAGTGCCGAGGCGATGCTGTTGCCGGGCATGAACAGCGAGGCGCTGAGCTTGTGGGCGTTGCCGATCACGAAAGTGACCGCCATGGTTTCGCCGAGGGCGCGACCCAACCCTAGCATAACGCCGCCGACCACGCCGATCTTGGTGTAGGGCAGGACGATGTGGCGCACCACTTCCCAGGTGGTGGCGCCCAGCCCGTAGGCCGATTCCTTGAGCAGCGGCGGGACGATCTCAAAGACGTCGCGCATTACCGAGGCGATGAAGGGAATCACCATGATCGCCAGAATGATCCCGGCGGTCAGCATTCCGATGCCCATCGCCGCGCCGTCGAACAGCGGGGCGAACAGGGGAATCTGCCCGAGCGACTCCTTGAGGGGCGGCTGGACGTGTTCGGCGAATACCGGGGCGAATACGAACAAGCCCCACATCCCGTAAATGATGCTGGGGATGCCGGCCAGCAATTCCACCGCCGTGCCGAGCGGGCGGCGCAGCCAGGGCGGAGACAGTTCGGTGAGGAACAGGGCGATCCCGAAGCTTACCGGGATGGCGATGGACAGGGCGATGATCGAGGTGGTGAGGGTGCCGACGATGGGCACCAGCGCGCCGAATTTCTGGGTGACCGGGTTCCATTCCGCGCTGCCCAGAAATCCAAAGCCGAATGCCCGTATCGCCGGAATGCTGCCGATCAACAGGGAAATCAGGATGCCGGCCAGCAAGGCGAACACCAGGAACGCAAACAGCCGGGTGGTATTGCGAAATAGCGTATCCAGCAATACGCCGCGTTGCATGAGGCCGGGAGGGGAAAGTTTGGGCATGAGATCCGCAAGTAATAGGCAGCCAGTCAAGCGCCGTATTATGGGGATCTAATATTTCAGGAATGTTACAAAATGGGAAATCGTCCGCGGGTGAGGCGAAGATGCGGCTCGCCGTTATATGGGCAAGCCGCGCGAAAATCCGAGCCAAGGCGGCGGGGGCTAGAACAGTCGGCTGCCCAGGTACCAGAAGAATGCCGAAACCAGGCCCGCGGCGGGTATCGTCAAAATCCACGCCACTGCCAGGTTTAGGGTGATGCCCCAGCGCACCGCCTTGACGTCCTGGGCGGCGCCCACCCCGACGATGGCGCCGGTGATGGTGTGGGTGGTCGATACCGGAATCCCGCCCAGCGTGGCGAGTCCCAGGCTGATGGCGCCGCCCATGGAGGCGCAGGAGCCGCTTACCGAGGTGAGCTTGGTGATCTTGGTGCCCATGGTTTTGACGATCCGCCAGCCACCTAGGTAGGTTCCCCAGGCAATCGAAAAATAACAGGAATAGATCACCCAGTTGGGTAGGGTCTTGACGTCGGTGGTGGCCGCGCCGGCGCTGATCAGCAGCAGCCAGATGATGCCGATGGTTTTCTGGGCGTCGTTGCCGCCGTGGGCCAGGCTGTAGGCGCCGGCGGCGAACAACTGGGCGTGGTTGAACCAGCGTCCCGCCTCGCGCGGGGATTTGTCGCGGAACACCCACGCCGCCAGCACCATCAGCAGTCCTCCCAGCAGGAAACCCACCAGCGGCGAGAGGATGATGAACAGGAGGATCTTGCCGAACCCGCTCCAGATGATCGGGGCAATCCCGCCCGACTTGGCGACCGTGGCGCCCACCAGCCCGCCGATCAATGCGTGGGATGAGGACGAGGGGATGCCGTAATACCAGGTGATGATGTTCCAGGTCAGCGCGCCGCACAGTGCGCCGAAGATCACGTGGTAATCGACGAAGCTCGGATCGACGGTGCCCTTGCCGATGGTGGCGGCGACGTGGAGTTGGAAGATCCACAGCGCAGCAAAATTGAATAAGGCGGCAAAAAATACTGCTTGCTTGGGGGTGAGTGCACCGGTGGCGACGATCGTGGAAATGGCATTCGCGCCGTCATGAAAACCATTCATGAAATCGAAAGCCAGCGCGATCACGATCAGCAGGGCCAGCACCCCGACGCTGATGGTCAAACCTTCCATGATGGGCCTTTCAGGAATTTTCGATGAGGATTTCTTCGATGGTCTTGGCGGCGTCCTCGCAGTAATCGAGCACGTTTTCCTGGAGGAAATAGAACTCCCGCAGTTTCATGGCCGTCCACACGTCGCCGCCGTCCTGGAACAGCTTGGTGATGGCGCGCTTCAGTACCTTGTCGGCCTTGGATTCGATGTCGTCGATCTCCTTGCACAGGTCGATGGTTTCCTGGCTGCGCTTCTTGTCGGCCAGCGCGATCACCGCGCGATTCAGGCGCCGGCATGCATCGGCGCTCAATGCCGCCAGTTCGCGCGCCTCGGTGGTCGAATCGTGGATGTTGTACATGCTTACCGCGTTGGCGACATCCTGCAGGGTGTTGAGCACATTGTCGAGGTCCAGCGTCAGGGTGTGAATCTGGTCGCGGTTGATCGGGGTGGTGAAGGACTTGTGCAACAGCACGATGATGTCGGCCTTGATCTTGTCGGCGCTTTTTTCATTCAAGTCCACTTCCTTGATGAAAGCATTCACTTCATCCTTGTCGCCACCCATTCCGTTGATCAAGCGCAGGGTCGCGTTGGCGCCCGCCACCACTCGATCGGAGTGGGCGGCAAGAAGATCGAAAAATTCCCGGCGTTGCGGCATCAGACTGCTGAACATCAAGCATCTCCATTGGTTATGAGCTTATCCGGCAAAATGATGGACGGTTGTCACAATTTAGTCAAAAAAAGTTCATATCGAAAGGTCGTTCGAAGCAGGCTGCAAGCTTCACCAAAGCTTAATCCGGTTGTAACCGGAAAGTAATTTGCACGGCTTAAATTCTCGCCATATTTTAAAAAGTGGAGAACGATCATGTTGAGAGAACAGTGCCATGCGGCTGCCCATTCCCCCCTCCGGTTTCATGTGAGCCTGGCCCGTGGCGAGGACGAGGTGCGCGAGGCGCAACGCCTGCGCTACAAGGTTTTTGTCGAGGAGATGGGAGCGCGCCTGGCGAACGGTGAAGCCGGTATCGACCGCGACATCTATGACCCCTATTGCGATCATCTGCTGGTGCGCGACGGCGACAGCAACGAAGTGATCGGTACCTATCGCATGTTGACCGCGGCCCAGGCCAAAAAAATCGGCGGCTTCTACTCGCAGAGCGAATTCGACCTGACCCGTCTCACCTATCTCACCGAAAACATGGTGGAAGTGGGGCGCTCCTGCGTGCACCCGGATTACCGTAGCGGCGCGGTGATCTCCCTGTTGTGGGCGGGATTGGCCGATTACATGCGTACCCATCGCGCCGAATACCTGATGGGCTGCGCCAGCATCAGCATCGCCGACGGCGGCCATGTTGCCGCCAGCCTCTACAACCATCTCAAAACCGACCATCTCAGCCCGATCGAGTGGCGGGTGTTCCCCCGCTACCCGCTGCCCCTGGAGCGTCTCGAACAGAACCTGGCGGTCTCCGCGCCGCCCCTCATCAAGGGCTATCTGCGGGTGGGCGCCTACGTTTGCGGCGATCCAGCCTGGGATCCGGATTTCAACACCGCCGACTTGCTGATGCTGCTGCCCATGTCCCGCATCAGCCCACGCTACGCCCGCCATTTTCTGGGCAAGGCTTGAGCGACGCTCCGCGATTTTCGATTTTTTTCCTCCCTTTCCTCGCCCATGCGGGGATTTTTTTGCGGTTCGTCCCTTACGGCTGGCGTGCTGTGTATTCGAGTACCTTGTTTAAAGCCTCAGGAACCCCATTTAAAATAATACCTTGCATATTCTCCCCAACCCATGCATAGTACCGGCCTGCGATATTCAAGTAGTGTTGTTTGCTGTTCGGTCTAGTACCTGTCTTGTTCCGGTATTCCTCCCTTCATCACCCCTCCGTCTTGAGCTAATTTTTGGGGTAATTCCCTGTATTTTCAAGGATATTTAAATTATGGCAACAGGTACAGTTAAGTGGTTCAACGACTCCAAGGGCTTTGGCTTCATCACTCCCGAAGCTGGCGGTGAAGATCTTTTCGCCCATTTCTCCGCGATCCAGAACCAAGGTTTCAAGACGCTGTTGGAAGGCCAGCGGGTCAGCTTCGACGTTACCACCGGCCCCAAGGGCAAGCAGGCATCGAACATCCGTCCCGCTGAATAAGCATTCCGTACCCCGTCCTCAGCAAGGTCGCGGACACGGACGTCCGTCCGTTCCGCCCTTTCCCGAGGGAAGCCCGTGTATGCGGAGTTTCCCGTCCCAATCTATCCCTAGGAGGCATGCCCATGGCCAAGGAAGAACTTATTGAAATGAGCGGCGTCGTCGACGAAGTGTTGCCCGATTCCCGCTACCGCGTCACGCTCGACAACGGCCACGTTCTCCTGGCGTACTCCGCCGGCAAGATGCGCAAGAACCACATCCGCATCCTGGCGGGCGACAAGGTTTCCCTGGAGCTATCTCCCTACGACCTGACCAAGGGACGCATTACTTTCCGTCATCTCGAAACCCGGGGTTCAACCTTTACGCCGCAACGGCGCCGCTTCTGAGCGTCGCCCTGGTGCTGTAGGGAATCTCCGGCAAGTTGCTGGTGGCACCAGCCGGGAAATCCCTTCCCTTTTCGGTTGCCGGCGCTTGCCCTCCGTTCATCGAAGAGTTTCCGTCCGCCAATCTACTCATTCCCGAACACCTGGCGGTGTTCATCCAGATTCATGCCGCGCCGTTTGGCATGCAGCAGGGCGTCTGCTGCGCTACCGCAGTTAAGCGGGGCGCGGAGATGTAGATTCAACTCAGGTGGAGAATCGAGCGCTGTGGCCCGATTGGGGCGGAACCGCGGCGGTTCGTCTGGGGTGGGCGTAGCCCTTCCGGCGTGGCTGCGCTTGAAGTCGCGGGTTAAGAGTTCAGGCCGACCTGGCCGTTGGCAACCTGCTGGAGGTGGGGCAGATTTTTCAACATGATCGAGTCCTTGTTGCAATCTATCATCCCCTTGTGACGAAATTTGGTGATGATGCGCGAGAGTGTTTCCGGGCTGACGCCGATCCGCGATGCGATGATGTACTTGGGCAGATTGACCCGGATGGTGCTGGAAAAGTCGCTGTATTTGCCTACTTCGATCAAATATTCGGCCACCCGCTGGATGGCTCCCTGAAGGGTAAGTTTGCCGATTTCGTCGATCAGCTTTTTCGAGCGGCGGCTCATTTCGGTGAGCATGCGAAAACACAATTCCGCATTCTGGTGCATCAAGGTCGTGAAGGCTGCGCATTCGAAGGCAATCAACTGGGTCGGTTCGAGCGCGTCGGCATATACCGCGTGTTCTCCGACAAACATCGCGTCTTCCCCGAACAATTGCTTGGCATTGACCAGTTCGACTATCCTTTCCGTGCCGTCCGGCGAACTTTTAAAGAGTTTCATGATGCCGCGATGGATAAGGTAAAAGTATTGGGAGGACTCGCCTTCCGCAAACAATCGTTCCCCGGTGGCCAACTGGATTACCTTGGCGTGTGCGGTAACGTATTCGAAGCTAGGTTCGTCAAGGTGTTCGTACAGATAACTATGGCGAATGTCGGCAAGGTGCTGATTCAACAATGTCATTTTGGATCCTCCAAGGCAGGTCAAAGCCCGGGGGCAATCGGGCGGCTAGGAAAGCCAACCATCGCCCCGGATTCTTTGCATCTATTGCTTACGCTTTTCTGACGCAGGCTATCTTGCGCTTATCGCGTAGGAATAAATATCAGCGAAGACTGATTTTGAGTGTAGGAATAGAAGGCGGAAAAACGGAGATGGGTAGGACGATTCCTACCCCCGCCGAGGCAATGCACTCAGGCTTGTTTCGACTGGCCGGGATGACTTGATTGGGGCAGAAACCGCTTGTCGATGCGGGCTGGTAGTCAGTCACGTTGAAACGGCGGTTATCGGTAGGAGCCTGCCACGCAGGCGAGCGGTGTCGCCGGCAGGAACATTGCGACAAATTGCGACACCGCATCGCGGGCGCGGCCCGCTATCAACCTTTCGTTTCATGTTGACTGACTGCTAGCCGTTTCCCTCATCGACCAGGTGGTGACGGATCGCGTAATGGATGAGCTCGGCGACGTTGGCGAGATTCATTTTTTGCATCAGCCGGGTTTTGTGGGTGCTGACGGTCTTGACGCTCAGGTTGAGCTCGCCGGCGATATCCGAGACGCTCTTGCCGCCGGCCAGGTGATGGAATATCTGGTATTCCCGGTCGGACAACTGGGCATGGGATGCCGCCTCGGGGGCGCCGGTGAGCACTTCGGCGGCCAGGTTTTCGGCGACGGCGTGGCTCATGAACAGGCCGCCGCCGGCCACTTTACGGATGGCTTGCGCCAATTGGGTTTCCGCGTTGTCCTTGCATAGGTAACCGGAAGCACCCGCCTTGAGGGTGCGCACCGCATAGATGTCTTCGGTGTACATGCTCAGGATCAGAATCGGCAGCTTGGGCTTTTCAACCTTGAGTTGCTTGATTAACTCGATGCCGCTTTTGCCGGGCATGGACATGTCGAGCACCACGACGTCCCAGTTTTCCGCGTGAAGCTTGGCGAGAGCCTCGGCGCCATTGCGCGCTTCTCCGGTCACCTCGATATCGGAATGCTCGGAGAGGATATGTTTCACCCCTTCACGCAAAATGGCGTGATCGTCGACAATTAACACTCGGATGGTCATGTTGGGTTCACGTCTCCTTTCTTGGGGAATTGGACTCGAATTCGGGTGCCCGCGCCCGGCGTGCTTTCGATCTCGAAAGTGCCGCCGAACATCTTGGCCCTTTCGCGCATGCCGAGCAAGCCGAAGGTTTTTTTCCCGGTGGGCGGCGCCAGTCCGCATCCGTCATCCTCCACGGACAAATGGATGGCATCGTGTTCCTCGGCAATCCGCACTGCCGCGTTGCGTGCCGAGGCATGGCGTGCCACGTTGGTAAGCGCTTCCTGTACCAGGCGGAATAGTGCAGTCGCGAGCTGGTCTTCGATCTCGAATTCCTCGCGGTTTAACCAGAGTTGGCAGGGAATGCCGGTGCGTTCGCTGAATTTTGCCACGTAGTGCTGAATGGCGGCTGCCAACCCGAGTTGATCCAGCATGCCCGGGCGCAGATCCTCGGATATGCGGCGCACCGCGTCCAGCGTTTTCACCACCAGGTTGTAGGCGGCTGCCAGCTTGTCCACGGTACGTGAGTCCTCGCTGCCGCATTTGCCGCGTAGCCACGCCAGGTCGATACGCAAGGCGGTCAGGGCTTGTCCCAGTTCGTCGTGGATTTCGCGGGCGATACGGGTGCGCTCCTCCTCGCGCACCGTTTGCAGGAACTCGGTGAGCTCCTGGAGTTGCAGCCAGGAAGCGTGCAATTTCTCTTCAGCCTGGCGGTGGTCGGCGGTACGTTCGCGCACTCTTTTTTCCAGGCCCGCCTGTAGGCGGCGCAACTCGATGTGAGTATGCACTCGCGCCAGAACCTCGTCGGGATGGAAGGGTTTTTCGATGTAGTCGACGGCGCCCAGCTTGAAACCGGCGACCTTGTCGCCCGGCTCGTGAAGTGCCGAGAGGAAGATCACCGGCACCTCGCGGGTGCGGGGATCGGCTTTGAGTCGCTTGCACACTTCGTAGCCATCGATGCCGGGCATGCGGATGTCCAGCAGCACCAAATCGGGAGGACGCTCCCCCGCCGACAGAAGCGCCATTTCCCCGTCCTGGGCCTGGCGCACGCCATAGCCCGCCTGGGTGAGAAGCTCGGAGAGCAGTTGCAGGGAAGCGGGCGTATCTTCGACGATGAGGATTTCGCCTGGTGGGTTCAGGTTTTCAACGAGTTCCATCGGTTTACTCCAGGGCAACGATGCCGAGCAACTGCCACAAGCGGCGATACTGCATGGTCTTGGTCAGCTCGGACAAGCGTGCTGCCAGTTCGGGGTTTTCCTCGCGGATCAGCGCGAGTTCCGCAGCGATTTTCGCCGGGTTGAGTTCGCGCACGACATGGGTGAATCTGCGGCGCGCCTCGGCGGAAAGGCCGTCCAGGTCGGCGGGGGTCAGTCCGGCTTCGGGAGGACTCCCTTCGCCGGTTGAGGTCTCTTCGCGCAGGAAGCTTATGCCGAGCTGACTTTCCAGCACGGCGCACAGTTCGTCTTTCCTGATCGGTTTACGCAGGAAATCGTCGGCCCCCGCGGCCAGCGCTTCGTGGCGGTTCTCCTCGAAGGCGTAGGCGGTGAGTATCACCACCTTGGGCTGTCCTTCGGGGCGTCGGGAACGCAAGCGCCGCGTCGCTTCCAGGCCGTCCATCCGCGGCATGTGCCAGTCCATAAGGATCATGTCGGGCTTGAACGCCGCGACCTGCGCCTCGACCTGAACGCCGTCCTCGGCTTCCGCGACCACAAAGCCATAAGGTTCCAGCAAGTCGCGGAACAACATGCGCGCTTCCGGAATGTCGTCGACCACCAGAATCCGCCGCCCACGGTCTTCCTCTGCAAGCCGTATCGCCCGGCCCGGCGAATATTGCGGCGCCACGCCGGTTTCGCCGGTTCGCAAGTCCAGCGTAAAGCTGAAGTTGGAGCCGGCTCCCGGTGTGGATTCAACCGACAATTCGCCGCCCATCATCTGCAGATACTGACGGCTGATGGTCAGCCCCAGTCCGGTACCGGTCATGTTCGACAAGGGCGACCCGGCTTGTTCGAAGGGTTCGAAAATGCGCTCGATATCTTCAGGAGAGATGCCGATGCCGGTATCGCTCACCGTGAATTTCATCCGTGCCGTATCGTTTTCCAGCACGGCGGTGTCCACTTTGAGGAGCACCCCGCCGTGGCGGGTAAACTTGACTGCGTTGGACAGCAAGTTGAGCAACACCTGGCGCAGTTTGACGGCATCCAGCCAAGCGCTCGCCGGTAAATCGGGTACCTTGAGGGTCAGCGTCAGCCCGGCCTGCTGGGCGCGTACCCGCATCATATCGGTGACTTCGTGCAACAATTCGGCAGGGCTGGTTTCTTCCTCCACCAAGCTTACCTTGCCCGATTCGATCTTGGAGAGTTCCAGCACATCGTTGATCAGGGTGAGTAGATGATTGCCCGAGCGGTTGATGATCTCGACATTGCGCTGCTGGGTTTCGGACAGGCTGGGCTCCTTGTCCATCAACTGGGAAAAGCCGATCACGGCGTTCAAAGGGGTCCGCAGTTCGTGGCTCATGTTGGCGAGAAAGATCGATTTGGAGCGGTTGGCGGCCTCGGCTTGATCGCGGGCAACCGTCAATTCCTCGGTGCGTTGGCGCACCAGTTCCTCCAAGTGTTCCCGGTATTTTTTCAGTTCGTCGTCGGTCCGCTTGCGCTCGGTGATGTCTGAAAAAATCGAAATGTAGCGGCGGATTTGCCCATCGTGGCCGCGCAACGCGCGAATCGAGATTTCCTCGGGAAACACCTCGCCGGACTTGCGGCGGTTCCATAATTCACCCCGCCAGTAACCGACGTTTTTCAACTGCTGCCACAACTGGCCATAGGCAGCGGCGTCGTGGCGCCCGGATTTGAGGATGCGTGGATTCCTGCCGATCACTTCGTCGCGGAGATAGCCGTAAATCGTGCAGAAAGCATCGTTGACCCACAAAATGGTGCCCTCCGCATCGGTAATCAAGGCGCCTTCCGCCATGGCGGAAAAGGCCAGTTCGTTCTCGCGGCGCACATCGCTCTGGCGCTCCTGTTCCGCGGCATGGCGCCGCGCGAAATAGCCGAAAGCCGAAATGGTGCCCAGGCCGAGCAGCCAGATGGCGATATGCCACTGCTGAATCGAGCGCCACGCCGGCTCCTGAGCCGTCCGGTAGGCATTGAGGTCGACCGAGATGGCTGCGCCGCCCCGCAAGCCGCCCACCGGGACGAGGGTGTCGCGATGGCACTCCAGGCATTCGTCTTCCATGCGCATCGGGATCATGACGCGCATCAAACCGTGCCCGCCTTTCTTCGGCACCGCCTCGGTGGCGATTTCGGCACCCTTTTCGAGGGATTTGAGAGCCTTCTCCTCCCAGTCGTCGGGCGCGTTGTTGCGGTTGCGCAATTGCTTGGAGGTGAGCCTTTCCTTGATGCCGTATTCCTTGTTGCTGACCTCCTGAATGGCTTGGAGAATATGGATGGGGGTGAGCGCAACGAGCTTGAAGGGTTCGCCGCTGGCCTTCACCCCCGCCACGTGGTCCTGTTCTTCCAGGGTGTCGATCCTGGGCAGGCGATTCGCTTCGATATAAACACCGCCGACGGAAGCCGCCCACTTGCGTATCGCCATGTCCTTTTTCAGGTTGGTCGTCGCATCGATTTTTGCCATTGATTCGGCGGTGTGATTCAGTTGGCCGCGCTGCGACCACAGCGAAACCGCGACCACCAAGGTCCAAATAAGCGAGGCGAGAAATACGGTTACCCGGTTGCCGAAAAAAGGGGACTTCATCGAGGTTTTCACATCGTGCTTTCTAGAATCCAGTAATGCCGACCTGCCAACCTAAGCATGGAGCTTGGTATTTTTGGCCAATTCAACGCCGCAGACAAGCGTCTCCCCGGAGGCGGAACAATTTACCCGATTTCGGGGTTCTTGGCGTAACGAGAAGGAGGGGTGGCGGATTTTCTAGGCCGCTTAAGGGCGGGTTGAAGGGATGCGCAAGCGCATCCCGCAGGTCGAATCGCGGCAAATCGCAAACTTTGGGTGTTTTCTGGCGCAGAGCGGAAAGGATCTTGATCGGTCGCAATCCGGCCATGCGGCTTGCGGAGAATCGATGTGGTCGGTGTTGAATGGTTTGGTCGGGGTGAGAGGATTCGAACCTCCGGCCTCTACGTCCCGAACGTAGCGCTCTACCAGGCTAAGCTACACCCCGAATTGGTACTTCTGAAACTGCTAGAAACTTCGCGTGACTGCAAAGTCCGACAATTGTAGCAAAGATTCCTTGTGATTTGAAGGTGGCAGGTGAGAAATAGCCGCGCAGGCGATATCCGCTTCGCGGCGAGCCTGTTGTCGAACATAGTCCAGCGCCCCGGTTTCGCGGATGGCTCGCATGACTTCCTGGAGGTCGTCCAATCCGCCTTCTTCGATGGCTTTTCGTACTACGCCGGCTTGTTCGGCATTGCCGTGCTGTATGGCGTAGATGAGGGGCAGGGTGGGCTTCCCTTCGGCGAGGTCGTCACCGACGTTTTTGCCGGTTTCGGCGTGGTCGCCGGAATAGTCGAGCACGTCGTCGATCAACTGGAAGGCAGTGCCCAGCCGCATCCCATAGATCGCCATGGCATCTTCGTCGGCGCGGGTGGCGTTGCCTAGAATCGCCCCCAGGCGGGTGGCGGCCTCGAACAATTTGGCGGTCTTGTAGTGGATGACTTGCAGGTAACGAGTTTCGTCGATGTCGGCGTCGTGGCAGTTGAGGAGTTGCAGGACTTCCCCTTCGGCGATGGTGTTGGTGGCATCGGCCATCACTTCCATGACGCGCAGGCTGTTGGCGCCCATCATCATCTGGAAGGCGCGCGAATAGAGGAAATCGCCGACCAGCACGCTGGCGGCGTTGCCGAACAGGGTGTTGGCGGTGGGTTGCCCACGGCGCAAGGCGGATTCGTCGACCACGTCGTCGTGCAATAACGTGGCGGTATGGATGAATTCCACTACCGCCGCCAGTTCGTGCTGTTGTTCGCCGCGATGGCCGAATGCCCCGGCTGAAAGCAGCACTAACGCGGGGCGCAGGCGCTTGCCACCGTTGCCGATGATGTATTCCGCCACTTGGTTGATCAGCGCCACGTCCGAATGCAGGCGCCGCCGAATGACCTCGTCAACGGCACGCATGTCCTGCTCGATGGGGGCACGAATGTTTTCTATAGACACGAAAAGCCCGACTTGAACAAAAGTCACGATGTTAGGAAGGAGTGCGGCGGGGTGTCAAGCCTTTTGCTCGCAGGGGATATCCTGTCGATTGATTTATCGGGAAAATTGTTTTGACCGGCGACGGATGTTTGGGTACAATTCGCACCCCTTTAAGTTGTTTATGTAAATGGAGCTTAACATGTACGCGGTCATAAAAACCGGTGGGAAGCAGTATCGTGTGATCCCCGGCGAAAAATTGAAAATAGAACAGATACCGGCAGACATCGGCAGCGAAATCGTTATCGACCAGGTTTTGATGGTTTCGGACGGCGATGCGCTGAAGGTTGGTGCCCCTCTGGTGGCGGGTGCCACGGTCAAGGCTACTGTGATTGCTCACGGTCGCGGCGAGAAGGTGAAAATCTTCAAGATGCGTCGTCGTAAGCACTATCGCAAAACCCAGGGTCATCGTCAGAATTTCACCGAAATCCGCATCGAAACGATCGCGGGTTAAGGTCAGGCAAGGAGCTTATCCATGGCACATAAAAAAGCAGGTGGCAGTTCACGCAACGGCCGCGACTCGGAATCGAAACGCCTCGGCGTAAAACGCTACGGCGGCGAACTGATCTCCGCTGGGAGCATCATCGTGCGTCAGCGCGGCACCCGGATGTATGCCGGTGACAACGTTGGCATGGGCAAGGATCACACTTTGTTCGCCAAGATCGAAGGCACGGTTGCTTTTTCCGTTAAAGGCCCGAACAGGCACAAGGTAGTCAGCATCATTCCCGCTGCTTAATACGGCTGGTTTGCTGATTACTTAGCCCTATCGAACGATAGGGCTTTTTATTTTTTACACGATATGAAATTCATCGACGAAGCCAAGATTCAGGTCCACGCCGGCAACGGTGGCAACGGTGTTGCCAGTTTCCGTCGCGAGAAATACATTCCCAAGGGTGGCCCTGATGGCGGCGATGGCGGGCGTGGCGGCAGCATTTACGCGGTCGCTGACCGCAATATCAATACCCTGATCGATTACCGCTATGCGCGCATCCACCGCGCCGAGCGCGGCGAGAACGGGCGCGGTAGCGACTGCTACGGCAAGGGCGGCGAGGATCTGACCTTGCGCGTCCCGGTCGGCACGGTGATTACCGATGCCGCCACCGACCAGGTTATCGCCGATCTGGCGAAGGATGGTCAGATGGCGCTGATCGCCAAGGGCGGCCAGGGCGGCTTGGGCAACCTGCATTTCAAGTCCAGCACCAACCGTGCGCCGCGCCAATGCACGTCAGGCACGCCGGGCGAGGAAAAGGAATTGCGCCTGGAATTGAAGGTGCTGGCCGACGTCGGCCTGCTGGGGATGCCCAATGCCGGAAAATCGACCTTCATCCGCTCGGTTTCGGCAGCCAAGCCCAAGGTGGCGGATTATCCCTTCACCACTCTCCATCCCAATCTCGGGGTGGTGCGCGTCGATCACGACCGTAGTTTCGTGATCGCCGACATTCCCGGCCTGATCGAAGGTGCTGCCGAAGGCGCGGGGCTGGGGCACCAGTTTTTGCGCCATCTGGCGCGCACCCGCTTGCTTCTGCATATTGTCGATATCGCGCCCTTCAACGAAGAGGTCAATCCCGTCGACGAGGCCCGTGCCATCGTCGAGGAGTTGCGCAAGTACGATGAAGGTCTTTATCACAAAGAGCGCTGGCTGGTCCTCAACAAGATGGACATGGTTTCCGAGGAACAGCGTGCCGCGCTACGCGATGCGTTTTTGCAGGAATTCGGCTGGAGCGGCAGGAGTTTCATCATTTCCGCGCTGAACGGCGAAGGCTGCAAGGAACTGACCTACGCCATCATGGCTTACCTGGATGAAAACCGTCTTGCTGCCGACGACGTTGAAGACGAACCAGGGGTTGCAGAAGAAGTCACTGAAGAAAGCCAGGTAGAACCCGAAAACACTACGGATTGACTCATGGAATCCATACTCGCTAAATCCAAGCGTCTGGTCGTAAAGGTCGGCAGCAGCCTCGTTACCAATAGCGGGGCGGGCCTCGATCACGAGGCCATCGCCAACTGGGCGCAGCAGATCGCCCGTCTCAAGGAAATGGGCCGCGAAGTGGTACTGGTTTCCTCCGGCGCCGTTGCCGAAGGGATGTTGCGCCTGGGCTGGAAAAAACGTCCTCATGCCGTCCACGAATTGCAGGCGGCTGCCGCCGTCGGGCAGATGGGGCTGGTGCAGGTTTATGAAACCTGTTTCCGCAAACACGGCTTGCATACCGCACAAATTCTCCTGACCCACGACGACCTGGCCGACCGCAAGCGCTACCTGAATGCGCGCACCACCTTGCGTACCCTGCTGGAACTCAATGTCATCCCGATCATCAACGAAAACGACACGGTGGTGACCGACGAAATCCGTTTCGGCGACAACGATACCCTGGGGGCGCTGGTCACCAACCTGATCGAAGCCGACGCGCTGGTCATTCTTACCGACCAGAAGGGGCTATTCTCGGCCGATCCGCGTAAAGACCCGAGCGCCGTCCTGATTGCCGAAGCGATTGCAGGCGACCCGGAACTGGAAAAAATGGCTGGCGGCGCGGGCAGCGACATTGGACGCGGCGGGATGCTCACCAAGATTCTCGCCGCCAAGCGCGCCGCCCGCAGCGGCGCCCACACCATCATCGCCTGGGGGCGCGAGGAGCAGGCTCTGGTGCGCCTCGCCGAGGGCGTACCCATCGGCACTCAGTTGAGCGCCGGGCAAATGTCCACGGCGGCACGCAAGCAATGGCTGGCCGATCATCTCCAGGTGCGCGGCACCCTGACGCTGGACGACGGCGCGGTACGGGTGCTGCGCGAAGGCGGCAAAAGCCTGCTGCCCATCGGCATCACCGCCTGTGCCGGAAATTTCGGGCGCGGCGAAGTGGTGACCTGCCTGGATGGGCAGGGTCGCGAAATCGCCCGGGGGCTGGTCAACTACGGCGCCGAGGAAGCGCAGAAAATCCTGCGCCATCCGAGTGCCGAGATCGAAACCATTCTCGGCTATGTCGACGAGCCGGAAATGATCCACCGCGACAACCTCGCTTTGCTGTAGCGCGGGCGGCGGACGCCGGGGCGCTTGGCGTTGAGAAAATCGTTAATTCCAGTGAGTGCATCATCATGGCAAAGAAATGTTTGGCCGCATGGGCCGGGCTGATTTTTCTGATGGCGGCGAATGCGCAGGCCGCACCCAACCTCAAGGAGGGGCTGTGGGAAATTACCGGGCGGCTGGACATGCCGGGAATGCCGGGAATGCCGGCCGGGATGCCGCCCGCCAAACATACCCAATGCCTGAGCAGCAAGGACGCGGTGCCGCACAAGCCGGAGAAGGAGCAGGACTGCAAGGTCGCCAGCCTGAAGCAGGATGGCGACGGCGTTTCCTGGGCGATTCAGTGCCGTTCGGCGGAAGGTGTGCTGGAGAGCAGCGGCAAGGTCACCTACTGGGGCGAAAGCATGGAAGGCGTCATGACCATGAACGTCAAGGACGGCACCAGCAAGGAAGTGATGAAGATGGCTTACCGCATCAGCGGCAAGCGCGTCGGAGATTGCCGGCCCTGAAGACTGGGCGCGCTTAGCGCAAGCGCTCGCGGCGAAAAGCCTCGACGGCTTGCTGGGGGCTGGTCACGATGAGTCCGTCAGGGCAGAAAAAATCGTCGTACAGCACATGGTGATAGCGGTTGCGAGCCTCGTGGCGAATCGGTTCCCAGCGCGGATTGCGCGCCCTTACCCAGGTACCGTCGGGGCGACCGATGGCATAGAGTTTCCGTTCCCTCGAAGCGCAACGCATCCCTTCGAAAGTCAGATTGGCGGAACCGCTCGACGATTCAATCAGCAGCACGTAGCGCAACACGCCGTCCTGGCCGACGTTGAGGGAGGAGCCATCGACAAAAAATTGATTGTCGGTGGCTGAACTGACGAAGAACTTCAACAGGTTTTCTTCCTTCGGCACAGGAGGCAGTTGCTCCTGAATTTCCACCCAGGGTTTTTCGTTGTCGAAATCCTGCTCGAAGCGTCCCGATTTTTCCTTTCCCCATTCCCCGGCCTGTACCGCCAAGGGTGCCAGCAGCAAGCACAGCCATAGTATTTTCATGTCAGTCTTCCAGGTTATCCAGCGCCCGCTGGAATTGGTTGGCATGGGCGCGCTCGGCACGGGCCAGGGTTTCAAACCAGGCGGCGATTTCCAGATAACCTTCCTCGCGGGCGGCTTTCGACATGGTCACGTACATCTCGCCGGATTCCAGGTGTTCGCTGGCGATCGCCGACAGCAGGTTGTCGCGGGTGGCGCCGAACGGCAGATCGGTGACCGGATCTCCGCAAGCCTCCAGATATTCGAGGTGACCGTGGGCATGGCCGGTTTCCCCATCCGCCGTGGCGCGGAACAGCGACGCCACCTGGCTGTATCCTTCGACATCGGCTTTGGCGGCGAAATACAGATAGCGGCGATTGGCTTGCGCCTCCAAGGCAAACGCCGTTTTCAGATTGGCGTGGGTTTGCGAGCCCTTGCGGAGCGCTACGGGTTTGTTCATAAGTAAGTATCAGGAGCCGAGTTGGCCATGAATCTCCGCGAAGGTCCGGACGATTTCGTGGGTTTCGAGTTGTACGCCGAGTTGGCGGGCGATTTGGGTCAGGGAGAAAATCCCCCGCACTTTCTGGAGATCCGCGTCACGGTCGACCACCAGGGCATGCTGGCGCCCACTGCGCTCCAGCGTGGCGACCAGGTTGCCAACCTTGGCGGCGCTGACATCTTCCATGCTCAGGACTTCCAGCTTCTCGCGGGGAGTCATGATGTCCTTGACCAGGATGTCTTCGCGCTTGCCGCCATGCTTCTGGATGAACTGCATGGGCTTCTCGCCGAGGATATCGGTAGCGGTAATCAGGCCGACCACGCAGTTGTGATCGTCGATCACCAACAGCAGGCGCACCCCATGCTTGATCATGCGCTGCTTGGCGGTGTCGATGTTGCGCTCGGCGGGAATGAACACCGCCATGATTTTTTTCAGGTCGGTCATGACATCGACCGCCGCCGAGGCCAGCGTCACTTTCTCCGGCATGATCTGGGCGGGTTGATGGAACGACGTGGCGCTGCTCAGATTGCTGGTCTTGAGGGGTGTGTATTGTTGTTGCATGGTGAATCTCCAGGCCTATAAATTAATTTTTTGCGGGCATTAAGAGGGTTTTCAAGTTCTGCGTTTGTTGATTATAATGGACACGCAAGTCTTGAATTAGGGACCATGCAAAAATTTTTCTCAATCAGGAGGGAATTATGTTGAACGTATTATTGGGGTCGCCAACGGGTATCATGTCCATCATCACGATCGTCGGTTCCATCGTCGCCGTGGCTGGCTGGACGCTCTACATGTTCAGTAAGCACAAAGACAACAAATAACCCACCCGGGGTTATTTGTTGTTTCCCTTGTTGAGGTATAGCGCCAGTTCATTCAAAGCCTGGCGGTATACCTCGCGTTTGAATTCGATGACGGATTCGAGCGGAACCCAGTAGCTATGCCAACGCCACGCGTCGAATTCGGGATGATCGCTGGCCCGCAGTGAGACGTCGCTATCGCGACCGACCAGGCGCAGCAGAAACCAGATCTGTTTCTGTCCCTTGTAGCTTCCCCGCCATTCCCGCTTAACCCAATGCTGGGGCACGTCGTAACGCAGCCAGTCCTTGGTCCGCCCGAGAATCCGGACGTGCTGCGGCAGCAGGCCCACCTCTTCAGCGAGTTCCCGATACATTGCCTGCTCCGGCGTTTCTCCGGATTTAATACCCCCCTGCGGAAACTGCCAGGAGTGTTCCTTGATGCGCTTGCCCCAGAAAACGTCATTTTTTGCGTTGCAAATAATGATGCCGACATTGGGGCGATAACCGTCTCGGTCGATCACCTCAACCACCTCGAAATTCGTTAAGTTGGTGCAATTTTTTCACATTTCGGGCGGCTTGGCTACTTGACCGGCCAAGCGGGGACTTGCGGAAGCCTCCAAATGTCGCGGTTGTAGTCGAGGATGGTGCGGTCGCTGGAAAATTTCCCGCTGGCCGCAGTGTTGAGGATGCTCATCCGCGTCCAGCTATCCCGGTCACGATAAGTCTGCGCGACGCGCTGCTGCGCTTCGATGTAGGAGCGGAAATCGGCGGCGGTCATCCACGGGTCGTAGGGGTTGGAGACGGCCTGCACGATGGGTTCGAAGATGCCCGGTTCGAACAGGCTGAAATGCCCGGCGGAGATCAGGCGCAAGACGCGTGTCAGATCTTCGTCGGCGGCGATGATCGCATCCGGGTCGTAGCTGCTGCGCTGGGATTCGACCTCCTCGGCGGTAAGGCCGAACAGGAAGAAGTTGTCGGCACCGGCTTCCTCGCGGATTTCGATGTTGGCGCCGTCGAGGGTGCCGATGGTGAGGGCGCCGTTCATCATGAACTTCATGTTGCCGGTACCCGAGGCTTCCTTGCCGGCGGTGGAAATTTGTTCGGAAAGGTCGGTGCCGGCGCAGATCACTTCCATTGCCGAAACCCGGTAATCGGGGAGGAAGGCCAGCTTGAGCAGGCCGTCGGTGGCGGGGTCTTCGTGGATGACGCGGGCCACCGAGCAGGCCAGCTTGATGATGCGCTTGGCCATCTGGTAGCCGGGCGCTGCCTTGCCCCCGATCAGCACGCAGCGGGGCGTCCAGTTCGCGGTATCGCCGCGCTTGATGCGATCGTAGAGGTGGATGACGTGGAGCAGGTTGAGGAGTTGCCGCTTGTATTCGTGGATGCGTTTGACCTGCACGTCGAACAAGGCCCCGCTGGCGAAGCGGATGCCGCAATCGCGTTCCACCATTTTTGCCAAATCTTCCTTGTTGGCCAGCTTGATGGCGTGCCATTCGGCGCGGAAGGCGGGGTTGTCGGCGTGCGGGGCGAGCCGCTGCAACTGGTCAAGGGCGGTGATCCAGCCGTCGCCGATGGTGCGGGTGATCAACGCGGCGAGGCGGGGATTGCTCCATGCCAGCCAGCGGCGCGGGGTGACGCCGTTGGTCTTGTTGTTGAACTTGGTGGGGAACAGTTCGAAAAAGTCGTGGAACAAGTGCTTTTGCAAAAGCTGGGAATGCAATTCCGCGACGCCGTTCACCGAGCAACCGGCGACCACTGCCAGATAAGCCATGCGGATCTGCGGGTCGTCGCCTTCCTCGATGATCGACATGCGCCGTTGGCGGTCGATGTCGCCCGGCCAGCGTAGCGCCACTTCGGTGATGAAGCGCGCGTTGATCTCGCGGATGATCTCCAGGAGGCGCGGCAGGAGCCGCCCGAACATGCGTACCGGCCAGCGTTCCAGGGCTTCCGGGAGCAGGGTGTGATTAGTGTAGGCGACGGTGTGGCGGGTGATGTTCCAGGCTTGATCCCAGGTCAGGCGGTGCTCGTCCATCAGCAGGCGCATCAGTTCAGGAACGGCGCAGGTGGGGTGGGTATCGTTGAGCTGGAAGCAGTTCTTGTCGGCGAACTGGCTGAAGTTGCCGCCATGCACCGCAGTCCAGTTGCGCAGCACGTCCTGAAGGCTGGCCGAGGCGAGGAAATACTGTTGGCGCAGCCGCAGTTCCTTGCCGTTTTCGCTGGAGTCGTTGGGATAGAGCACCATGGTGATGTGCTCGGCAGCGTTCTTCGCCGCCACTGCTTCGGTGTAACTGCCGGCATTGAATTCGTTGAGGTTGAATTCGTCGGTGGCGGCGGCCTTCCACAGGCGCAGGGTGTTGACCGTGCCATTACGGTAGCCCGGAATGGGGATGTCGTAAGGTACCGCCATCACATCCGAGGAATCCACCCAGCGCACATGCAGGCGACCGTCGCCGTCGTGGAAATATTCGCTGCGTCCGCCGAACTGCACCCGCAGGGTGTGCTCGGGACGCTCGATTTCCCAGGGGTTGCCGTCGCGCAGCCAGTGGTCGGGTTCTTCGAGTTGGGCGCAGTTTTCGATTTTCTGACGGAACATCCCGTATTCGTAACGGATGCCGTAACCCATCACCGGCAGTTGCAGGGTCGCGCAGCTATCCAAGAAACACGCGGCGAGCCGCCCCAGGCCGCCGTTACCCAGGCCGGCGTCGTTTTCCTGGTCGGCGATTTCTTCCAGCACCAAGCCGAGGTTGCGCAATGCTTCGCTGGTCGCCGTGTCGACGTCCAAGTTCAGCATGGCGTTGCCCAGCGTTCGCCCCATCAGGAACTCCAGGGACAGATAGTAGGTGCGTTTGCAGTTCAGTTCCTCATAGGCGTACTGGGTGTTCTTCCAGCGCTCCACCAAGCGGTCGCGTAGCGACAGGGCCAGCGAGGTGTAGACGTGGTAGGCGGCTAGGCACATTTTGTCGCGGCCCAGGGTGTGGCTGAAATAGCGGCGGAAATCATTGACGATGCTGGTGGCGTCCATGCCCAATGCGGGCAGGTCGGCAATGCCCGCTACTGGCTTGCTGATGATGAGCGGATTGGTGTGCATTTTTAACGAGGCTCCCTGAAGTTCCGAATGGTGATTTCCCCCGAATGTACCGAGAAAAGGGGTAGGGCGCAAAGAAAAGTTTGTGGCCGGGGGCGGATTTCAGGCGTTTTGCCCGGCCAGATAGTGGCCGAGGGCAGTGTCCATGGTGGTGATGTGGTTGATTAGCCAGTTTTTCAGGAAATCCACCAGTTCTTGCGAGAAGACCGATGCGCCTTCGTCGAGGCGCTGGAGCAGGTCGGCCATCTGCTTTTCCAGTTCCTGGTGTGCCAAACAGTGATTGGGGGCGTCGGGATAGCCGCTCTCCGCCATCAGTGCTTCCTCGTGGCGGAAGTGGGTTGCCGTATGCCGGGCGATGCGTTGGAAAGCCGAATGGATCAGGCTGAGGCTGCTACCGCTGACGAGGTACTCATGGAGTTCGTTGAGCAGGGCGACCAGCCGTTTATGGTCGGCGTCGATAGGCCGGAATCCGATTTCCAGCGATTCGTTCCAGTCGATCAGTGGCATGTTGAAACTCGCTTTCAATCATGTGGCGAACGCGGCAGGACCAGCCTGAATTCGGCGCCGCCCGCGATATTGGTGGCTTCGATGCTGCCGTCCATGTGGTTCATTATCATACGCGCCATGTACAGCCCGATACCGGTGCCTTTTTCCTTGGTGGTGAAATAAGGCTCGAAGATATGCGGCAGCGTCTGCGGAGGAATACCCCCGGCATTGTCGGTGAGGATCAGCCACGCGCGTTTTTCGTCCTGTCCCAGGGAAATTGCTATTTTACCGGGAATGGCGCTCTTTTCCAGGATGGCATCCTTGGCGTTGCTCAAGGTGTTGAGCAATACCTGGGAAAACTCGTTGGCGTGCCCAAACGCCTGGATTTCCGCCGTTGCCTCGAAGCTGATCTCGATCTGGTTGTGGACGAAGCTGGTATGCACCAGCTTGAGCGCTTCTTCGACGGCCTGGTTGAGGCTGAACGGCTGCGCCTGTTTGTTGGGCCTGAAGAAATTGCGGAAGTCGTCGATGGTGCAGGACATCTTGTTGATAAGGCGTTCCGCCTCGTGCATCGATTGGTCGAGGCGCTCGCGGGTCAGATCGCCGAATGCGAAGTCATCCTTGAGGTTGGTGTGCAGCAGCGCCAGGGCGTTGAGCGGCTGCCGCCATTGATGGCCGATGTTGCCGATCATTTCGCCCATCGCCGCCATGCGCGATTGCTGGATGAGGATTTGCTGGTTTTCGTGGAAGGCGGTGATGTCGGTATTGCTGCCGCGCACCCCGAGGAATCTGTTGATCCGGTCGTCGAAAATCGGGCGGCAGGTGTGGCTGATGTAGCGTGTTTCCCCGTGCTTGGCGATGATGCGGAATTCCAGGGGGCGCGGATGACCGTTCTGGTCGGCTTCGTGAACGTGGTTCAGCCAGTGGTCGCGGTCATCGGGGTGGATGATTTCGTTGAACAGGCCGGGATCAGCGTAGAACGCTTCCGCCGGATATCCCGAAACCTGCGCGCAGGCCGGTGAAACGTAGCGGATGCTGCCGTCCGGGTTGCGCCAGAATATCCATTCGGTGGCGAAATCCGCCACGGTCTGGAAAAGATGCTGTTTTTCCTCCAGTTCGCTACGGGTGCGCAGGCTTTCGCGGGCGCGTAGCGCCGCCAATCCGTAAACCCAAAAGATTCCCGCCAGCACCAGCGCCCAGATGGCGAGGTGGCTCATCGCCATCATGCGCAGGGAAAAATGTTTGCCCTGTTCGAGGCGGGTCAGGGGAATCATGGCACTGAGCCCGCCGCGCACGTCGCCCAATTCGTAACCTTGTTCGGCATGGCATTTCAGACAGGGTTTCTCGACCAGCAGCGGGCGGATCAGGGCGTAATGGGCGACGCCGTCGATTTCGATGATTTCCGCCGCTTCCTTGGCGCCCTTCTCGAAGGTGCGCAATGCCCGCTCTTCCCAGGGAGCGGGGCGGTTGTTGGGGTTGAGGGGGTTGAGGCTGGTGAGGTGGCCGCGGATGCCATAGCGCTCGGTGTAAAGCTCGAACAGTTGACGGGTCACGTATGCCGGGTTCATCAGGGTGAGGGTTTCACCGCCAGTCGTGGTCAGGTCGCGTTTGGGATGGCCTTTGAGGTAGGGATTAGGCGGCGTATTAGCGTCGGGAAACACGTACACGCCGCCATGCGAGGCCAGCCAGGAGCGAAAAGACAGATCTTTGAGTATCAGGCTTTCCGCCTGGGTATGAGCCAGTTCCAGAACTTCCTTTTCCTGGTGTCGGGCGTTCCACAGGTACGCCGCGAGGATGAAAATGCTCCAGAGGATTGCCACGACCAGATAATTTCGCCGGAGAGCGGCGATTTCCTGGCGTTCCCGGGTGGGGGCAGAAGGTTCTAGCATGGGGAAAAAGGGTGGCGGTTGCGAGCCAGGATCATAGCACTCGAAAGAGAGATTTAGACATCATCTATTCTTTTGAGGTTATTGAAGTGATTTATAATTTGCGCAAAATCATAGATTTTGCCGAAAGAGGTTTTAACCTAAAAAAATCATGGACCGCAAAGGCGCGAAGGCGCAAATAAATCAGGAAGATGGCGTATCGAGCTGAGCCACCCAAAGTGTGAGAAGGCCATCCTTCCCGCCAGGCGTTGCAATCCTCCGTTTCCCTTTGCGTAATCTTGGCGCCTTAGCGCCTCTGCGGTTTGCGACTGAGGTTTAAACCAGCAAACGCTTGTCGGTGTAAACGTTGAGGTCGTGCAGGCGGTCCACGAAACGCAGGAAATCCAGGTCATAGCGGGTCTGCAGTTGGCGGGCGCGCTCCCGCAGGCTCTCCCAGGTCGGGCTGTTCTGGTTGCAGGCAAAACCGAAGACGATGATGTTGCCGTGTTTTTCGCTGGGCAGACTCAGGACCAGACCGTCGAAGCTGTCGGATATGCGTTGCAGATAGGTGGGGAAATTCGGGTCGCTGCCCCACAGGTTGATGGCGAAAACCCCGTTGGGACGGAGCGCGCGCCGGCAGTCGCTGAAAAAGAGTTGAGTGGAAAGCGGCTCGGCGAGGGTAATTCCGTCGAAGCCGTCGGACAGGATGATATCGGTGCTGGCGGGGTGGGTGGCGACGAATTGCGCGCCTTCCTCCAGCAACACGGTGAGGCGTTCGTCATCTGGCGGCAGGAAAAAATGGCTGCGCGCTACCGCCAGGACTTGCGGGTTGATTTCCAGCGCGGTGGTGCGGCACCCCGGCAGATAACGGTAAACGTATTTCACCAGCGATCCGCCGCCCACGCCGATCATCAGGACATCCCGCGGCTCGGGATGAAACAGCAGGAACGCCATCATGCTGCGCGTGTAGGGCAGTTCCAGATCGTTCGGCGCGGACAGGCGCATCGAACTCTGCACCGTATCGCTGCCCAGGTGCAGGGAGCGCACGCCGCCCTGTTCGCTGACATCGACGGTGTTGCGGTCGGCCACGGATTTGAAGATTTTTCGTTTGGAAAAAAAAGCCATGTTCCTCGGAAGAAACTGTGAAAAGCCGACATTATCCCGGAAATGGCAATCAAAGGGGGCGGCGGTTTCTTGGGGCGGACCCCAAAGGGCATTATTCCAAAATGCTTTTTCCGCATCGGCTGAAAAGTTAGTGCTTGAAGTTCGTCCTTAAACTCAATACCGCTAAGTTGAGGGAAAATCCGTGGGGATTTTGAGCGGCTGGTCACCGATGCTCCAGGGGGCGATTTATTATCCATCCTCGTTCCGTCCAGTTAGGTTTCGACATTTTTTTTTCGGTCAATCAGTTACTTCTCTCGCATCGGCCTATAGTGAAGCCCGCATCATGCGTTCGCGGATGCATTACTTTTCAGGAGAGCAACCATGGGTAAGGAAAAACAAAGCAAGAAGCAGGCATCAGGTAGCGTTCCATTGGTTTCCCGTTGAGTTTGTTCTCAGAATGTTTTGGATGATTGCCTTTTTTGCAGGCTGGAGAGGCGGAACGCCGGATATTCACAAAATGGCACTTCAAAAATCGTAAAGGCTCACTGGCGCAAAGTTATTGCAGTAGCAGGCCCGGCAATCGGTTAGTGGTTTGGCGAGAGACATGGATGTGAGGCAACTTACTGATTTGTCTTCATGTCCTCGTTGTGTCTTATGCGTCTTTACGGTTAAAAAGCTGTTTGTAAACAGAAAAACCGGTAGAATTGCGCCCTTTCTGGACTGCTTGAAAGATTTCGACATGCGCGTTTCCCAGTTTTTCGTCTCCACCCTCAAGGAAGCTCCCGCCGAAGCGGAGCTGGTCAGCCACCGATTGATGCTGCGTGCCGGTCTTATCAAGCGCCTCGGCAGCGGCCTGTACACCTGGATGCCGCTGGGCCTGCGCATTCTGCGCAAGGTGGAGAATGTGGTTCGCGAGGAAATGACCCGCAGCGGCGCGGTCGAAGTGCTGATGCCGGCGGTGATCCCCGCCGAACTGTGGCAGGAAACCGGGCGCTGGGAAGTGTTCGGCCCGCAGATGCTCAAAATCAAGGACCGCCATGACCGCGATTTCTGCTTCGGTCCCACTCATGAGGAAGTCATCACCGACCTGGCGCGTCGCGAGATCAAGAGCTACCGCCAGTTGCCGATCAACTTCTACCAGATCCAGACCAAGTTCCGCGACGAAATCCGCCCGCGTTTCGGCGTGATGCGCGCCCGCGAATTCATCATGAAGGACGCTTATTCCTTCCACAGCGATTTCGCCAGCTTGCAACAAACCTATCAGGTCATGCACGAAACCTACAGCCGCATCTTTACCCGTCTCGGTCTGCAATTTCGCGCCGTCGCGGCGGATACCGGCGCCATCGGCGGCACCGGCTCGCATGAGTTTCACGTCCTGGCGGATTCCGGCGAAGACGCCATCGCTTTTTGCCCGGCTTCCGATTACGCTGCCAACATCGAGTTGGCCGAAGCGGTTTCTCCCGCCGCGCCCCGCCCCGCGCCGAGCCAGGCCATGGAAAAGGTCCATACGCCGGGCAAGCACAGCATCGAAGAAGTGAGTGCTTTCCTCAAGGTGCCCGCCTCGCAAACCGTCAAGACCCTGATCGTCGAAGGCCGTGACGGCCTGGTCGCGCTGCTGTTGCGCGGCGACCACCAGTTGAACGAGGTCAAGGCCGGCAAGCTGATCCAGTTGGGCGGGGATGTGACTTTCGCCGCCGATGCCGCGATCCGTGCCGCCGTGGGCTGCTCGGTCGGTTCCATCGGTCCGGTCGGCTTGAATATTCCCGTCATCGCCGACCGCGCTGTGGCGGCAATGGCCGATTTCGCGTGCGGCGCCAACGAGGACGGCTATCACCTTACCGGCGTCAATTTCGGCCGCGACCTGCCGGAATTGAAAGAGGTGGTGGACATCCGCAACGTCGTGGAGGGCGATCCCAGCCCCGACGGCAAGGGCAACCTGGAACTGTGCCGGGGCATCGAAGTCGGCCACATCTTCCAGTTGCGCACCAAGTATTCGGAAGCGATGAACTGCACCTACCTCGACGAGCACGGCAAGGAACAGGTCATGGAAATGGGCTGCTACGGCATCGGCGTGTCGCGCATCGTCGCCTCCGCCATCGAGCAGAACCACGACGCGCGCGGCATCGTCTGGCCGCAGGCGATGGCGCCCTTCCAGGTGGCAATCGCCCCCATCGGACTGGGCCGCAGCGAACTGGTGAAAGCCACCGCCGAACAACTCTATGCCGAACTCACCGCCGCAGGTTTCGAAGTGCTGATGGACGACCGCGACGAGCGCCCCGGCGTGATGTTCGCCGACCTCGAACTGATGGGCATCCCGCACCGCATTGTCATTGGCGACCGCGGCCTCAAGGAAGGCAACGTCGAATACCAGGGACGCCGCGACGAGAAAGCCACCGCTTGGCCCCTGGCAGAAGTGGTGGCGCGCCTGAAGGCGCAGCTGAAATGATCGGCTACGCTGCCAAGGTGCTGTTCTCCGCGGTGCTGGTGGTGTTGATCGCGGAAACGGCGAAGCGCAGCTCTTTGATGGGGGCGCTGCTGGCGTCCATCCCGGTGACGTCGTTGCTGGCGTTTGTCTGGGTGTATCTGGATACCGGCGACCTGGGCAGGATTTCCGAACTGTCGTTAAACGTATTCTGGCTGGTGGTTCCGTCGCTGGCCTTGTTCCTCCTGCTGCCGTGGTTCATCAGGCTGGGGTGGGGATTCTGGACGGGATTGCTGGCATCCAGCGGCATCACGGCGTTATTCTATGGGCTTATGGTGCGGTTCATTCGCTAGCGGAGCAAAGATGGTCGGGCTGGCTTCTCTCGGAAAATGCTTGAAAAAATTGGCAGCCCTGGCGGCCGTGCTGGTGGTTTGCCTGCCCCGCCCGGCCCACGCTGGCGCGCAAACCTACGAGCCGCTCTCCGCCAGCGTGCGCGCTTCGCTATCCAAGGCGGTCAGCGACAGCGCCGCGCCGCGCCTGGCGTTTGCCTCGCAAACCGAGGCTTACGCCTGGATGGCCGACATGTCGCGGCGCATGGAAAAACGCATCCCCGACCAATCCACCCGCCTCGATTTCCTCAAGACCGTCCACTACGAGGCCACTCGCGCCGGTCTCGACCCGCAACTGGTGCTGGGCCTGATCCAGGTCGAAAGTGGTTTCAAGAAATACGCGGTTTCCAGTGCCGGAGCGCGCGGCTTTATGCAGGTCATGCCGTTCTGGATCAAGGAAATCGGCGCTCCCGACCAGAACCTCTTTCACCTGCGCATCAACCTGCGCTACGGCTGCACCATCCTGCGCCACTACCTGGATATCGAAAAAGGCGACCTGTTCCGCGCCCTGGGCCGTTACAACGGCAGCCTCGGCCAGGCGGAATACCCCAACATGGTATTGGGCGCCTGGAAACATACTTGGGGCTATCCGAGCAAGACCGCGCAACGAGAGAACGACGGGCGGCGCGGTTAAAGACCCGCGCCGTTTCACAAGCCCTGTATCAAATCCCGTAGCGACTCCGGTACCACCCCGCTTTCCAGCAGCGATTCCCGCAGTTCCGGGGAGATTTCCGGGGCGATGGCGACATACTCGTGCCGCCATCCGCCAAAGCGGGGATGAGATGAAAGAAAACGTTCGGCACTTTGCTTGAGGCTCGGTGGCGCGCTGCTTGCCGGCGTAGAACTCCGCATGGATCGCTTCGGCCTGCGTGGAACGGAGGCCGAGGCTTTTGTTGCCCCCGCCGCGATTGATGACCTTGGCCAGGTATTCGTGCCCCACCACCTTTTTCCAGGACATTCCACCGGCATGTTGAGCGAGTCTTTTTTTGCTTCGTCGTAGGCGTCAAAAGTCTGTCAAGTATCGACATGGACGCGCAATTGATTTTCGCTTAACTCACTATAGTACATGGCGTTTTCTTTCAAATTGCAGGAAATGCGATCATGAAAGGAAAATCGTTTTATAACAATATTGTTTCATGCTTCGATGGGGGCTGCGGCAGAGCGTCAACGCCTGGGCGGAAGGTGCGGCGAAGTTTAAAGGGCGCGCTGATTAAATTGTGCCATTTGCCCTGTCGACGAGCTCTTCAACCAGGTGATTTTGGTTGGTTTATTCTGTTCGTGGTGAGCCCGGTCGAACCATGAACGGAATAAATCAGCGCTTCCTCAAATCAAGGCTTTTTCCCGCAACTCCGCTTTCATCCAGGCGTAATACACCGGCGCGGCGACGATGCCGGGGAGGCCGAAGGCGGCCTCCATGGTCAGCATGGCGATCAGCAGTTCCCAGGACTTGGCGTGGATTTGCGAGCCGACGATGCGGGCATTGAGGAAATATTCGAGCTTGTGGACGACCACCAGGAACAGCAGGGAAGCGCCGGCCACGGGGAGCGAATAGCCGAGGCTGACCACCACGATCACGGTGTTGGAGAGGATGTTGCCGAGCACCGGGATGAGGCCGGTGACGAAGGTGAGCAGGATCAGCGTAAAGACGAAGGGCAGCTTGACCCCGGCGAGTGGCAGGATGACGCCGAGATAGAGCGCGGTGAGGAAGGCGTTGACGGCGGCGATCTTGCCTTGGGCGAATACCACGTCGCGGAAGGCCCGGCTGAACTGGACCGATCTCGCCAGCAGCGCCGCTGAAAGCGGGGCGGTGTGGCCGCTGGGAGTATGCAGGGCGAGCATGGCGCCGACGATCATGCCGATCAGGACGTGCACCAGGCCGACCGCGGTTTCCTTGCCGATGGCTTTCAGTTCGTCGGCGTGTTCGCGCAGCATCGCCACCGATTTATCGCGCAGTTCGTCGATGTCCTGGGGGAGGTAATCGACCAGTGTGGGCGGCAATGTATTGCGCGAGTGTTCGAGAATTTCCGCCATTTTGGCGAGTAGGCCGGGCAGACCGCCGCTGTCGGCGCGGGTGAAGGAGAGGGTGCCGAGGGTGGCAGCGATCAGGGTCAGCACCATGACCGCGGAGATCAGGGCGACTACCAGCATCCGCGCGGCGCTGTCCTGGAGGCGCGGAATCCGCGGGGCGATGCCGTGGGTCAGGTGATAGACCAGCAGGCCGGCGAGCAGCGCCGGCAACAGGCTGAGTTTGAGGGTGACCAGCAGTGCCGTGGCGGCAAGCAGGTAGGAGGCGGTCAGGGCGGCGGGTCGGTTGTACATGGCAGTGTTGAGTTTTTAGTGTTAAGTGTTGAGTTGCGGAAGCGCTACGCGCCTGGATTTAATAATACCGCCGTGCTCCGCGCGGCGACCTTAACTAAGCACTAAGCACTCAACACTAAACCCTGCCTTTCGCCTATTTTTTGATAATTTCAAAGTAGGAAATCAAGCGCTCCAGTTCCTCGGCGGTGTGCACCAGTTCTTCGGTGTCGTTACGGGCGCGGCGCGCCGTTTCGACGTTGCTTTCGATGAGGGAGGCAACCTGCTCCATGTTGCTCGACACTTCTTCGCTGGCGACCGCCTGTTGCTGGGCGGCGGCGGCGATGTGCTGGGCCATGTCGGTGAGTTCGCGGCTGGTGGCGGTGATTTCGTTGAGGCTGTCGCCGCTGGCGCGCATCATGCCGATGCCTTCTTCCACTTCATGGACGGCGTCGCCCATCGACGAGACCGCGGCATGGGTGACGCTCTGGATTTCCTGGACCATTGCGCTGATGTCGACGGTGCTGGTGGTGGTGCGCTCGGCCAGCTTGCGCACTTCGTCGGCGACCACCGCGAAACCGCGTCCCTGTTCGCCGGCGCGGGCGGCTTCGATGGCGGCGTTGAGGGCCAGCAGGTTGGTCTGGTCGGCGATTTCCTTGATGGTCTGGGTGATCGCGCCGATTTTCAGGATTGCTTGGTTGAGGTCGGCAATGGTGGCGCTCGACCCCTGCACCGCGTCGACCACCCGGGAGGTGGAGGCCATGCTCTTTTGCATGTTTTCCTGGCTGCTCTGCACGATGGTCTGGGAACTGGTGGCCGCATTGGCGGTACCCACCGCGCTTTCCGCAACCTCTTTCACCGACTGGGTGAATTCCTCGGTGGCGGAAGCCACGCTTTGCACGCGGTCGTGCTGCATTTCGGATTGCGATACCACTTCGATCATGCCTACTTGCAGTTGCCCGCATTTCTGGTCGATGGTACGCGCCGCCACGTGGATTTCGTCGAGCATGACTTTCAGGTGCACCTGCATCGCGGCGAGCGAACTCAGCACCCGGCCGGTTTCGTCGCGGCCCTCGATGGAAATGTCGTCGGTCAGGTCGCCCTGGGAGATGTGGTCGAAATGGCGGATCGCCTCATACATCGGTTTGACGATGGCGCGGATCAGGAACATCGCTGCCACGAAAATCAGCAACATGGCGACCAGCGTCCCACCGATCCCGAAGAAGCGGATCAGTTCGAAGCGCTGGCGGGCATCCCGGTAGTCTCGTCGCCCTGAATCCACCATGTATTTCTGCAAGGCGGCAGCCTTCTCCTGGACGTCCTTGTACAAGGGATTCATCTTGGTGAGAATCAACTCGTTGGCCCTGTGGAAGTCGCCCGCCTTGAGAGCCTCGCGCACCTTGCTGGTACCTTCCTGCGAATAAATGTCGCGGGCCGCGAAGAAGGCGTCGGACAAGCGTTTTTCTTCAGGATCGAGGTTGTGTTTCAGGTATTCCGCGCGCGCCTGTTCCATGACCTCGCGGTTTTTCGTGGTGGCGTCGATATGCTTGTCGACCGGGTGGTCGTGCATCTTGACGAAGGGACTGCTCGGGTCGTGCTGCAGGCCGAGCAGCATCTGCGAGCGGTTGTCGCCCATCAGCTCGACCATCGTCGCGACGTTCAGCGAGGGTTCGAGATGTTCGCTGTAAGCCGCTTCCAGTTCCTGGTCGGTCATCGCGATGCCGCCCACTCCGACCACCGCCCCGCCGGCGATCATCAGCGCCATGGCGGCCATAATCGCCGCCAGGCGTGCCTTGATGCTGAGGTTCTGCAGCCAGCTTCCCTTGGTGTTGAGCTTGGCCTTGGTCTCGTTGAGTTTTTTGTAAAGTTCCTCGGCCTGACGGACTTCATCGCGCGACGGTTCGGTGCGTACCGACATGTAGCCGATGGTCTGGTCGTTCTTGCGCACCGGCACCACGAACGCCCTGACCCAGTAATGGTCGCCGTTCTTGGCGCGGTTCTTGACGATCCCGGTCCACGGGTGGTTTTCCTTGACGGTGTCCCACAGCCACTGGAAAGCCTGAGGCGGCATGTCGGGGTGGCGTACCAGGTTATGGTTCTTGCCGATCAACTCGTCGCGGGTAAAGCCGCTCAGTTCGACGAATGCTTCGTTGGCATAAGTGATGGCGCCTTTGAGGTCGGTTTTGGAAACAATGTATTTTCCCTTGGGGAAAGGGACTTCTTTTTGTGTGACCGGCAAATTGATCTTCACTCGACTACCTCCGAACCTGAATGGTTGTTTTTGTGGACGAAACCTTGGGCTGACTGCGATCTCCATCAGCTTTTTGGGGTACAAAAATTTGTCGGGCGTTGGGCATGGCGCGGGGAAATTCCGGGCAGGGATTATTCCCCAACCTGGCAATCCCGCAATCATGGAGCGAGGCTCTGTAGATTGGGACTTTGCGTCCCCGCCTTTCGGACGGGTAAGCCTTTTTCAGAGGGATGCGAGCGCACCGTTTTATGGGGCGGAATGATAGCATGTTTCAGGGAAAATGCTTGATTTTTGTCAGGGTTTCCCCTTACCGGGTTCTAGCTGTTTTCCTAAGAATTCTTCCGCTTCCCGCTGCGTCAGAACATGCCCCGGCAACGGCACCAATCCCGCTACCCGCGCCATGTAACGGCGGTAAATTTCGCCGTGGTAAATCAGCAGTTTCTTTTCTTCCAGCTTCGAGCCGACGATGAAGTAAGTGGTCAGCAGGATGCTGGAAAGCAGCGTCGCGCCGTTCATGTCGCGCGCCCAGATCAGCAGCAGCGCGAAGAAATACCAGGGGTGGCGCACATAGCGGTGGAAAGCCGAAATGCGGAAGCTTTCCTGGTCCGCCACGCTACGCACCTTGCCGCGCAACTGGCGCAGCCCCAGGAATTCCCGCATGTCGTAGCCGCGCGAAGAAAGGATGACGCCCGCCACGGCGAGCAGGCTTACTCCGTTGGCAAGCCAGGCGCCCGCGCCTTCCCAACGCCACAACCAGGGCGCGGGAAGGCTATAGGTGAGCACCAGGATGGGCAGCAGCAACAACACTGCCAAGAGGTTGAAGGTCAGCCGGTAAGCCGGCATGAAATCCGGCCAGCGCGCCGCTACCCAGCGCTTCATGGCCAGCGAGGCCAGCCAGGAATGCAGGGTGAAATAAGCCAGCCAGCAGGCGACGAGCAATCCGTAGTCCAGGTTCATGGAATGGTTCTCTTGGAAGGTTTCCCATCATCATAAGACGTCGGCAGATGAATGGAAAATCCTCGACATTCCCGGTCAGGTCGATTTTTCGCTAACGGACCGGTCCGCCGGCGATTCCCGGGCGCTACGCGGGAATCATAAAGAAGCGCTTGATTCGGCTAAGCAGGGAGCCGCTGATTTTCTGCCGCTCGCTTTCAAACGAGGCGGCGTTCGCATCCAGGCGGGTCTGGCGGTTGAGGACGCGGCCCGCCATGATTTCGCTGATTTGCCGGGTCATCTCGGTGGAATTGACCAGGAACGGTTCGAGTGCCTGGCGGGGAATTTCGTACACCCGAACCCGGTCGATGGCGCGTACCGTTGCCGTGCGCGGCTCGCCGGTCAGCAGCGTCATTTCGCCGAAAAAGTCGCCGGCGGCGATGCGGTCGACTTCGATGGTCTGCTGGGTTTCGGCCACCGTGACTTCGATCGACGCCACACCCTCGGCGATGAGGAACAGCGAATCGCCGGGTGCGGCTTGCTCGACGATGGACTCTCCACCCCCGAATTCGAGCGGACGGGCATGGCGCAGCAGTTCGGCGCGGCCTTGTTCGCCGAGCGGCGCGAAAATCTCGATGCGGTTCAGCAGGCTTTCCAGGGTCTTGATCCCGGTGCCGTGAATTTTCTCGTTGCTTGAAACCGGGTGAACGCCGAAGCGCGCCAGCATCTTGTATATGCTGACCAGCACCGCGTGTTTCTGGGCATTTTGGAGTATCCGGTTGACGCAATCGAAGGTGATGAGAAACTGTTGCCCATCCTCGTCAACCTCGTTGTGTTCAACGCTGATGAAGTCGATACGCTCCCGGCCATCGACGCTTTTGACGATGCGGATGGCGTCGTAGATCAACTTGGTGAGGCGCTCCGGGTCGTGCTCCAGGTCGAAGTGCAGGGTGACGAAAATGCGATAGGCGATATTCGGGTAGGTGAAGTTCTCGATGCGGTTCTCCGCCGCTTTGGAATTGGGGATGCTGACCAGGGTGTTGCCGAAGGTTTCCAGCTTGGTCGAGCGCCACGAAATATCGACCACCTTGCCGACCGGCCAATCGCCGATTTTTATCCAGTCGCCGGTGCGAAACGGCCTTTCGATGTTCAGCGCGATGCCGGAAAAAATGTGGGAAATGTTCATCTGGATGGCCAGCCCGATAATCATCGCGACCAGGCCGGAGGTCGCCAGCAGGCTGGTGATCTGGCGGTCGAAGACGAACGCGACGATGCCGAAGAAGGTCAGCGCGAAAATCAGGAAAGTGATGAAATGCTTGACCACCTGCGGCACGGTTTGGCGGGTCGCCGCTTCGAGCGGAACCCAGACGAAGCGGTTGATCGCCATGTTCAGCAGCCATGCCGGGACGAACCACCACAGGCAGTCGAAAAGGATCAGGGCGGGGCCGATCAGCGAGCGGTTTTCGCTGACCGCCAACTGCCTCATCAACGCGGACTCGGTGGTGAAGAGCGTGGCAAGCACCAGCACCAGGTAAGCCAGGAACACGTAGCGGGGATTGCCGGCGAGTGCCGGGCGGCGCCGCGCCAGGTAGAGCGCCACGAGCGCCAGCCCGAAAAACGGCACGATAACACCGACATAGTCGAAATCCAGGCGCCTGCGCAAGACCAGCGCGTCCGGGGCGATTTCCCCGGAAAACACGAATCCGGCCTGCTGGCGCATCGCGGATTGCGAAGCGAGAAATTGCGGATCGCCCAAGGTCGGCTTGTACTGGACATGGGACTCCAGCGCGGCGGTCGCGAGCCGCCAGCCGCCGCCCTCCTTGAGGTTTTCCATCAGATATCCGGCGAATTTCGTTCCCGCCGTGAACGGCAAGCCCAGCGTATCGGGCACCAGGGCCACGTCCTTGTCCCGGTTCAAACGCTGATGCAGCACGATTTGCAACATCTGGTGCGGATACAGCCTGGGGGGGCCGAGAAAATTGAGCTTGAAGCGCTCGGATACGCTGAAGCGCTTGTACTGTATGCCGTTCCAGGCGGTTTCGTAGTCCGCTTTCGCCAGGCGAACCGGCTTGAGCGCATTGTCGAATTCGATCTCGCCCAAATCCAGTTCGCCTTGGTAGCGGAACCAGATATCGAACGCGATGTTGGCTTCGCCGGAATGCACATCGATTTCGCTGAAGCTTTTCGGCTGGATACCCGCGTAGACGATGCTTTTCAGCTTGGGCGCCGCGTTCGGGTCCACGGGGTCGAGCTGGAGTTGCTGGAGCGAGGAGACCAGCCCGCCCTGGAACACCCCTATCGTCACGGGGCGTTCCGCCGCGCCGCCCGCGTTGAAATGAATCGGCCCGACGGCACCGTCGAGCGTATCTCCACTCCCTTTCATGCGTTGCAGATTGGCGAGCACGCTGTGGCGCAAAGCGTCGTTTCCGCTGCGCCGCAACGCGGCCACGATCACCTTGGCGGCATCGTAGGCATAGGGTGCCACCCAGTTTTCCAGCGCCCCCAGCTTGTGCTCGATGCGCTGCATCAGGCGGCGCGCTTCGAGGTTGGAAACGTCGGCGATAAAGGGTGCCGACACGAAAAGATTGGCGAGGTAAAAGCCGGGCCGCTCGATTTCCGTGGGCAAATCGGCGAAGCGCGCCGCGAAGCTTTTTGAACCGATCGAATCCGGCCCCAGGATGGGCGACACAATGCCGCCTTCCCGGAGTGCGCGGACGATCTGGAACGCGCTGTCCTGATCCGCGAAAAGGGCGATCAGCGCAACCGGCGTGGCGCGCAGCTTGTCGACCAGGGCGCGGATGCCCTCCGCGCTATTCAGCGCGGACGCGGTAACCCTGAGCGGCTGCCGCACGTCCATGCCCAGCCGGTTTGCCTGTTCCTGGAAGGCGTGCGACAGATCCTCGGCGTATTCGCCCGGCGCCACGACCGCCACCGCCGTCCGGGCGGTCAGGGCGAGATGCGCATAGTCCGCCATGAAGCGGCCCTGCACCCGATCCGAATAAATCGAACTGAAGTAGTTGGCGTGTTTTTCGGTGAGGCGCGGATTCGTCGCCGCCGGGGTGATCGCGGCCAGCCCGGCGGCCTGGTAGGCCGGTGCCGCCGCCAGCGAAGTGCTGCTCAGGGAATGGCCCACCACGGCGACGATATCCGGGGAGGCGGCGATTTGGGCCGCGATTTTGGCGGCAGTCCCAGGGTCGCCGCCATCGTCGAAAACCTTCAATTCGATCCGCTTGCCCGCCACGCCGCCGTTGGCGTTGACGTCATCGAGCACGGCACGCACCGCCGCCTCCATCTCCGCGCCGACCCGCGCCGAAGGGCCGGAGAGCGGCGCGGCCAGGGCGATGGCGACGCCCGGCAAGTTTTTCTGATTTTCGGCGCCCCAATGTGCGACGACCCACGCTCCCACGGATAGCGCCAGGACGCCAAGGGCGGCGAAAACCCAGCGGCGCGGGAAGCTGCTGCTCGACATGTAATTATTCCTTTTGGGGCGATACGCAGATGAGCCATCTTACCCGATAGGTTGCGGCCCCCCGCGCAATGTCAGCGAATGTCAGCCTTCGGCGTGCCCATGTGTATACGATGGGCAGCGTTGATAAGTGAAAGGCAAAAACAGTTTTAAATGTTTAGTGTTGAGTTGATGTCGCCGCGCAAAGCGCGTCGGATTTCAATCAGGCGCGAAGCGCATTCCACAACTCAACACTAAACACTCAAAACTAAGAACTGCCATTACTTAGTGCCCACGGCACTTCAACGGCGGCGTCGAAAATTTCCGCCCCTCACAAACTGTTTAGGAAGAACATTCATGATGTCTCGGAAAAACGCAATCAAAGGCTTGATTTCCAACGTGGCGATCGGGTTGGCGGTGAGCCAGGCCGCTTATGGCGCAGCCACGATTTGGGATGGCACTTCGACCATCAAGATCAACGGCAGCGACGTGGTCGTCAAAAAACTGACGTCCGACGGGGTGCCCTATTACGGCAGCGGCGGTAGCGCCGCGTTTCCGCCGGGCGTCAGCTACACCCACACCCCGTCCGCCAAGAGCTACACCTACTATATCCCGGTAACGCCCGCCCTGGCCGGCACTTCCGCGGCACCCAAGTACACTCCGGTAGGGCTGTCCAACGATTTTGGCGTGGCGCTCGACGGCGTTCCCTTCGACCCCTTGACCAGCTACTGCGGAACGGATTCGGCGCGCTCCACCGTCAACACCTGTAGTTACCGCGTGGAAGCGCGCCTCCAAACCGACCCGAAAACCAAAACTTCGGCGTACACGGCCAAGCGCTTGGGCTTCGACGTGCATAACGGCCATAGCCAATCGGACGGCGCTTACCATTACCACGGCATCACCTGCGGCATCGTGACGACGAGTGGCGGCAGCTCCGCCTTTACCTGCGACCCGACCAGCACCGCCGATGCCACCCCTTTCGCCCACATCAGCAAGACGACCATCGTCGGCTTCGCCCGCGACGGCTATCCGATCATCGTGCAAGGCGGGATTTTCGCGAGTTACGCGGTGGTCACCGCTGCGGGTTCGGGCCGCCCGACCGTCACCGGCTACACCAGCCTGGGGAATTTTTCGATGGACATGTCGCGGCTGGTAAGCTCGGGTACCACCTTCACGATGCCCACCAGCAAGACCTTCGCGGATTTTACCTACACCGGACCCAGCGGCTACGGGACTTCCACCTCGGCCCTGGGGCTGTGTAACGAAGCAGCAAACACCAACCCCGCCATCACTCTTCTGGATGGCAAGACCATGGCGGCTTACGCTTATTACCTCACCCCCAATTTCCCGATGATTCCCCGCTGCTTGATCGGGGTTGCCGATGGTTCCACGGGGTCGCCGACCAATAATCAAGGGTTCTACCATACGGTAGTCGCTTTCGATGGCGCCGAATAAATAGGGCGTTTCGCGCCTTGGGAAATCAAGGGGAGCACCCGGATTATCTCCGGGCGAAAATTATATTAATGGTTCAAACGATGAAACGCATCCGGCTCCTCGTCGCCGCCCTATCCCTGGCAAGCTTCAACCCGTCGACGCTGGCCGCCGATGAGTACGCGGCTTTCAATGACCCGCCCGGCACCTTCGCGGGCGCCGCTTCGGCAACGCCGCTGGTTTCCGAGTCGGACCGGATGGCCTCGGAAGCACTGCAACTGATTGTCGAAGGCAATCTGGACAAAGCCTCGGCCAAGATCAACGCGGCGCTGAAAATGCGCACCGACCGCTCCTACTACCACTTGATTAACGGGCTGGTGTATCACCTGCAAGCTCATCGGGGCACCAACGCTTCCTTCGAACTGGCGGAACAGGGCTACCAATTGGCCGTGCAGTTCGACCCGAGCAACTGGCTGGCCCAGTATTTTTCCGGGCAACTGGCCCTGGATATGGGCAAGTTCGACAAGGCGCGCCAGCACCTCGCGGAAGCGCTGCTGTTTCGCCACGATGATCCCGCGTTGCTGAGCGCCTTTGCCTATGCGGCGTACCGCTCGGGTTACCCGGATCTCGCCGCCGGCAGCATCGACGTGCTGGAAAAGCAGGGAAAAATTCGTTCGCAGAACGAGCTGCGCAATGCCGCGCTGATTATGGCCGCAGTCGGCAAGAACGACCGTGCCGGGGCCTACCTGGAACGCTTGAAGGAACTGGGCGGCACGCAGCGGGCCGATTACGTGGCGCGACGCTTGGACGACTGGGCGGGCTTTTACCGGCAGCAGGAAGGCTTGCTCAAGACCGACGGCGTGCCTTTTGGCAGCATCGTGCAAAACCCCTCCAACTTGTCGTTCAATTCCCACCCCGACGCCGCTGCGACACCGCAAGCGCTATTGCCGACCACCGCGCCGGGTACGGAAAACCGCATGGTCGTGGTCGATGTGGTGATGATCGCCACGGAGGAAACCCTGACCACGGCCCGGGGTCTCAATTTGCTCAACGCCCTGCAACTCCAGTTCGGTTCGAGTACGGCGGCGGCCTTCAGCAAGTCGATCTCCAACGTCAACACCAGCGGCTCGCTGGCCGACACCCAATCGATCACGCGCGTTCTCTCGATTCCGGCGATAACCTATTCGCTGAACATCGCCAACTCCAACGTCCAGCGCAACGAAATCCTGGCGCGCCCCACCCTGGTGGCCACCTCGGGCCGGCTTTCGGAATTTTTCTACGGCATCGAGTTGAACGCGGCGGTGGCACCCGGCGGGAACAGCGCCGCCGCGCCGGTCAGCATCCAGAAGGATATCGGCATCAAGCTGGCGGTAACGCCGGTGTTCATCGAGGGCGGGCAGGTCAGCATGTTGGTCGCGGCGCAACGTTCGTTCATCAAGACCCCCTCGGCGGACAACAATTACCAGTTCAAACTGGAAACCTCCAAGAGCCAGGTGACGGCAAACGTGGTGATGCGCTTCGGCGAGACCCTGATTATGGGCGGATTGAGCGAAAAAGAGGCGGACATCACGCGCGACGGCGTGCCCTTGTTGCAGGATATTCCGGGCGTGCAATACCTGTTTTCCCGCGCCACCACCACCGATGTGCAGAAATCCGTGCTGATCCTGATTACGCCGCGCCCCGCGCAATATATCTATCAAACCGAAAAAGCGCGCCAGGAGTACGAGAAAACCCTGTCCGAGGAAGATCGCCCGATTGCCAGTCTGCGCGCCCGCTATGGCGACTGGTTCAAGCCCTATCCAAACTGGGCGTCGATCTTCCATCACATGCAGGAAAACAGCCTGTACCGCGAATTCCGCACCGGCGACGTGACGCTGGAAAGCTGGTCCGACATGCGAACGCTCAAGGATCGCCTGAAGCTGCTCAGCGATTTTCTTTATTACTGACGGATAGCGCGAATCATGTCGAAATTCCTCAGCTTTATCGTCCTGGCGTCCGTGGTCGCGGGAAGCCTGGGTTCCGCGTTGGCGGACGTGCGCAGCCGCATCGACGGTAGCGCCTTCTCCAATCAGCGCTACGTGGACTTGAGCGGCGTGAGCAAGCCCGGCGTCAACTTTCGCGGCTCCTACCTGTTCGGCGCCAACCTGTCGTGGTCGGTATTCAAGGGCGGCAATTTCCAGGCCGCCAACCTGAGCCACGCACGCATGGAGTGGGCGGATTTCGACGAGGTGGATTTGTCCCAGGCCTCGCTGCAAGACGCCGCCATGTATCGTTCGACCTTCCGCAAGGCCAACCTGCGCATGGCCAATCTAACCCGCAGCAACCTGACCAAGAGCGACCTGAGTGAGGCGGATTTGTTGACCGCCACCTTGAACGATGCCGACCTCTCGGAAGCGCGCCTCAACGACGCGATCCTGCGCAACGCCGATTTGACCCAGGCCGATCTTTCCGGGGCGCGCTTGCGCGGCACCGATTTGCAAGGGGCGATCCTGACGCGCGCCAACATGCAGGGAGCGGATTTCGCCAATGCCAACCTGGCGGGCAGCATCATGAGGGGAACGGTGTTTACCTCCACCTACATCAGCCACGCCAATTTCCGCATGACCGATCTGAGCGGTGCGGATTTCCGCAATACCGTCATCGATGCGGTGACCTTCCAGGGAGCCAACCTCGGCAAGGCGAATTTTTCCGGCGCGATCATCCGCAACGCGGTCTTCATCGGCGCCAATCTCTGCGGCGCAACCTTGCCCGACGGTCAGGCCGGAAAATGCCATGGCGACGAAGTCCAGCCGGTCGCGGAAAAAACAGCGGTTCCGCCCGTGAGGCGCCCGGAATTCACCGCCGTCGATTTCTGCGCGTCCTCCATGCCCGACGGCCGGATGGCGACCTGTGCCGAGGAAGTGCCCGAGTCCGCCGGGAATGGCGATGGCCGGCCGCAACGCCCATCGCGGCTCGCACTCTAGCGTTCGAAGGAAACAACATGAAGCAATTCTTGATCGTCTGTTCCGCCATCGCCGGGCTTTGCGCCTGCGCGCTGCCGTCGGCGGCGGGGCCGACCTTCGTGGCGGTTCCGGGCAACGTCCTGTCCACGCTGGACAAGGGCGTTCCGCGCGGGGTATTCATCCGGGCGGTGGATGCCGTGCTGCGCGAGATGGGCAAAACTCCGGCGTATCTTTTGATTCCCACCAGCGTCGCCCTCAATTCGCTCGAAGAAGGCAAGCTCGACGTGGGCACGGCGATCGTGCCGCTGGCCCGCGACCAGGAGCGCGTCTGGTTTTCCGCGCCGATCCTGACCGAATACAGCGTGGTGGCGGTTCTGCGCAACAAGACTTTTCCTTTGGCCCGGATTGCCGATCTATACGGCAGGAAAATCGGCGCGCGCGTCGGATTCCGCTACCCCATGCTGGATGGCGATCAAGGCGTGACTATCGCCAGGTATCGCTCGGAAGGCGAAATGATTCGCGCCTTGCTGTTCGGCGAGGTGGACGGGATCCTGATTTCCAGCGTGACCGAAATCAACGTGTTGCGCACGGAAGGCATGATTTCCAAGCTCGACATCCTGCCCATCGCCGTCGACCGGGTGCCGTTGATCGCGGCTTTCTCCAAAAAGTCGTTCAGCGCGGATGAAGTCAGGGATTTCAATGTGCATATGGACTCGTTCAAGAAGGGGCCGGTCTGGGCCGCCATACTCAACCAGAATGGCCTGGCGGATCTCGTGCGCGATTGGCCGTTGATTGACCGCCGGCGGACGGATGGCGCGACGAGCGAATGATCCTGAAAAACGCAGCCCGTCCAAAAGCAGTTAAGTAAAAGCAGTTTTTGGTTTTGAGTGTTTAGTGTTGAGTTGTGGAATGCGCTCTTAGCCTGATTCAAATCCGACGCGCTTTGCGCGGCGACATCAACTAAACACTCAACACTAAACATTCAAAACTGTTTTTGCCTTTCACTTACCTTGGCCTTAACTTTGGAGAATTGACATGACCCTGGTCGCGAATGAATTGACGCATACCGATCTCCTCCGGGGTATCCCGGATGAAATACTTATGCAATTGCGTGCACATGCCGAACCGCGCGAATTGGCCGTTGGGGAGATTCTACTGGCGCCCGACCAGGACAACCGGCATGTCTATCTGCTGCTTTCCGGTACCCTCGCGGTCCATTTCGAGACACCGGATTCCCCCCCGATCCGGGAGCTTGCCGAGGGGGCTTCCGTCGGTGAAATCTCGATCATCGACGGCACATTTCCCTCGGCTTATGTGATTGCGAAGGAGCAAAGCCGGGTATTCCCCATCCACCGCGACCTGATCCTGCGCCTGATAGGCGAGAACAATCCCGTGGTCCGCAATCTGCTCCAGATGATGACGCGCTGGATGAAGACCAACACCGAGCGCATCATCAAGGATCGTCTGCAAATTTGGGAGCTGACCGACCATGCGAACGTCGATAGGCTGACCGGCCTCTTCAACCGGCGCTGGCTGGACAATGCCTTCGGACGGCTGCTGATTCAGGCCGGCCAGTGCGAACAGCCGCTGTCCGTGCTCCTGCTCGACGTGGACAATTTCAAGAAATATAACGACGGCAACGGCCATCTGGCGGGCGACCAGGCACTGGTGGCCGTGGGCAAAGTGCTGAAAACCAGCTTGCGTCCGTATGATTTCGCGACCCGCTACGGCGGCGAGGAATTCCTCATCCTGCTGCCGAATACCAACCGTGAGTTGGCGATGGCAGTCGCGCAAAGAGTTCGCCAAGCCACCGAACAGATGGAAATCTCGTCCTCCGACGGCAGCTTGCTTCCCGGCATCACCGTATCCATTGGGCAGGCGACAAATGCCGACGCTTCGACGCCGGCGGCCTTGATCCAATTGGCCGATACCCAGCTTTACCGCGCCAAGCATGACGGGCGCAATTGTGTCAGGTAGGAAATCATCCAGAGCATGGCACGAATCGTTGCTCGCACGGGCGAAACCGACGAGAACCCGCATCAAGGATCGGGTCGCGGCGATCCTCGCCCGCCATGAGCTTGTCGCGGCCTATTCGTATTTCGTGGAGCACAATCCCGGCAACGATCAGCCTTACCATAATCGCTACCACACCGACTGCATGATCCTCAATTGCGCCGCCGGCGCTGCCGACATGCGGCTAGCGCCGGAGGAAACCCGTATCCTGCTCCTCTCCGCGATCTTTCACGATTTCGGCCACAGCGGCGGAAAATACCAGGACGATCACAACATCGAAGTCGCGCTCGAAGGATTGACCGCGTATTGCGGGAGCAGCGAATCGCTACGAGGCTATCTGACCGAAGCCGTCGAACTCGTCAAGTCCACCCGTTTTCCCTATGTCACGGAACCGCAGACCTTGAGCCAGAAAATCATCCGGGACGCGGATCAGATGCAAATGTACATGCCGGGATGGAAAAAACAGATATTCACCGGCATGCGCAAGGAAATCGAAATCGCCAGCGGTAAAGAGTTGACCCTCTCGGACATGATCCGCATACAGTTGAAATTCATGGCGGAAGTGCAATGGCAAACCGCTTGGGCACAAGAGCGGGCAAAAAACCAATGGGGCGGACTGATGGAAAAAGTGAAGAGTCTTGCAGTAGAAGGGTAGAAATTCGGGCTTGATCGAAAAACACGGAGTTTAGTCGTCCATCACAAGGCTTGAACCAGCGGCTTTGGCTGGTGCTCGTTGAGTCTAGCCCGAGAATATCTACGACGGCCCGACAGGGTATCTGCTGGCCAACAAACGTGCGGACTGGTCGCAGTCGGATATCTCAACGTACTGGTCTGGTTCACAGAAATGCATCCAGGCTGGACTATTGAGCAGCAAGGCGCGTGACGAGGTCTATGCCAAATTTGTCTGGGCAGCCAATCGACATAATGAGCTGGCGCCGACGGATTTCAAGGTGCTATTGGAGTGAGTCTGGGGTGGGCCTTAGGCGCTCCCCATAAACGGTGCCAGTTGGAACCTAGTCAGTCACGTTGAATCGGCAGTTATTGTAGGAGCTTGCCATGCGGGCGAGCGGTGTTGCCAGTGGAGACGTTGTCGCAGATTGTGACATCGCAGCGCGGGCACGGCCCACTCCTACAACCCTTCGTTTCATGTTGACTGACTAGTAAAGTCCGCTTTCCGATAGCCCTACCGTCGCCTTCGGGTCGAAAGCGGAAGCCCGTATTCCGACGCAGCCCGTCAACTCAAGTCCGTACTCCACCTCAAAAACATCAAATAACCCCCCCCTGCAAGAGACTCACTTGCTTTTCACCACCACCCGGCTTCCCGATTCGCCTTGCGCCAGCCGATTGGCGTGGTAGGCGATCAGGGGGGGGGGCGTCGGGATATTTCTCGGCCAGGCTTTGAAACACGACGTTTGCCTGAGGATTCCCTGCGTCGTGTAGTGCGTAGGCGGCTTGGTAATCGGCGACGTTGGGCGCTGCGGCTTCACGCAACCACACCGCGCGAATGTCAGCGAATATCAGCTTAGGCGTTTCGTAAAGTTGAATAATGACTGTACGCAAATGTTTTCCGGCAGATATAACCGGGCGTAAAAATGAAGTTCGGCAAACGCTACCCGGAAGATGCTTGATGGTGGTTCTAATTTCTTATTTTTTTGGAGGGTACGATAATGGCTCGGAAGCTCGGAATGAAATCTATTATGCTCGGCACATTGCTGGGGTCGGTACTGAGTCAGGGCGCTTTTGCGGCGGCCACGGTGACGCAGACGGTGGTAAACAAAACGCTCAATAACACCGCCAAGACGACGGTGGCCACCTATCTGGTGAGCAGTGACGGGACGCCGTATTACGGTTCCTGCACTGCCTCCATGGCGACTTCCAGCGCAACTTGCCCGACCGGTAGCTCCACGGCAGGTTTTCAGACATGGTCGGCCCAGGCTCACACGCCTGCCGCCATTGCGTATAAATACTATGTTCCCTCAGCCCCGGCTTTGGCTGCCGGCACAAGTACTTCGCCGCTTTACACGCCCTTGGGGGTGGCCGACTCTTTCGGTGTGGCGTTGGACGGCATTCCGTTCGACCCGCTGACCGGTGTGTGTGCGGAAAGCAGCACCAAGATCGTTGCGGTATCGGCTTCGCTCAAGTGCGCTTTCCGCGTCGAAGGGCGGCTCCAGCTCACTCAAAGTACGGCCACCGTGCCTTCCAGCAGCTCATACACAACCCAACGCCTGGGATTCGATCCGCACAACGGACATAACCAATCGACGGGTGCCTACCACTATCACGGCATACCCTGCGGTATAGCATTTGGCGGTGCACCGCTGGTAAGTTGCAATCCGATGAGCACCAGCAACCCCTGGAGTTCCTTGCCGGCCAAAGCCACCATAGTCGGTTACGCCCGCGACGGATATCCGATTGTCGTGCAGGCCGGGGTTTATTCGAGCTACTCCGCAGTGACAGCCGCATCGAGCAGCAATCGTCCTGCCATCGGCACCAGCCCCGGAACTACCACGACTTACTTTCCTTATGGCGCGTTTTCGATGGACATGAGCGCCTTGTTGAGCGGCACCAGCACGACATTCTCGATGCCGTCAAACAAGACGATGGGCGATTTCGTCTATAACGGCCCAAGCGGTTACGGTACCGGGACGGCGGCAAACAAACTGGGGTTGTGTAACGAGGCACCCAACACCGACTCTGCCATCACGACGGTTGCCGGTGCGAAAGCGGCTTATGCGTACTACCTGACGCCGAACTTCCCGATGGTCCCGCGCTGCCTGATCGGCGTTACCGATGCGGCCAATTTAAGCACTGCCGCGCTGGGTTTCTACCATTCAGGTACGGATTAAGAAGGCACGGTTTTCTTTTGAAAACGAAAAAAACGCCAGGATAACTTCCTGGCGTTTTTTTCGCGTTTTAACCTATATTCCTTAGTTGGACGGGTTGGAGTGTGCGGTTTATCGGGTGGAGTGCAAGGCGCAACGACGCGGAATGGCTATTCCATTCCAAGGAGTTGCAACGCAGCAATCCGCCCGAGAAACCGTGCAATCCGGCCCGTAGCGCTCTCACCAAATAGGTGAACGTAAAATCACAGGCAATTCTTATTAAAACCAACATGGTATGCATCACGGCAAGCGGTCAACTGAGGAATATAGGTTTAAATTTGTGCGCATTTAAGTAAAAGCAGTTTTTGGTTTTGAGTGTTTAGTGTTGAGTTGGGGAATGCGCTTCGCGCCTGATTCAAATCCGACGCGCTTTGCACGGCGACATCAACCAAACACTCAACACTAAACATTCAAAACTGTTTTTGCCTTTCGCTTATCCCAAACAATTGCGATTACAGGCGATCTACCAGCCGTCCGGCTGAAACACGCATGCGGCGCGACAAACTGATCGCAATCGCGCGGAGTATTTCCGCACCGATGCGCGGCTTTTCGGTCAACAATGCATCCATCGATGCCTTGGTCAGCACCAGCAAGTCACAGTCGGATTCGGCGACACAGGTTGCCGAGCGCGGTTCGCCATCCAATACCGCCATCTCGCCGAACACCCGCCCAGTACCTTCTTCCCCCATGGCTACAGTTTTCCCATTCTGGGCAGTCTTGGTTATCAAAATGCGGCCTTGGTGGATGATGCCCATGAAGGTTCCCTTGTCCCCCTCGCTGAAGACCACCTCCCCTTGTCGATAGCTATGCCATCTGAAATATGGCGCTGCGCTTTGCAGCGCGTGGGGGGCCATGTGGAAGAACAGCTTGCTGTCAAGCAGCAGATTGCTGACCTCTTCCAGTACGTCATGCTTCGTCATGCGAATTTAATCCTCTAATTTGGTGCTGAAACAGGCTCTTGCGAATAAATGTTTGCGTGATAAATTCGTGCAAGCGGCTCACTTGCTTTTCATCACCACCCGGCTTCCCGATTCGCCTTGCGCCAGCCGATTGGCGTGGTATGCGATCAGGGGGTCGTCGGGATATTTTCCTGCCAAGCTTTGAAAAACCGCGTTTGCCTGGGGATTCGCCGTGTCGAGTAGCCGGTAGGCGGCCCGGTATGCAACGACGTTGGCTGCTGCGGCCTGGTCCGGCGTCAATGGCTGGTAAACCATGATCTCCTGCGTCTTGCCCTTCAACACCAACTGGCCGACCGGGCGACCGACGAATTCCGGGCACTGGGCGACGGTCGTGCCGCTTACGCAGATGTTGGTGCCGATTTGGCCGTTGATCGTTTCCAGGCGCGCTGCGGTATTGATGGCGTCTCCCAGGGCGCGATAGTCGAGCATCGCGCCTCCGCCGAAATTGCCGATCAGCACCGTGCCGGTATTGACGCCGATGCGGGTCCGCCCGAAGGAAATCCCTTCCCGGATGTGTTGCCGGCTGCACTCGCTGGCAAAGGCGTCCATCTCCAGGGCGCAAGCCAGTGCGCGCGCCGCATGGTCGGGCTGCATGGCCGGGGCGGAGAACATCACGACCACCGCGTCGCCGACGATCCGATCTATCGTGCCGTCATGGCTGAAGGCGATGCGTATCATTTTGTCGAGGTAGTCGTTGAGAAGGTCCGCCAGAAGGTCCGGCTGATATTTTTCCATCAGCGGCGTAAAGCCTTCCAGGTCGGTCATGACGAACGAGCATTCTCGATAGATGCTGCCCAGTTCGAGATCCTGCGGGTTCTCCTGCAAATATTTGACCCGGTTGGGCGAGACGTAGCGCGCGAAAGCGTCGCGAATCCAGCGCTGATCCCGTTCCGTGCGCAGGTAGCGCGGAACCACCAGGGCGATAAACAGGGCGCCTACCGCTAGCGACGGAAATACCGGATCGAACAACAGCCGCTGCGCGACGAACAGCCAGCCGGACAGGCCGAACAGGCTTGCCACCACCAGCACGGATAGCAGCACCGCCCATATCGGGCGAAAGCGCGCCAGCAGATAGGCCAACAGCAGCCAGGCGGCGACCATTAGCGCCGCCACCAACTCGTTTTCCCAGGCCGGACGCAACAGATAATCGCCTTCCAGCATTTGCTCCACCAACTGGACGTGGCCCTCAATGCCGGGAACCAGTTCTCCCAACGGGGTGTAAACATTGTCGCCGAGACCCTTGGCGGTGGCGCCGACAAAGACGATGCTGTTTTTGAGCGCCTGCGGATCGGCCTTGCCGGCCAGCAAGTCGGCTGCCGAAACGTAGCGCTGCGCGGCGAGTGGCCGAAAATGCAGCCACACCCGCCCGTCGGGCGCCGTCGGCAGGAACGCCGCGTTACCCAGCCCGATGTCCTGGATGCCGGGCATTTGTCCCCGGCTCGCGGCGGCGGGATCGGTTACCTGGATCGAAATGTTTGGCTGGTTGGCGAACAGGCGCAGCGCCTCCAGCCCGAAACCGGGGTACAGCGTGTCCTGGACGCGATACACCAAAGGCATGGCGCGTAGCACGCCGTCGCCGGACGGCGACAGGGAAATGGCGCCGCTGCCGGTCGCGGCGGCGGTCAGTGCCGGCAGGCTGGCGAGGCCGCCGGGATAGGGGGGCAGCCAGTCGATGGCATTGCCGCCGAAGCTCAGGAAGTGCGCCTCGTCCGGCGGTAGCGGCAAGCCCGAGGCGACGGGTTCGATGGGAAAGCCGAGCACCACTTTGCCGCGGGAAAAGCTTTGCGCCAGAACTTCGTCGTGGGACGGCATCTTCAGCAGCAGATCGCGGAGGGGGAGATTGTCCGCCCAGCGCGCCGCCGCTTGCTCGGGAGAGGTGCGGTCCGGCTCTGCCAGCACGATGTCGAGCGCCACCACGGCGGCGCCCATGTCGACCAGCCGATCCACGATCTCGGCCATGACCGTGCGCGACCACGGCCATTGACCGACGCGGGCCAGGCTGGCGTCGTCGATGGCGATCACGCGGATCGGCAAGGCGTCGACGTAAGCCCGCGGCGCCAGGGACTGCAACTGATCGAAAGCGCTGTCGCGAATCCGGGCGCGAAATTGCGGATCGGTAGACTGAATAATCAGGGTGGTCGCGACCAACAGGGCCGGCAACAGCCAGCGCACGGCGGCGGCGCTGGCCTGTTTTTGCCAGCGTCTGGCAGGGGGGCTGTCTTTTGGGCTAGCCAAAATATTCATTTCCTAAGCCGGACGAGCCGGAACCAAAGAAAGTAATGGGTGATGAGCGATGGGTAATGGGAGGGTGGTTTTCATCACCCATTCCTCATCACGCGTTACCGCAGTGGTCAATTTAAAATACCTTGTCGTCACGTTTCGACATCATTTGGCTGGTAAGAGACTAAACAGATTGGGGGCGTTTTCCAGAAGTGGCGGGGTGCCTCTAGCGTCGCGCCGCTGTCGCGGTTCCCGTCGTGAGTAGCCGAGATCCACCCGAGATAGGTTGGGCTCTCCCCGGAGGCGGGGGCGCTCCTGGCGGCGGCTGGGTCGCCGTGGGAGTTTGGGTCGCCGTGGGAGGCGGGGTCCCCGTGGGAGGCTGGGTCGCCGTGGGAGGCGGGGTCCCCGTGGGAGGCTGAGTCGTCACGGGAGGCTGAGTCCCCACGGGAGGCTGAGTCCCTACGGGAGGCTGAGTCCCTACGGGAGGCTGAGTCCCTACGGGAGGCTGAGTCCCCACGGGAGGCTGAGTCCCTACGGGAGGCTGAGTCCCAACGGGAGGCTGAGTCCCCACGGGAGGCTGAGTCCCCGCGGGAGGTTGAGTCCCCACGGGAGGTTGAGTCCCCACGGGAGGCTGGGTTCCAGGGGGCGGTTGCGTTCCCGGAGGTGGCAACGATGATTGCGATATTTTTTGGATTCCAGGAGGGGGTTGAGAGCCGGCAAGCGCCCCACTGCCTAGTCCGCCGGGGATGCTGCCAAGGCTTGTCCCAAGGGGAGGCAGGGCACTCGGCGGAGGTACGGCACCCGGCGGAGGCAGGGCACTCGGCGGAGGCAGGGCACTCGGCGGAGGCAGGGCACCCGGCGGAGGCAGGGCACCCGGCGGAGGCAGGGCACCCGGCGGAGGTACGGCACCCGGCGGAGGCATGGCACCCGGCGGAGGTACGGCATCTGGCGGAGGCATGGCACCCGGCGGAGGCATGGCATCTGGCGGAGGTACGGCACCTGGCGGAGGCGGTAGAGCACCTGGGGGAGGCGGTGGCGAGGCTCCAGCGGCGGGTTGGGCACTCGAAGTGGTCTGTGAACTCGAAGCAGGTTGGGCATCCGAAGTAGAAGACTGGGTGCTCGAAGCCGATGTTGTCGAGGCAGAGGAAGGCGTCGCCGCGCCGGAGCCACCCGCAGAACCGCTACGCCCCTGGCGCAGATCGATCTTATACGGGAAGCGTTGCGGCATGGCGTTTACTGCCGTCACGATGGCGCTGTTGCCGGCGGGAACCTCGATTGATCCTCCCTTGTTGGAAATTGTCACGCGCCCCTGATCGACGCTGACGTTGAACGTCGTGCCGAGTTCCACCGAGTATTCGGTGCCGCGTACTCCAAGGTTGGCCAGGCGGGTCTTGAGCTGGTAGTTTTCCTTGTCCATCTGCCCGGTCAGGGTGTGGATCAGTCCGTTGGTCAAGCTGAATTGGGCGCGGTTGTCCTTGCCCTTGCCATAGCGGTAATCGTCCACCGCGAAGCGGGTGTTGCGGTACACCGTGAGGAGGGTGCCGTCGATGAAGCGGATCTGTACCTGGCCCTCGCCGGTGACGAGACTGTCGCCGCTGTACAGGTCGGCTTTGATCGCCGGCGGACGCTTCTCGACGCCGCGAACGATCTCCGCTTGGCCGGTGAAGGCCAGGACGATGCCCACGCTATCCGCGCCCAAGGCCGGTACGGCGCTCATCAGGAAAAAACCCAGCGCAGCCAGGAACAGGTGCGGGCAGCCGAAGCCGCGCCGCCGAATCGGATCATTTTTTCGCATTGTCGAACTCCCATCTCAAATGCAGCATGAAGGTCTTGCGGGTAAAGTCGTAAAGCTCGGTAGAGGACGAATTGCGGGAATACGAGTACTGGGGAATCAGGTGCCAGCGCCCGCCGATCCGGTAATCGGCTGCGACGATCATGCTCAGTTGCTTGTCGTTGCGGAAAATTCCGTACAGAGCGTCCTCGGCCTGGTGGCGGCGCTGTTCGTAAACCGCGCCGGCGGAAATCGACCAGTCTTCGTTCAGGCGCATCCGTCCGGCCAGTTGGACGCCCGCTTGGCGAAAGCCGATTGGCGAATTGGCGCCATCCTTGGCGTTCTCTTCCCCGCCGTAGACGCCGAACTGCATGGTCGCGGCGCCGCCTTCCCGGATCGAATCGAGCGTGACGCCGACGACCCGCCGCGCGGCGTTGTCGCTGCTCTGCCCCGGATACTCGAAGTCGAGGCTCTGCACGTAGCCGGTCAGCCAGGAACTTCCGTCGAGGGGATGAATCCAGTTCAGCCGCAGGCCGCGGGTCTTGCGATAAGTAGCGCCAGCGACCTGATAGTCCTGGCCCGTCAGGGATGTGCCGACATATTCGTCGCCGATTCGGCGCAGGATGCCCAGATCGAGATTGACGAAGCTCTCCCTGACGTCCCGGCGCGTGCGGTTGTCCCCGACGCGAAGGATACCGGTGCCGGTCAGCCAGGTATTCTCGTCGAGAGTGCCGACCCAGGTCGTGCCCGCCTCCAGCGTGGCGACGTGGTCGGCATCCCGTGCCGCGTTGCCGAGCGACAGCGGTTCAGTCCCGAGAGCCGGAAAAATCAAGGACTGCTGGTCCGGGCCGCTGGTCACGTTGCCGTCCCAGCCGATTCCGCCCTGGACGTAGCCGCGCCCGGACAAACGGCTGCTTTCCGAAACGGCGGCCTGCGCACGCAGGCTCTCCAGTTGCCGCTGTTGCTCGGCGTTGAGTTGGTGCGTGGTCAGCGGCTGCAAGAGATCGTCGAGCAGGCGCGTACTGCCGCGCTCGATAACGATCTGAGCCAGTTTGAGGCGTGCCTCGACGTTTTCCGGGGCAACCATCAGTACGCGCTCGAAGGCGAACTGGGCTTGCCCGCTCCGGCCGGCGCGATATTGCGCCAGTCCGAGCAGGAGGTCGTAATCGGTATTCCCGGCGAAATGCACCAGGTTGCGCTCCAGCAGCGCCGCCGATTGTTCCGCGTGGCCTGCCTCCAGCAGACGGCGCGCCTCGTCGAGATTCGGCGCGGCAACGTCGGCGCAAGCCGAAACGGCAAGCGATGCCAGGCCGACTCCGCTCGCCAGTAATTGAATCGCCTTGTATCCACACAACTTACGCATGACTTTTTCCTCTCGTCGGGCGCCGAAGTCGGCGCTAGAGTGCCGGCTGTGTCACTCCGACCGTGCCGATATCCTCGGACGGCATGGATGCCGCTAATCCCTGTCCTATGGGAGAAACAACCTTTTTATGAAATAAGTGAAAGGCAAAAACAGTTTTGAATGTTTAGCGTTGAGTGTTTAGTTGATGTCGCCGCGCAAAGCGCGTCGGATTTGAATCAGGCTAAGAGCGCATTCCCCAACTCAACACTCAAAACTAATAACTGCTATTACTTATCCAGACTTACTATTACAAATATTTACATGCCCATGCTGACATTCGCTGACAATCCCTTTTTGCGTCCTCTGAATTCGTAGAAAATGGCGACTGGCTTCGGCCTATTGAAATAAGAAGAAGAGAACGATTGCCGACCAAGGACTGAATTGAACGCTGCGAGTACGTATTGATGACGGGGGTATCCCACTTGCTATCGCGAATCAGCGGATTTTTCCGCTCCCGGCATCCGTGGGCGGTTTGGCTGGCGCTGGCGTTGGTGTGGCAGGGCGCTATCGCAAACCCGCTTCCGGTCGGCGACCTCGCCGTGCTGGTCGATCCCAGCGGTACCGAGACGATAGACAGCGTAACTTCCGCGCTAGCCAGCCTGCGCTTTACGCCGGTGCGCGGCGCTTTCAACGCGGGTTACACGAGGAACGTCCATTGGCTGCGCTTTACCGTGCGGGCGTCCAGCCCCGGCGATTGGTGGCTGGAAGTTCAGCCGCCTTTTCTCGACGATCTGCGCCTTTACGAACCGGTGGCGGAAGCGCCCGGCAGTTTCAACGAGAGGCGCGGCGGCGACCGGCTGCCCTTTTCCGCGCGCGAAGAACCGCATCGATCCTTCGTCTTCAAGCTCCAGATGGACGACACGTTGCCGCATACGCTCTATCTGCGCCTGCAAACGACCAGTTCCTCGCTGGTTTTCCTCAAGCTGTGGAATGCCGGGGAATTCCATGGCGCGGCCAATCTCGAATATGGCGGCCTGGGCATTTACTACGGAATCCTCATCTTCGTCCTGCTCTTCAACCTGGTTTTATGGGCCTGGTTGCGGGAAGAACTGTATGCCTGGTTCTGCTTGCACGTGGCGACCTCGATGCTGCTGACCATTGCCGCCAACGGCCTGGTCAGCCAATATATCTTCCCGGAACATCCGGCTATCGCCAACGCCTGGCTGGGCGTGGCATTCGCCATTACCCTCAGCGCCGGGGCGCCGTTTTACCGGCGCATGCTGAAAGTGGAGCGCGACCAGCCTTGGCTGTTCAGGCTCTATCGGATTCAGGTGATTCTGCCGCTGGCCTTGCTTCCCGTGCTGCTCAGCGATTATTACATCGAGGCGGCGCGGGCGATGATTAGCCTGCTGCTGTTGATGCTCATCCTCGGTCTATGGCTGGCGCTACGAATCTGGCGGGAAGGCCGGCGGGAAGGCGTATTCATCGCCGCCGGCAATGCCCTCGCCTTGTTTGGCACGCTGGGCATGGCGGTTTCCCTGCTGGGCTTATATACGAACGATTTTTTCATGTTTCACCTGCGACAAATATCCGGCTTGGGGAACATCATCGCCATGAATTTCGCGCTGGCCATGCGCTTTCGCGAGTTGCGCGCCGCCGAGTTCCAGGCGCTGATCCGCGTCCAGGCCTCCGAGGCGATTGCCGAACAGGCGCGGGCCGCGCATCGGGAACAGGGCGAATTCATCGCCATGCTGTCGCACGAACTGAAAACCCCCCTGGCGGTGGTCGACGTCGCGGTACAAGCGCTCGAACGCCTCAACCGCGCCAACGATACCGAAGTGTCGCGTCGCCACGGGCGTATCCGTCGAACCGTGGGCCGCGTCAACAACCTGGTCGAGCAATTCCTCGCCAAGGAACGGATCGACGACGAAGGGCTGACGATTCGGCGCGCCCCGACCGACGTCGCCGCGCTGCTCCGGCGCGTCGCCGAGGAATCCGCCGACGCGCAGCGCCTGCGGGTAACCGCGCCCGCCGTCCTGACCATCGCTGCCGACCCGGCATTGCTCGGCGTGGTGGTCGCCAACCTCATCGACAATGCCCTCAAGTATTCGCCGCCCGAGACCACGGTCGGCGTGTCGCTGGCGCCGTGCGGCGAATCCGCCAGGAAGGGCATCGAGATCGTCGTGGCCGATCATGGCGGCGGCATACCGGAAGCGCTGCGCGAGCGTCTCTTCGACCGCTACGTGCGCGGAGACAACGTCGGGAACATCGGCGGCGCCGGACTCGGCATGTACCTGGTACGGCGCATCGCCGAAATGCACGGCGGAACCGTCGAATTAATCAATCGAGACGGCGGTGCCGAATTCCGCGTCTGGCTTCCAGGAGAAATATCATGATCCGCATCGCCGTGGTCGAGGACAATGCCGACCTGCTCGACGATATCGCCTTCAACCTGCGCGATGAAGGCTTCGAGGTGGCGATGTGCGACAACGCCGTGGCGCTGGACGAGCGTCTTCAGGATTTTTCCCCCGACATCGTCGTGCTGGATATCGGCCTGCCCGGCGAGAACGGCCTCTCCATCGCCCGCCGCCTGCGCCGTAAACAGCCGCACCTCGGCATCGTGATGCTGACCGCGCGAACCACCATGCCCGACCGCATCCGGGGCATGGAGGAAGGCGCGGACGTCTATCTCGGCAAGCCGGTCGACATGCGCGAACTGGCGCTGGTGCTGCGCGCCCTGGCCCGACGCATCGCCGTCGCCAAGCCGCCCGATAGCGGACTGATCCTGCTGGCCGGAGAACAGGCACTGCTGACCGACCAAGCCGCGCGCATCGAGTTGACCCAGAGCGAAACCCTGCTGCTGGCTCGTCTCGCCCGCGCCTCCAACTGCCAGGTGAGCCGCAAGCAGCTTATCGAAGCACTCGGCGGGCAATACTTGAGTTACGACGAAAGGCGCCTCGAAGCCATCGTCAGCCGCCTGCGCAAAAAGCTCGAAGCGGCGGGACTCGCCGCCGATACGCTAAAAGGCATACGCGGCGCCGGCTACGTCTTGACCGTCCCGATGGCGGAACGGCAAGACGCATCCGGCTTGGGGGCGAATTAATCCTGGGCCGTCACGCTGCGCACCTTGCCGCGCAACGGGCGCAGCCCTAAGCATTCCTGCATGTCGTAGCCGCGCGAAGTAAGCGCGCCAACTCACGGCGAGGAGCCACAGTCCATTGGGGTAGTCCATGTGACGCGTTCTCCAGGGAAGGGCTGACGTCATACCGAAAAAGCTCGATTGACTAGGAGCTTGTCGGACTTAAAGGAAATCGGCTGCAAATTTGTCTGGCCGGTCCATATTTCGCCGCTTTATTGGTCAATAGAATGACTGTTGACCTGCAAAACCGGCAAATGGGGTAAGCAGGCATTTCGCCGCAAGGCGAAAGCTCGCAAAATCTGTCCTCGCCCAGCTAAATTTTGCGAGCAGCCACTACGCGGCTTGCCTGCGAAACCCGTTGCGCTTCGATTCTTCAAGTCCGACAGGCTCCTATGGCACCTGCTCGGTTATCATCGGGGGTCGCCAATTCTCACTGCTGGAGCCATTTTGTCGGTCCTCTCCAAAAAAATCCTGGTCGTGTCGGCCGCTGTCGCGTGCTTATATCTGTTGCTGCTTCTCGTCGCCTGGGGGCGCTTCGACGGCGCGGACGTCGGGCAGCGCCTGACGGCGTGGCTGGCGGAAAAGCCGCGGTGCGTCTTGCATCTGGAAGAGACTCCCCGTCTTGCCTTGTTTCCCCGCCCGGCGGTGGTGCTGGCGCGCAGTACGCTGAGCGGGCGGGACGGCAAGGTGGCATTTGCAAGTTTCACCGAGGCGCGCCTGAATCTTGCGTGGGGAGCACTGCTGGGGGGCGCGCCGCGAGTGACCGGCATGGTCCTGCACGGCGTGCGCGCCGATCTGGGCGGTGCCGGGGTTTTTAACGGCGGCGCGGCGAACGGGAACGTGCTGCATCTGGAGCGGGCGGTGCTGAACATCGCCGGCAGCGCAGTGGATGGGGAGGGCAGCGGCAGCGGATTGGGCTTGAGTGATCTCCGCTGGCGGCTGCAGAGCGCGCCGGCCGGGCAGGCACATAGCTTGGCGCTGGGGCTGAACGGCCTTCACGGCACGGAGAAATTCGACTTGCGCCTGGCAATCGGCGCGCTGCGCCAGGTGCCGCAGGGATTCGCCGCGGAAGATGTCAGCCTGGTCGCCCAATGGGGCCACGACGCCGCCAGCTTCGACGTGGCGCTGCGGATTCCGGCGTTGGCGGGCGATGTCGCCACGGCACAGGCGGAGCAGGCGGTGTTATCGGTCAATCACCTGTGGCCGAGCGGCAGGCTGACCCTCACCTACAGCGGCGCGGCCCGCCTCGGGGTGGCCGGCGCTTGGCTGGCATGGCCCGCCGCGCGCCTGGAGGTGAACCTGCTCGACGGCGCTAAAGGCGAATTGACCCATACCTGGAATGGCGCGACCCGCTTCGAGGCGGCACAGGCCCGCCCGCAATGAGCGCGATATCAAACCGGATGACGATCTGTAATTCCGAGCCTGTTTGGGTCGCGACGTTGGCGTAGTGCTGACTACCCGAGCAGTGCGGCGACTGCATCCATCTGTTCGTGCTCGAAGGCCGGCGCGAAGTCGTCCAGTTCGACCGCACGCAATCCGACCTCCGGGCCGAGCGCGATCCGCCGCCAATTCGCTACCGCGGCATGCACCTCACCCAGCACGGTCAAAGCCTGGGCCTCGTCCAGTGCGAAATACGACGCGCGGGCCAGCAGCATCTGCACGTCGGTAATCGGCCCATCCTGCTCGGTCAACCAGGTCTTGGATTCCCTCTCCCTGTCCGGGAAAGGATTGATGTCGAAGGCGGGCGCAAGCCGCCACAGCCCGCGCTCCACATGCAGGAATCCGAGATTCTGCAAGTGATCGTCCACGTTGGCGATCAGCAGGTTGAACACCAGTCGCCGCCAGAGTTGACGCACGTCCGCAGTGGGGGCATGGCTGTGCGAGCGGATCGCGTCGGCGATCTCGGCGTAGCTGCGCTCCTCTTCGCGCGAGGCTTGCAGCAGCGTAGCGGCCGATTGGTAGGGAATGCGGCCGTCTTCGGCGTCGCGGTCGAAGCGGCGGATGACCGCTACCGGCACTGCATTTCCCCGCTCGCCCAGCAAGACGATGCGCGCGGCTGCGGCATCGATGCCGGCCTGCGCCGCCAGCTTCAGGGCCAGCACCTCGCCGCGCGTGACGCTGCGGCTGTCGCCCATGCTGGGAAATTTGCCGATGGCGAGCCAGCCGTCCTCGTCCACCAGCGTGCACTTGGGGCGCATGCCGCCGAGCGACGTGCCCTTGCCTTGCAGATAGCGCAAGTCCTCGGCCGATTCCTGTCCGCGCTCGACGGCACGGCTGGCCAGGTAGATACGCTCCAACTCGATCAGCGGCGGGGTGCTGCGCCGCCCCTTGTCCACCGTCCGCTGCCAAGTCCCCTCCGTATCGCAGAGGCGCAGTGCACCGACGCGGCTGAAGTCGTCGACCGCCAGCAGGTAGTCCAACTCGGTGAGGGCTGGCAGGTGGGGCTCTGCCCTGCGGCGCTTGGCGTGGTCGCGGGCGATGACGCGCCGACCCCAAGCGTCCGGCGCGGTATCGGCGATGGCACCGTGGAATACCGAGTCGTGCGGCGAAGCCGCCTTGTGCGGCTGATGGCCTGCTATGAGTTGCAGGTCGGCCGACACGTTGAAGCGTGACGGGTTGGATAGCCAGGCCGCGTCATAGGCGAAGGCGCTGTTCTCACGGCGGCCCTGGCGGACATAGGCGAGCGAACCGACCGGCAGGCCCGCCTTGCCGATGCACAGCCGGACTTGCCTGCGGACCGCGGCGACGGCGGTCATCAGAGCGCTCCCGAGGGACTGCCTGACTTGCTGCGCACGCGCTTGGGCAAGCGCTCGTCCATCAGCGTCAGGCCGATTTCGTCGTTAGGGGTATCCAGGAGGTGCTCCAGCGCCTGGATCTCGCCGAAGACGTGCAGCGCACGGGCGAAGAAGTGGATGGGCACCCGCACATCGCCTTTTTCCATGCGGCGTACCGTGGAAAGGGATGCCCCCATGCGTTCGGCCAGTGAAGCCTGCGAGATATGGCGACGCCGTCGCGCCAGCGAAATGTCGCTGCCGAGCTTGTGGATGGCACGTTCGACAGGCAGAGGAATCGGGGATTCCATGTTAATCGCTCCCAAGAGGTTCTTAATATGTAATAAAGAGTTCTGTCGGGACGATTATAGGTTGTAATGTCGGAACCCTGCAACAAAGATGCCCATGAGCGCGTTTAAATGGGTTTTGGGTTCTGGTGAGAACCTTAAATTATCGGGTTCTGGCCGTGCCGCGTACTTCCGCATCATGGCGGGGGGGGGCGGCGTTGGGCCATCAATCCGGTCGTACCGGGACCGTTCAAACCGGAGGTTCGTTAAGACAGTCGTACCGGGTTGTTTTGATTCCTTAATTCCATTAAGAATCAGAGAACTGTTTGTATCACGTTTCCCGGAATGAAATAATGCCGTCACGATATTTACCTGGGAAGCCATTGGGAAGCCGACGACGTGAAAAACACTGTATTACCTTGCACCGCATTGCCTCAAACGACCAACTTGGATCAGGGGGGATTCTCGTCCGCCATTATCGCCTGGCAGCGCCGCCACGGACGCCACGACCTGCCCTGGCAGCAGTCCCGCGACCCGTACCGGGTGTGGCTGTCGGAAATCATGCTGCAGCAAACCCAGGTGGCGACGGTGATTCCCTATTACCTGCGCTTCCTGGAACGGTTCCCCGATCTCGCCGCGCTGGCCGCGGCGCCCGAGGACGACGTGCTGGCGCTGTGGAGCGGGCTGGGCTACTACTCGCGGGCGCGCAACCTGCACCGTGCCGCCCGGCAAATCGCGGCGCGCCACGGCGGGGCG
>JAGXQV010000165.1 GCA_018336195.1 Sulfuricella sp. | reverse complement strand
ACAAAATCAAAATCCCTGCTTTCGTCCCAATCCAGAATATTGCTTACGCGAAATTCGAGATTGCTGGAAGCCATCGTGCCAATCGATGGCATTTCCAAATCCGTCGCGACGATACTCCAGTTGGGAAAGCGCCCGGCCAATGCCGCCTCATGTTTTCCCGCACCGCATCCCACCGACAGGATTGCAATATTTTCCTCATGTCGCGACGGCAGTTCACTACCCTTTAGAGCGTCCGCCAACCCGAGCAACCGGAGCAATTCCAGAATTTTCGACTCTGCGCTGGGAATCAGGCAATCCGTGACGAAGTCGGAAATAATCTTTGCCCCTTCGCGAGGCAATGGGGTGACCGAACTGACGCCGAACACGTTATCCAGAGCATTTCCAAAATCCCAGCAATGCGAATAGGCACGCCCCTCCAGGGCACCATGTCTCAGAAAGTGCGCGAACCCGGAAATCAATCTTCCGTCCGCGACCGCAGCGTGAACGTCCGGGTTGTTTGTCAGGTATTCCTTCTCCGGCGCATGGATGCTCATGGTTATTTCCACGGACGGTTGTATGCCCCCAGCGTGTGCTGCTGGCCTTCCGCAACCTTGTTGAGTTGGGTCATCCACGCCGGCATCACGGTGTAATTGGCCGGGGCACGTTTGGCGGCGTCGATGGCTGCGCGCCACACCTTGGTGACTTGTTCGACGTAGGCCGGGCTGCGCTGGCGCCCTTCGATCTTGATCGCGGCGATGCCGATGCGCAGCATTTCCGGGAGCATTTCCAGGGTGTTGAGGCTAGTCGGTTCCTCGATGGCGTAATAGGTTTCGCCGTTGACTTCGAAGCGCCCCTTGCACAGCGTCGGGTAGCCGGCGTTTTCGCCTTCGTCGTAGCGATCCATCAACACCCCGTTCAACCTGGACTCCAGGCCTTTCGAAGTCTGCTGCCAGCGCACCGCCTTGGCCGGCGAACACACCCCGACGGTATTCGGCGATTCGCCGGTGACGTAGGAAGACAGTGCGCAGCGCCCTTCGACCATCACGCACAGGCCGCCGAAGCCGAATAACTCGATTTCCACCGGGGTGTTGTTTACCACCTGCTCGACCTGGGGCAGCGACAATACGCGCGGAATCACGGCACGCTGCACGCCGAAATGCTCGCGGTAGAAATTGATCGCCTCGTAATTGGTCGCCGAGCCTTGCACCGAGAGGTGCAGACGCAGATTGGGGTGGTTCTTTGCGGCGTAGCGCATCAGGCCGATGTCGGCCAGGATCACCGCGTCCATGCCCAATAGCGCGGCCTTGTCCACCGCGCCGGTCCAGCGTTCCCAGCTATCCGACTGGGGAAAGGTGTTGAGCGCCAGGAGGGTTTTCACGCCCTTGTTGTGGGCGTAGCGGATGCCTTCGCGGGCGGCGTTGTCGTCGAAATTGAGGCCGGCGAAATTGCGCGCGTTGGTGTTGTCGCGAAATCCCATGTAGACGCAATCCGCGCCGTTATCCACGGCGGCTTTGAGGGCGGGCAGGTTGCCCGCCGGACAGACCAGTTCAAGCGACATGTTTGAGTTCCTCGATGGAGATTTTCGGGAAAACCCGCAGGGGGCGGGGCGGTTCAGCAATCCGACTCGGCGCTGCGGCCAAGGTTCCCATCGGCTGAGGCGCGGCGAACTGGCCCTGGCGGTGGTCGCGGCGGCGCAGTTCAGCCTCGATGCCGTTCAGTACCCCCCATTTTTGCGAACACCAGTCGGGGGCGAGCAGGATGTCTTTCGAGCAGGTACCGGTAACGCGATGATAGGGGATATGTGCCGGCGTCCGTTCGATCAGGTTGGCGGCAATCCGAATGTATTCCTCGCGTTCCATCGGCGTGTATTCGTTCTTGCGCCACTGGTGGGCGAGGATGGTGTTCCTGACGATATGCAAAGGATGGAGTTTCATCCCATCGGTGCCGAGTTCCAGCACGGTATCCAGGGTAGTCTGGCAATGCGCCTCGGTTTCGCCGGGCAGACCGATGATCAGGTGGGTGCACACCGGCAGCCCGCGTTGTCGCGCGGCGATCACGGTATCGCAGTATTCGGCCAAGCCGTGGCCGCGGTTGACGCGCCGCAGTGTTTCGTCGAAAGCCGACTGCAGGCCGAGTTCCAGGCAAATTTCCAGGCCCTGGTCCTGGTAGCGGGCCAGCAGGTCCAGCACGTCGCCGTTCACGCAATCGGGGCGGGTGCCGATCGACAGGCCGATTACGTCGGGTTCGCGGAGCGCTTCGCGGTACAGCAGGTCGAGGTGCTCGACCTTGGCGTAGGTGTTGGTGTAGGCCTGGAAATAGGCGATGAACTTGGTCGCCCGAGTGCGCCGTCCAATGGCGCTTCTGCCTGAAGCAAGTTGTTCGGCGATGGTCGGCGGGGTGCGCCCGTTGGGGCTGAAGGAATCGTTGTTGCAGAAGGTGCAGCCGCCGATGCCCTTCGAGCCGTCGCGGTTCGGGCAGGTGAAGCCGGCATCCAGCGCGATCTTGTGCACCCGCTCGCCGTGTTTGTTCAGCAGGTATTGGCCGTAAGTGTGAATGCGGTCGGATAAAACCATGAAGTGGATGGGGATTGCGCGGCTATTTCAGGGGTGACAGGCTAACATGGGCCTCACAATGCATCAAGTTGCCCGATTGGAGTATGTCTAAATTTGTCGTGGTCATTTCCCCGGCGCATGGCAAATCGGCGCGCTGACCGGGTTTTCCACGGCGTGGGCGATGCCGGTGACCAGTTGGTGCAATTCTTCGATGCTCAGCACCGAGAGCAGGCGGTTCATCAGCGCCGGTTCGATGCGGATCAGGCAGGGGCTGCCGTCGCACAAATCGATGTGGATCCCGGCGGCGTGGCGGAGGGTTGGTTCGTTGGCTTCGACCAGGGCGGCCTGCTGCTCCAGCAGTTCGTCGTAAAACGCTTCCAGCGCCTCACCGACGTCGTCCGGCAAATCCTCGGGGAGCGCCACGTTGATGCCCATTTCATCGTGGGATTCGATGGCGGCGACACCCAGTTTCCGGGCTTTTTCGATGAATTGGCCGCACAAGCCGGCGTCGAAGAAAATGTAGTCGATCATGGGGTTATCCGGATGAATTGTTTCATGGCCAGGATGGCCTGGTTGCGCAGCGTTCTGAGCAATTTCTTTTCGGTTTCGTTGAAATGGATGGTTCCGGCCTGGGCTTTGTCGACGTAGATCATGCCGACCGGTGTGCCCTCGATCTTCAAGGGGAACAGGGCAAAAGTCTGGGCCGGGATGTGCTTGCGGTGCCAGGCGGGAATCCGTTCGCGCATGTGGGGGTCGGCGGCATTGGAAATGACCACGTCCACGCCGCGATTGACGGCGGCCTGGAACAGGTCGGTGGTACCGTTGAGCGGGAAACGAAAATGCGGCAGCACGTCTTCAATGGCCGGACCGAAGCCGAAGCGGGCGACCATGGCATTTTCTTGCGCGTCCACGGTGCACAACAGGACGCGGCGGAATTCCAGGCCCCGGTAGAGGGTTTCCAGGATGATGTGCAGCGCGTCGTTGAGCGGGTTTTCCTCGACCAGCGCTTCGCTGATGTCGCTCAGTCCGGCGGTCAGGATGGTTGGATTGCCATGCTCCGCGGGACTGTCGGCATAGAGTGCTTCCTCTTCGCGGCTGCTCTCGGTCGCACACCCCCGCGCATTGTGGATGGGCTGGCCGTCCGCGTCGGTCGGCTCGACAATGGTTTGGCTGATGCGTTGTCCGAAAGGAATGTCATGCAGATTGAGCTGGATGATGTTGGCGTATTCGATGACGTCGTCCAGGGTGGCATCGACAGCCTCCAGCAGTTGTTTTTCGGTCAGCGGCAGACCGTCGGCGAAGCGTTCCACGATGTTGCGGATTTCCCTCGGCATGTCGCGGCAACCGGTGTGGGCGATGGTCGTGCACAGTTCGTCGGCGAATACCGCCAGCATCCGCAGCTTGTCCTGGTTTGCCTCGGGAAGCTGCATCGGGCCGGGCGGCAGCGTTTCCATGCTGTGGATGATCTGCTCGGGAAAATGCCAGTCGCACGCCACCGCACTGCCCAGTTCGCGTAGCGGCATACCCAGCACCTGGAGTGCCGCGGCGTCCTCGCTGAGCGATTGGTCGACCATCAGGCGGCGGATTTGCTCTTCCTCGTCGGACAGGTAAAACATCGCCAGTAATCGCCCGAGGTTGTGGAACATCGAGCATACGAAGGCTTCCTCGGCGCAGCGCGCAAAAGTCCGCTCGGAGACTTCGCGGGCGAGGGTGGCGCTGAACAGGGCGTGGAGGAATTCGTTCTTGAGATGGGCCGCGTCTTTCTTGCTTTCCAGGTGATCGAGGATGAGCAGGGTCAGGGCGATGCTCTTCACCCCGTCGAAACCGAGGATTGCCACCGCCCGCGACACCGTGCTGATGTTGCCGCCGCCGTAAGGGATGTAGGCCGCCGAGTTGACCAGCTTGAGGAGCTTGTTGGTCAGGGCGAAATCCTTGAGGATGGCATTCGACAGCGAGGAAATGCTTTCCCATTCCGACGACACGATACGGTTGATGGTGATCACCGACTCGGACAGCGAAGGAAAATCCTTTTCGTGGCGGAAGCGTTCCAGGAGGATTTCCAGCATCTTGCGATGCAGTTCGTCGGGAATCTTGTCGCCGCCGGCGTCCAGGTGGAAAGGGGAGGGATTCATGTCGTTAAATTGTTTAGTTCATGGGGTTGGCGACAGTATGCCGGAAATCGTCGCGCTCGCCCTTACAATGACTGCTTGATCGCCAGCAACGCCTGATTGCGCAAGGTCCGCAACAAACTCAATTCCTTTTCATTGAAACTGATCTCACCCGGAAAAGCCTTGTCGGCGTAGATCAGCGCGACCGGGGTGCTTTTCATGGTGAGCGGGAACAGCACGAAGGTCTGCGCGGTCACCACGTCGCGGTACCAGTCGGGGATGTGGGTGAGGATTTTCGGGTCGTTGGTGTCGGCGATGAGGATGTCGGCGCCCTTGTCCAGGGCCGCGTGGAACACGTCGGCGCTGAACGCGAGGGGGAAGTGGAAGTTCTTGGCGAGGGCGGCGATGTCCTCGCCGAAGCCGAAGCGACCGTTCATGGTGCCCTGCTTGCCGTCGCGCACGCACAGCAGGACGTGCTGGAAGCCCATGCCCCGGTACATGGTTTCGAGGATCATGCGCAGCACATCGTTGAGGGCGATGCCTTCCACCAGCGAGTTGCTGATGTCCTGGATGCCGTCGGCGAGGATGGATTGCGGGTCGCGCACCTCGCCCCGCTCGGACGGGCCACTTGCCTTGAGCACCCCGGATTCGGCAGTGAGGCGGGTTTCGCCGACGATGGTGGCGGCGGCGTCGGCGGGGCCGCCAGGGCTGGTAGCGACGCCTTGGCGCATCCATTCGGCGAGTTGTTTGCCGAACTTGCTCTGGCGCAGGTTGAGGCGGATCACCCCGGCGTACTGCATGACTTCTTCGAGCGCCTGGTCGAGCGCGGGGATCAGGTCTTTGTCGGTGAGCGGCGCGTGGCTGCCGAAGCGCGCGGCGATTTTTTTCAGGCTGCCGGCTTTCTGGTCGCGCGGGGTGTTGGCGACCATTTCGCACAGTTCGTGGCAATATTCGGCGAGAATGCGCAGGCGCTCCTGCTGCGAATCCGGCTTCTTCACCGGGCCGTCGGGCAGGCGCCGCATACTGTGGACGATCTGGTCGGGAAAGCCCCAGGTGCGGGCGATGCCCACGCCCATGTCCTGGAAGGATATTCCCAACACCTGCTCGGAAGCTTTTTCCTCGCTGAGTTGGTCGTGCTGGATGCGCTTGTCGATCTCCAGCATTTCCTCGGGGAAGTAGAACACCGCGAGGAGCCGCCCCAGGTTGTGGAACATCGCGCAGATGAAGGCTTCCTCGATTTCCTTGTAACCGCTCCTGGCGGCGATGACCTTGGCGAGGATGGCCGAAAACAGGGTGCGGATGAAGTCGTCGAGGAGATGCGAGGCGTGGGCCTTGTTCTGCAAATGCTCGAACAGCACCAGCGTTACCGCGATGTTGCGCACCGCGTCGAAGCCGAGGATGACCACCGCCCGCGAAATGGTGCTGATCGTCCCGCCGCCGTATTGCACGTAAAACACCGAGTTGACCAGCTTTAATACCTTGTTGGCCAGGGCGAAATCGCGCAGCACCGCGTTCGACAGCTTGTTGATGTTCTCGGTCTCCGACGACACGATCTTGTTGATCGCGCTCACCGACTCGGAGAGTGCCGGAAAGTCGCTCTTGTGCTTCATGCGCCGCAGCAGGAAATCCAGGGTGCTCTGCTTGGCTTCCTCGGAGCGTCCGGGGCCGCTGTCGCTGGGTTTCAGGTAGGCTTGCAGGGCTTCCTTCATGTCCAGCGCATCGGCGTAGCGGTCGGCGGGATTGGGGGCGATGGCGCGCAGGAGGATGTTGCCGAGTTTTTCGTCGATGAATTCACCGAGTTCGGCGGCGGAAAACAGCACGCCACCGGTGATCCGGTTGAAAATCTGAATGACCTCGCTGCCTTGCACGGCGCGCTTGCCGGTAATCATCTCGATCAGGATCAGCCCGGCGGCGAAGATGTCCGATTGCGTCGAGATGCCCTTGCCGGCGATATATTCCGGGGCCATGTAGGCCGGCGTGCCGGAGAGATCGAGATTGTCCGGGTTGTCGGCGGAAACCCGGATGGCGATGCCGAAATCCATCACCCGCGGCACACCCTGGGCATTCATCACGATGTTGGAGGGCTTCAGGTCGCGGTGGATGATGCCGTGGCGATGTGCGTCGGCAATCGCGTCGAGTACCTGGATGAGGATTTCCACCGCCCGGTTCACCGGCATGGCGCCTTCGGCGGCCAGGGCGTCGCCAAGCGTCCGGCCTTCCACGTATTCGAAAACCAGGTAGGGGTCGCCGTCGTGCTCGCCAGCCTCGAAAATCGGGATGATGTTGGGGTGGCGCAGCTTGCTGACGGTGCGCGCCTCCTGGATCAGCATCTGGCCCTGCACACCGCCTTCCTTGCCGAAATGCACGGTCTTGATCGCCACCTCGCGTTCCAGGTGCGGGTCGAAGCCCAGATAAACGGTGCTCTGGGCGCCCTTCCCCAAGGTGGAGAGCACCTCGAAACGCCCGATTTTATGCACGAATCCAGTGTTTTTCATGATGTCTAAATTGTGCCAGATTCGCCGCGGGATGATTTGGGAAAAATGACGATTTTGTGATGATGTCGGCACTTTCGCGGCGCACCGCATTTCCCGCAGCGCCCTCTCCGTGAGGTGAGGGCGTTGAGAGATATTGCGCCGCGACGCCCTTTGTTGATTCAAGTCATTTGGCGGTCCGTTACGGCTTGCTAGAATGCCCGACATAATTCATCAACCATACGAGCTTTAAATCATGACAACGACCACCAGCCCCTGGCGGGCCTTTTCCGCCGCTCCCCACCGCATGATGTTTTTCGCCGGCGCGACGCAGGGCGTGCTGACCATCCTGTGGTGGCTGGTCGACCTGCTGGGCCGCTATACCGGGCTGTATGCACCGCTGATCTGGCCGGTGGTGCCGCAGTGGGCGCACGGCTTCCTGATGATCTACGGGTTCTTCCCATTCTTTATTTTCGGCTTCCTGATGACTGTCTATCCCAACTGGATGAACGGCGAGCCGGTGCCGCGGCGCCGCTATATTCCGGCATTCGCCCTGCTGGCGGGTGGGCAGGTACTGTTTTACGCCGGGCTGTTTGTCGGCAAACCGGTCCTGCTGGTTGGCGTGCTATCGGTGCTGGCGGGCTGGGCGGTGGCGTATTACGCCCTGCTGCGGGTACTGTTCGGCGCGGTCCATCCCGACAAGCTGCATCCGGCGATTACCGCCGTGGCGCTGGGCTTCGCTTGGTTGGGGATCGCGGCTTATGCGGCGTGGCTGGCGGGCGCGGGTGACGGCTTCGCGGTGTTTTCGTTGAAGACCGGGGTGTGGCTGTTCCTGGTGCCGGTGTTCTTCACGGTGAGCCACCGCATGATCCCGTTTTTCTCCAGCCGGATTATTGACGGCTACCACATCGTCCGTCCCAAGTGGGCGCTATGGACGGTACTGTCCTGTTCCGCCGCCCATGGCATCCTGGAAATGGTCGGGGCCGAGCGCTGGCTGTGGCTGGTGGACATTCCTTTCGTCGCCGCCTCGCTGCATCTCACCTGGCACTGGCAAATTTTCAAGAGCTTCAAGGAACGCCTGCTGGCAGTGCTGCACATCGGTTTCGCCTGGCTGTCGCTGGCTCTAGCGCTGTCCGCCCTGCAAAGCCTGGCGGCGCTGGCAGGTTACCCGGTGTTCGGCTTCGCGCCGCTGCACGCGCTGACCATCGGTTTTTTCGCCAGCATGGTGCTGGCCATGGCAACCCGCGTCACTCTCGGCCATTCCGGGCGCGAACTCAAGGCCGACGGCGCCACCTGGGCATTGTTCCTGGCCTTCCAGGCCGCCGCGCTGACCCGCATCGCCGGCGATCTGCCGTTGCCTCATCATGGACATTTCTACCTGCTCGCCGCCGTGATCTGGTTGGGCTGTTTCATTCCATGGTGGGTGAAGTACGCGCCGGTCTACCTGAGACCACGGCAGGATGGGGTGGCGGGGTAACGACAAAGCGGCTTTTGCTGTATCAGCAGGTTGGCTGGTGCGTGGCGACTCCAACCTGCCACGTCAGGGAATTGGCAGCCATCTCCAAGCTTCCATAGGATTGTTGGGCATCGCGAAAAGCCGCTCAGACCAACCTACGGATACTATTCGATAAAAACCGGAAACTTGCCGAATCCGGCTCAGAAGGCGGGAGGTTGGCCGCGCATACCCAGGTTGGCTCTGCGTAACCGATTGATTTGGCGTGAGCCATTTGAGAATGGCCGGGGGCGCTTGCTTGGCGGGAAGCTTGCGGAAGGATCAAACGGGGCAATCTCAATGGCTTGCCCCGATCCGGACTATTTCAATCCCAGGTAATAGGCGAAGACGATCATTGCGGTGACGAACACCAGATATACCGCCATGACGGCGCGCCACAGCAGGCCCGCCTTGCGCAGACCCATGAAGTAACTGGCGATCATCCGGCTTTTGACGAAGGCGATGGCGAGGACTGCAAGCATGATGTGCGGGCCGCCCAGGCCGGCGTCGCCGATGGCGTAGGTAACGCCGGTAAGCGTCATCAGCACCAGCCAGATGATGGTGCAGGGACGGACGAAATGGGGTTTGTGGGGAGTCATCGTAGGCACTCAGCGAATTACGTAAACCAGGGGAAAGAGGATCATCCATACCAGGTCGACCATGTGCCAGTAGGAGGCGCCGGTCTCGACGCCGGTGTGCTGGTCGGGGGTGTAGCCGCCGCCTCGGGCCTTGAACATGACGGCGGCGAGAATAATCATGCCGAGGATGACGTGCATGAAGTGGAACAGGGTGAGCGACAGGTAAAACATGTAGAAGGTGTTGGTGCTGAGCGAGATGCCCGCCGAGAACTTGGCGTGGAACTCGAAAAGCTTGATGAATATGAAGACGAAGCCCAGGCCGATGGCGGCGCCCAGCCAGTTGGCGCAGAGTTTGTCGTGGCCTTCCTTGATGGCGGCGACGGCGCGTACCACGAAGTAGCTGCTGGTGAGCAGCACCAGGGCGTTGATTGCGCCGGATTCGCGATTGAGCATAAGTTGGGATTCGTTGAAAAGTTCGACGTTCTTGGCACGCGCAAAGGCGTAGGAAAGAAAGAACACGCCGAAGGCCAGTAGTTCGGCAAAGATAAAAAGCCAGATTGCCAGATCGCCGGGGGGGTATTTGCTGTGATGGGTCGCGCTGAGTGAGTTTTCGCTGGTCATGATGGCATATTAGCAAATCGCAATATGTTTAACTGAATAAATTACTACACTATTCAGGCAAAAAAGAGGGGGCAAGCGCCCCCTCACAAGGGAGGAAACTCGGGGAACCGCCGCTTTCAGGCGGTTCCCTCAATGGCAGTATTAAGCGTTGGCTTCTTTCGTTTCACCTGCGATGAAGAAGCTCGTGATGTAGACCACCAGGCCGATCAGGAACACCACACCGGTGATTTCACGGCACCAGTAGAACAGTACCGCTTGATCCTGCGCCGCCATGAAGGACAGCGGGGTGGTGGAAACCCGTTGCAGCCACACTTGCAGGATGCCTGCAGCGGTGAGGAACAGGGTGATGAACACGATGGATACGGTCATCAGCCAGAAGCCCCACATTTCCACGATTTGCGACTTGCCGCTGTTGGCGACACGACCGCGCATCATCGGCATGGCGTAGGAGATCATGGTCAACACCAGCATCACGTAAGCGCCGTAGAACGCCATGTGACCGTGGGCGGCGGTGATCTGCGTGCCGTGGGTGTAGAAGTTGACCGGAGCCAGAGTGTGTAGGAAGCCCCACACGCCGGCGCCCAGGAAGGCCATCGTACCGGTACCCAGTGCCCACAGCGTGGCAGCCTTGTTAGGATGCTCGCGACGGCGACGGTTTACCATGTTGAAGGCGAAGATGGTCATCATGAAGAACGGAATCGGTTCCAGAGCGGAGAACACCGAACCGAACCACTGCCAGTATTCCGGCGTACCGATCCAGAAGTAGTGGTGTCCCATACCGAGGATACCGGTAATCAGCGTCATGGCGATAATCAAGTACAGCCATTTTTCGATGATTTCACGATCCACGCCAGTCACTTTGATGAGCACGAAAGCCAGGACGGAACCCAGGATCAGTTCCCACACGCCTTCCACCCAAAGATGCACGGTCCACCACCAGAAGTACTTGTCCAGGGAGAGGTTGCTCGGGTTGTAGAAGGAGAACAGGAAGAATACCGCCAGACCCCACAAGCCCATCAACAGCACCAGCGCGATCGAGGTCTTGCGGCCTTTGAGCACGGTCATGGAGATGTTGAAGAGGAATGCCAGTGCAACCACCACGATACCCAGTTTGGTGAACAGCGGCTGTTCGAGGAACTCGCGTCCCATCGTCGGCCACATGTCGTTCAGGGTCATCGAGGCCAGCGTGGCGTAAGGCACCAGCAGATAGCCAAGAATGGTCGCAGCGCCCGCCACCAGGAAGATCCAGAACATCAGCCACGCCAGCTTGGGGCTGAATAGTTCGGTTTCAGCTTCCTCGGGGATGAGGTAATACGCCGAACCCATGAAGCCGAACAGCAGCCACACGATCAGCAGGTTGGTGTGGACCATCCGTGCCACATTGAAAGGAATCGCCGGGAACAGGAAGTCGCCGATGACGTATTGCAGGCCCATGATCAGACCGAACAGGATCTGTCCGACGAACAGGCCAATGGCAGCGATGAAATACGGCATCGCCACCTTTTGAGATTGGAATTGCATGGTTTTTCTCCTAAGCCTCAAGAATAGTGAATTGCCGTTGCCTTAACCTTCGATATTCGGCGGCCAGTTGGCGGTGTCTATTTCGCTGGTCCATTTCAGGAAATTAACCATGTCATCCAACTCTTGATCGGTCAGGTTGAATTGGGGCATTTGACGACGGCCCGGCGACTTGGTCGGCTGCGCCTTGATCCATGCCTTGATGAATTCACCGCCACGGCGTTTGTATACATTACCCAGTTCCGGTGCAAAGTAAGCACCTTCCCCCAGTAGCGTATGGCAACCGATACAGTCGTTTCTTTCCCATACGTGTTTACCGCGCGCCACTGATTCTGTGATGTTTTCGCGGTGATCCCGTTTTGGCAGGACCTGCATGGTGTCGAAAGTCAAGGCGACGAGCAGCAAGAAGAAGAACGCTGATCCTCCGAAGAAGATGTTCCTCGCCATTGACTTGGTAAAAGCTTGGCTCATTATTTCCCTCCTTAGGTTGAATCCCGGAAAGCGGTTTCCGGAAAAAGGTGTTGCTAAACATATACAGGATATGCACTTTCATGCACAGTCAACCCCTTTTACGACTGGAGTTACCCCGGCCCTGTTTGGCAGGTTGAAATGTAGGTTAAGCTTAAACATGTAACCTTGATGTAGGTCAAGGATAATGAAATGCCCATCCTCAAGAATGGGCGCCGTTCCCATCACAAAGAGAATTACATGCAAACCATCAGCGATTTTATGTCGACGGATCATCACCGTTGCGACGATTTATTTGCGGTGGCCGAAGAGGCTGCTGACGGCGGCGATTGGGGAGATGCGGAGAAAAAGACCGAGGTTTTCCTGGATTCGATGCGTCATCACTTCGCGATGGAAGAAGAAGTGTTGTTTCCCGCATTCGAGGCGCGTACCGGCATGACCATGGGGCCGACCCAGGTGATGCGCATGGAGCACCAGCAAATGCGCAGCCTTTTCGAGGCGATGGCGCACGCCATGGAAAAACACGATAAGGACGACTTCCTCGGCCAGTGCGAAACCCTGCTGGTCTTGATGCAGCAGCATAATCTCAAGGAAGAGCAGATTCTCTACCACATGGCCGATCAGGCACTGAGCAGCGAAGCCGGCGAAGTCATCGGCAAGCTCCAAGAGGTTCAGTAATTTGTCGAAAGAGTTGCTGCTCGACGTGCGCGGGCTGGAGGCTCCCCAACCTTTGGAACAGGTGTTGGAGCAGGCGGCGCAACTCTTGCCGGGCCAACAACTGCGGGTAATTCATTTTCGTGAACCCTGCCTTCTCTATCCGCTCCTCAAAAAGCGCGGCTTTGCCCATCGCACGCTGGTCGATGACGACAACCATTTCGAATTTCTGGTATGGAAGGAAAATGGTAATGGGTGATGAGTAATGAGTGATGGGAAAAAGCTTGGCGTCGCGCAGCGGCTCCATCACCCATCACCCATCACCCATCACCCATCACCCATCACCCCGATGACTCCCCAATCTGGTCTTTCCTTCGATCAAGCGCCGCCGATTCTGGTGCCGTTCCGGTTTTTCCTCAGTGCGCCGCTATTCGGCCTGTTGGCAGCCGTGCTGGTGCTGGTCAGCGGGGCAGGGCTGCTGGAAAGCCGCTGGTTGCCGCCGGTGTTGGCGTTTACCCATTTGATGACGCTGGGCTTTCTCGGGCTGGCCATGACCGGTGCGCTTTTCCAGATGCTGCCGGTAGTGGCCGGGGCGCCGGTGGCGAAACCGGTGGCGGTGTCGCTCACGGTTTACGCGCTGCTGGTGCCGGGCATCCTGCTGCTGGTCGGCGGATTCCTGGCGGTCTTCCCGCTGGCGATACGCTTGGCGATGATTCTGCTGGGGAGCGGATTCCTGGTGTTTATCCTGGCTGCGGCCGTCAGTCTAAAGCATGGCGCCGACAACCCCACTGCCCAAGGCATGCGCCTGGCGTTGCTGGGGCTGGCCGTGACGGTATCGCTGGGGTTGGCGTTGGCCAGCAACTACGGCTGGGGCTGGTGGCTGGCCGACCGAGTCCGCCTCACCACCCTGCATTTGTCGTGGGGACTGCTCGGCTGGGTGGGGATGCTGGTGGTGGGCGTTGCATACCAGGTGGTGCCGATGTTTCAGTTGACGCCCTCCTATCCGAAGCCGATGACCCGCCGTCTCACTATCGGATTGTTCGTCGTGCTGTTGTTGTGGACGCTTCTCTATCTGGGCGGAATGACGCCGTTGCTTCCCCTCGATGGCACCTTGTTCGTGGCGGGATTCGGCTTGTTCGCGGGCGTAACGTTACGTCTCCAGACCCAGCGCCGCCGCAAGGTTTCCGACGTTACCCTGTTATTCTGGCGCTACGGTATGGGCGCGCTGCTCGCCGCGCCGCTGCTGTGGCTGGCCGGGCAGTTTTTTCCGGAATTCAGCGAAGGGGCCGCTTACCCGTTTCTGCTGGGCACCCTGTTCATCGGCGGATTCGCGGTGTCGGTGGTGAACGGCATGTTGTACAAGATCGTTCCTTTCCTCATCTGGTTTCATTTGCAAAGCCGCCTGATGGGGGTGGGAAAAGTTCCCAACATGAAGGAAATCCTTCCCGATGCCAAAATGCGCCGCCAGATGTGGCTGCATTTCGCGTCCGTCCCCTTGTTTTTCCTGGCGGTCTGGCTGCCTCCGTTGATTTATCCGGCAGCAGTGGTTTTTGCATGTTCCATGCTGTTGCTGGAGGCTAACCTCTTGTCGGCATTTGGCGTTTACAGGAGAAACATCAAGCTGGTAAGCTGATGCCTGACAAAAATGCCAAATTACACAAGAAAGTCGGGAGGAAGCCATGAAAGCATCAAATCTGTTGTTTGCCCTCGTAGTCGCCAGCGCACCGGTTTGCGCCGATTCACTGAGCGGAAAGGAGTTATTGCGCATGATGCAAACCAGCGATACCCATCCTGCCGTCGGCGGCGACTATCAGCCGACCGTTTACGATGGTTATGTGCTGGGCGTATCCGATGGGCTGATGGGTACCTCCCTGTATTACTACTGCCCGCCGGTGAACGTCACCCGCAAGCAATTGCGCGGCGTCGTCACCGCCTACCTGAAAAGCCATCCCAACGACCTCCATGTACCGGGTGGGGCGCTGGTCACGGCGGCATTGATCGAAGCCTATCCCTGCAAGAAAAAATCGGAGTGATATGAATAGCCCTTTCAGCCTGGAAAACCAGGAGACCTACCTGCGCTGGCGTGACCTCAAACTAGCGGATTACCCGACCAGCCCCGCGCAAATCGTCGTTGAAGTGGATGACCCGCGCCGCTTGAGCGATGCCGAATACCAAGCGATCCTCGAACGCTGCCGCAAGACCAACATGGCCGTGTATGTCGGCAAGACCGGCGCCGACCCCGACAAGGAAATCGCCCGCCGGCTCGGCGCACGTTTCGGTCTCGACCGCCTTGATTGCAATATGCTCGCCGACGATGACGGCCTGTCTTCGCTCACCATCCAGGGCGACGCCGCGCACAATGCCTACATTCCCTACACCGACCGTCCCATCAAGTGGCACACCGACGGCTATTACAATACCCCGGAACGGCAGATTCGCGGCCTGCAACTGCATTGCGTGCAAAGCGCGGCGAGTGGCGGCGAGAATGCCCTACTCGACCATGAAATCGCCTACCTCCTGATGCGCGAGGAAAATCCCGAACTGATCCGCGCCTTCATGCAACCCGACGCCATGACCATTCCGGCGCGCGTCGAGGAAGACGGCGTGGCGCGTCCCGACCAGAGCGGTCCGGTATTTTCGATAGAGGCGAGCGGCGATCTGCACATGCGCTACACTGCCCGTACCCGCAGCATCGCCTGGAAACAGGACGCGATCACCCTCGCTGCGGTGGCGTTTCTGGAAAAGCTGCTCGCCAGCGATCTTCCCTATATCTACCGCGCCCGTCTCGAACCTGGCATGGGCCTGATTTGCAACAACGTCCTGCACGACCGCGCCGGTTTTGCCGACGATGCGTCACACAAGCGCCTGCTCTACCGGGCGCGTTATTTCGACCGGATTGGCGGGGCCGGGGTCAGGGACATTTACGGGGAATAGCCGGAAATGGCAGGCATGAAAAAAGCCCAGGCACGCCTGGGCTTTTTTGTGGGGAGGCGCTTCAGGCGAACAGCGGTTTTCTGCCGGTCAGCAGGTATTCGATGATTTCCCGCACCGGGCGGATCGCCGTGCCGAAGGGCAAAGATTCCGAACCGCGGAAGAATAGTCCCTTGTTGACGTCGCCGCGCATTGCCGCAGCAAGTTGCGAGTCGATGCAGAACTGCCCGGCTTTGGGAATGCCGTCGCGCAGGCCGCATTGCAGCAGGCAGTCGAAGGCGGCGGCGCAACTGGAACGGGCGGCGTCGGCAATCGACATCAGCTTGGTTTCGCGCTTCAGGTAATTTTTCAGCCACGGCGTCAGCACCGCGCGGGCCGGCAGGCCGGCGGCACTCATGAAGGTCACGATATCCTCGGGGCGCGCTTCGGCAAGCACCCGCTTGAACTCGGGGTGGGCGTCGCCTTCCTCGCTGACCGCGAAGGGCGTGCCAACTTGAACCGCGCCAGCTCCCAGGCCGAGCAAGGTTTTGACCTTCTCGTAGGAGTTGATGCCGCCGGCGGGAATCAGGGGAATCCGTTCCGACTCGATCTTGAGTTCCTTGAACAACTGGAACACCCCTTCCAACACTCCGGGAAAATCGAAGCGCGGGTCGGTGATGTCTTCCGGCTTGGGCGCGCCGAGGTGGCCGCCGGCATAACGCGGATGTTCGATGACGATGGCGTCGGGCAGGGCGTTCTTGCGCATCCATTTCTTTAAAATCACGCTGATGCCGCGCACGTCGGAAAGAATCGGGATCAACGCCACATTCGGGTAATCCTTGCCCATTTCCGGTAGATCCAGCGGCAGCCCGGCGCCCATCACGATGGCGTCGATCCCGCTTGCACAGGCCTGCTGCACCAGTTGCGGATGCTCGGTGACGGCTTTCATCACGTTCACCGCGATCATGCCCTCGCCTTGAGCGATTTCCTTGGCCAACTTGATTTCCCGGTCGAGGGCAGTCAGATTGGCCTGATCCATTTTTTCCTTGGTGCGCTCGATGCGGCATTCTTCCATCAGGTCGGGATGATGGCGGCGCAGGTCGATGCTGGCGATGGTGCCGACCCCGCCTTCCTTGGCGACGGCACCGGCCAGCTTGTGCGCCGAGATTCCCACGCCCATCCCCCCTTGCACGATGGGAAGAAGGCTCTTTCCCTTGATTTTTAGGAGCGGGAATTCGATTTGCAACATGATGTTCCTTAAGGAAGGCGGAAAGAGTCAATCAGATTGAACGAGGCGTCCCCGACAAGTTCATCCGGTCGGGATAGTGAAAAGGTGCAAGCGAGTCACACTGAACATCCTGACAAGCCTCAATTTTACCTGAATATTTCATTTTTTTGTAAAGATGGCGGGTAGTTGGACGACGAATAGCGCCATGCCGACAGCCACCGCCAGCCATCCGGCAGGGTTGCCCAGGGTCAGCGCCAAACCGCCCCCGACCAACAAAATTGCGCGCAAACCGGACCAGCGACCCAATGCCTTACGCAACTCGGTATGCCAAGCGTCCTGGACCCCGGGACGCAGCCACAGCGGCAACAACTGGCTCACCGCGCCCGTCACCAGCGGCAGGAGAAACGCCGCGATGAAGCCGTGGGCGGCATCTGCTGCCACTATTCCGCCACCAGCGTGCCATGGGCCAAGCAACAGTATCAGCAGAAATCCCATGGCCGCTCCGGCCAGTGAAGGGGCGGCGCCGTGCCAGGAGAAGACCGCCGGGCGGTAGGATCGCCACCACGCCGCCGACATCCGTACCACCGGCACCAGCCACAGCACCATTCCCAGCCAGGCCAGTTCTGTTCGCCAGGCCGCCCCGCCGGCGATCAACAGCGTTCCGCCCAGTACCAGCGGCAGATCGCGGCGCAGGCGCGTGGCGGCTTGTCCATCCATCTCCCCGACCGCGGTGGGCAACAGCACTTGCAGGGTACCCACGGCGGTCAGGCCGATCAGTCCGAGGGTGTTGAGATGGAGGTGGAAACGCTTCAGCGCCAGGGTGTGTTCCGGCCACAGGCTCATTGCCAGCACGGACAGCATGGCCAGTGCAAAGCAACCCAGTGCCGCCTGATACCAGCGCAAGCCGGGATGCGCCGGACTCAGCGCGGCGCGGCTGCGTGCCGTCATCCAACCCAGCACCGCGAGGGCGGCGCTCAGCGCCAGCCCGGCAGCGATATTGCGGCCCATGATCAACCACGCCGGCACGGCAAAAGCGCCGACCACGGTCAACCCGCTCAGCAGCGCCAGCCACGGCAACGCCGCAACGCTCCGCCGCGCCGCGCCGCTACGCGTCAGCACCGGGGCGAAATGCAGCATCGCCCCCACCATCAGCGGCAGCATTCCCGCTGCCAGCGCCAGGTGGACGTGCAAGGCCGACATGCCGGTGCGCGACAAGGCAAGTGCGGCAATCAAGGCCACCAGAGCGGTGGTCGCCAGCTTGGGCATGGGGAATCCAGAGGGGGAGAATAATAATTCCCGAGTATATTACTCGACTATTTTCCTAAAAACAAGCCGGGATAACCGGTGCGCGACGGGATGGCTAGTCGATCTGGGACAGCAAGGCCGTCAATTCCGCCTTGCCATGAATATCCAGTTTCCGGTAAATGGTGCTCAGGTGGTTGCGCACCGTTGACGGCGAGATCTCGAAATCGAGGGCGATGCCCTTGTGCGAGCGGCCTTCGGCGAAGTGCCGGGCGATCTGGCGTTCCCGCTCGCTCAGGCTGTCCGCCGGGGTGCGCGGGCGAATGGACAGCCGGTACGTGTCGTTCCGACACAGCCAGCGAACCACCGTTTTCTCCCCGAAACAATGTTCGCCGCCCTCGCCCAGCCGGGCCAGCAAGGCCTCGGGCAAGCGTGCCCCTTGCCAATTCGGCCATTCCAGCCTGGCAAGATGGATGAAATCATCCTCGGCTGCGTGCAGGACGCCCTTCAAGTCGGCCACCGCCACATGCCGGCGCAAGGGAATGGCGGAATGTGCCCGGTCCGCGTTCAGCCCATCCAGGTAATTCACCCGGCGCGCCTCGACCAGATGCGGGACCACGCCGGCAAACGCCCGGCATTCATCCGCGCCGAACGCGGCGGCGGGGTCGGCGCGGTACAGTGAAATGGCGTCATACAGCCCGGTGAGCGGGTTGGGGAGGTAGATTCCCATCAATTGTTCGATGCCGACCGGACGGAACAGCGGCTCGTAGGCATATTCCCCGCGCAGGTCGGCGTTGCTGAAATTCACCACCTGCCCGGCGTTCGCCAGCAATTTGAGCGAAACGGTGTCGGCATGCTTGTGACGCTCCCAGTCCAGAATGGCTTCGGCGGGAATATTATTCAGCCAACTGGTGTGCACGACGATTTCGCCGTCGATCCAGGCGCCACTCCCCCAGAAACACGCGGTGTGGGGAATCGCCCCGTCCACCAGGGACATCGCCCAACCCGGAAAATCGCAGGGCGCCATGTCGCGGCAGTTCCGGTGTAATTTCAACAAGAGATTGAAAATATCGGTCAACACGGTCTTGTAAACGCTTTCACTCTGAGTTTTTCAAAAAACCAATCCGCAACTCGAAAGACGACAATCGGTTTACCCAATTTATCCGGGCACGCCGACTTATATCAACTCAATTGTAGTAGTGCAAATGCACTATTTTTAGTATCTCAATAATGCGTTAGCATGGGGAGGTTAGCAACAGGAAACATCCATCCTGCAAGGTTTTTTTCATTTTTTTCATCACCACCCCTTTTTTAGGAGACCCATTCAATGAAATACCCCAGCCGCCCGCGTTCCCTGGTCCTTGTCGCTTGCACCCTGTTTTCCCTGGCGGGAAGTTTGTTCGCGACCCCCGCCATCTCGGCAACGTCGATTTACGGCACGATCAGCGGCGGCACTTTTTCCGGCAACATCCAGAAAGCCACCACGCTAAAGGAGGCGCAGGACAAGGCGCTGGCGACCTGCGCCACGACCCCCGGCGCGAAATGCGAGGAATACGCCGGTTGCAGCGGCGGCGGCTATGCCTCCATCGCCTGGGGCATGTCGCCCAGCCGGATGGGCGCGGCCTGCGGCTTCTCCTCCCAGGCTGAGGCCGACGCCGCCGCCCTGGCAAAATGCGGCAGCGGCTGCTCGCAGGGCGACCAGTTGTTCGATTCGGCCACGCTCGCCGGCGCCAGTTGCGGCACCGCCGGCGCTTCCAATTCCGGCTGCGCCACCGCGTCCGCGCCCACCGCCTCGACCACCCCGAGCGACGAGGATGCCGCCAACATCCCGCGCGTCTTCAACTGGGCCGAAGCCGCCTTCGGCCAGTTCTTTGCGCCGCGCGGCCAGTTCTGCCAGGACATGGCCGGCTATCGTTTCCGCTTCTATTCCCAGACCAACTCCTATCTCGCCGCCAAGAACGGACGGGTTTACGTACTGATCCCGATGCTGGGCAATGCCGCGTTCGAAGTGGGTTCGCTGGCGGAACTCCTGGTCAAGGCCAAGGCTGCCGGCTTCTGAAATAGCCGGCAAGCCGCGGAATTTTCCTCGTCAAACCAATCTCTTTTTTCAACTGCCGGGAGAAAACCAATGGTTCGCCATCTGAAAAAACTCGCGGTCGTCGCCCTGCTTGCGGGCGCGACGGCCCATGCCGACAGCGTGTCCACCTCGTCCAGCGGGGCGACTTTCACCACCACCATTACCGCGGCGGATGCCTTTCATGTCACCGTCGCCCCGCCCGCCGACCAAGTGGCGACCACCCAAAAATTCTATATCGCCCTGGTCGCCTGGGGACACCTGCTTTTCGGCACGGCAAGCGGCTGGCAGGAATGGAAGCCGGGTACGCCGATACCCGCCTTCTACGAGAATGCCCAGAGCGAATGCCAGCACGGGACGTTCGGTTACACGTCCAAACCGGGCAATCTGAGCGACCTTCCCAAGATCATGGCGGGGGCGGTGTACTACGCGGGCTATGGGGTCGACGAGAACGATCTGATCGTGAATCAGAAATACGCGGCGGTCTACGCGGTGCCGCTGAAATGAGTTTTTTTCAAAAGGAGAGAAACGTGAGTACTCGCAAATGGTTAATCGCTCCACTGCGCCCTGCCGACGCAGCGATTTCCATTTTTGGCGGCCTTCACCCATACGCCTTCGCTGGTTATCGCGGCTGCTTGCGGCTTCCCCACCCAAGCCGCTGCCGACCAGGCGGCGAGGGGCAAAATGCGGTAACGGCTCCATGCACGGGGAACAGCAGTTCGATTCGGCTCCGGCTACCACAACGGAGTGCGGTACCTATATCTCACCCCGTTCCGGCTGCGGCTCGTCCGCTACGTCCTCTTCCGTCACGCCTGCTCTCGGCGACTCGGAGCGCACTTTCAATTTGGGCGGAAACCAACTGTAGCCAGCATATTTCGCCAAAAGGCGGCCCCACCCAGGAACTGGCGGGCCATTAGCCCGAATCTTACCCGCAAATAATTCAGCTACTACTCGGAGTCCGTGAAGAAATCGTAGAGAGCGCCGCGCAGCCGATTTACTACAGGCGCTCAGTTGTTAGAGCCTGTAGATGGCCTGCAAGTACACGGCGCGAGGCGCCATGGGCAGATCATCCGGAATGGTCAGGCCGGGCGCGAGGCTGGGTTCCCTGATATCGGCATTGAAGAGGTTGCGTACCGATCCGGCGAATTCCCAGCGTCCCTTGCCGCGCCCGCTGCGCAGGGTAACATCCACGGTCTTGTAGTCGGCGATGTTGGGGCGCAAATCCCCTGCGGCACGCCTGCGGTCGGCTACCCAGTTGAACTGGGTGCTGAGCAGCGGCCCGCTGGCGAACTGCCAGTCGCCGCGCAGATAAACCATGTGGTGGGGCGCATAGCCGGCATCCTGGTTGGTCGATGTGTCGATGGAAGCCTGGTGCGAGTAGCTGCCGGTGAGCCGCAAGGCGTGGCTCACGTCCCAAATCATTTCCATCTCGAAACCATCGCCTTCCTGCTGTCCGATGTTGGTGACCGTGTTGCCCGGTGCCGGCGGAACGCCCGGTGCCGGGGAGGTATTAGGGACGGCGCGGATGAGATCCTTCATCGCGTATTTGAAGATGTTCAGGTTGAGTTGGAGATCCTTGCGCGCCTGCCAGGAAATCGCCGCTTCCAGCGTTCTGATGGTTTCCGGGCGCAGGTCGGGATTGCCTCGGTTGACCGGGTTGTTGATGCTGTAGAGTTCGGCGAAGGAGGGGGCGCGGAAGGCTTCCCCATACAGCAGCTTGGCGACGACATCGTAAGCCGCATCCCAGACCAGCGCCACGCGCGGGTTGGTGGTACCTCCGGCGTCGGAAAAATGGTCGTGGCGCAGGCCCGCCGTGAGCGTCCAGTCCGTCGCCATCCGCCATTCGTCCTGAACGTAGGCATAGCTGACTTGGCGCCGGTGGGGGCTGAGGAACGCGCTGTCGCCGTAATAGGGGATCAGGGGGCCCGCCGCAACCGGGGCGCCGTTGGCGTTATAGGTAAAATTCCTCAGTTCGCTGACCTGATACATGTCCAGATCGTCATGACCGAGACCGAGGCGCAGGCTGTGTCCGGCGAAGCCCGAGTAAGTGGCGAAGGCGGAAAGGCGCAGATGGCTTTCCGAAGTCGCCAGCGTGGAGAGCATGCCGTTGACGAAAACCCCCGTCGCGGTGCGCGCGCCGGGCGGCAGCAACTGGTAGGGCTGGTCGACGTCCTGGGCGTAATTGGCGTAGCTGGCGGTCCAGCCAGTCGCCCAGTGCTGGGAAAATTCCGGATCCGACCAGGACAGGTCGGCGGTGATGCGTTCGCTGCGGATCTGCCCGGCGGGGTCCAGTGCATTGACCCCGGCTGCGGTTCCCATGTGGTCGCGCAGCTTGTAGCCCAATTGCAGGCGCCATTTCTCATAGCCCAGGTTGAGGTCGGCATCGAGGATATCCTTGCCGAGGTTGACCGGGCCAGGCGCGCGGCTGACTGGGGTGCCCGTCGGGAAAGCCTTGTCGTTGCGGGTTTGCGCATCCGCCGCAATGATTTCCTTGAACCCGTCGCTGCTGCCGGCGCGCACCGAGGCGGCAACGGCCACCGGCCCGGCCATTCCGCCGTGCTGCGCCCAAATATCGCGGGTATTGAACGAGCCGATCCGTACCCCGGCCTCGCTGCCGGAAATGTCGGCTGCCGCTTTGGTAATGATGTTGATTACCCCGGCATAGGCATCGGCGCCGTATAGCGCCGATCCCGGACCGCGTATGACTTCGATGCGGGCAATGTTCTCGACCGGGTAACCGCCCCAGAAACTCCCCCGGTTGCCCTGTTGCAGGGCCGTTAGCGGAATACCGTTTTGCAGCACCAGGGTCTGCGGATTCGACTGGCTATAGATGCCGCGAACAACGAATAACGGCGCGTAATTGTTGGCGCTGTGGCTGACGTGGATGCCGGGAACGCTAGCCAGCACTTCGTCGAGGTCGGTCGCCCCCATGGCCCGGATGTCTTCCGCCGTGATTACCGAGGCGACCGCCGGGGCGCGGCGTAGCGATTGGGGGGAACCGGTGGCCAGACGGATGGTGTCCTTGTCGCCGTAAACCAGTGCCAGTTCGTCGCTGTCATCCAGCGCATAAGCTTTTGGAGCAAATGCGCCGAGCACGGCACAACTCAAAGCGATGGCGCGAATTCGGTATGGTTTCATGACTTCCCCTTTTCCAGCATTTTTTATTTTTGAACGAGCGGCGAAAATGAAGTATTCCAGCCCGAACTGGCTACGTCAACTTGTGCTTTGCTGGAGTGTGCAGGTGAAGCGCGGCGACCCCCTCGTCAAGCAGCAGGACGGTGATGCGTAACGTGGGGGCCGAGTCTGTACGCTCGCTCGGGGCGAGAGAGTTTTATGCTGCTATGCTTTCGCCGCGGCGATTTCCTGCCCTTCGACGTCGAGCAGGTGCACCGCGCAGGCGATGCACGGGTCGAAGCTGTGGATGGTACGGAGGATTTCGATGGGTTGCTTGGGGTCGACCACCTGGTGGCCTTGCAGCGCCGCCTCGTAAGGGCCGTGCTGGCCGAGCGTGTCGACCGGGCCGGCGTTCCAGGTACTCGGCACCACCGCTTGGTAGTTGTCGATCTTACCGTCCTTGATGACGATCCAGTGCGCCAGGCCGCCGCGCGGCGCTTCCATGTAGCCCACGCCCTGCGCGGTCTTGGGCCAGGATGCGGGTTCCCAGAGGGTATCGTTGAACGTGGCGAGGTCGCCTGCCTTGATGTTGCTCATCAAGGCGTCGAACCAGGCCGGCATGGCGTCGGCGATCAGCTTGGTTTCCAGGGTACGCGCGGCGGTGCGCCCGAGGGTGGAATACAGCGCTTCCAGCGGCAGGTCGAGCTTTTTCAAGGCCATCCCGGCCAGTTCGCGGGTCGGTTGGTGCCCCTTGGCGTAGAGCATCAGCACCCGTGCCAGCGGGCCGACTTCGACCGGCTTGCCTTTCCAGCGCGGCGTCTTCAGCCAGGAGTAGGGCTGGCTGGAATCGATGTGTTGGTAAGGGGGCTGAGGGCCGGTGTAGTTGAACTTGGTTTCGCCCTGGTAGGGATGCAGACCCTTGTCTTTGCCCACGCTGTAGTCGTACCAGGAATGGTTGACGAATTCCTGCACCTGGTCGGCGGCGTGGAGGTCGATGTCGTGGATTTTGTCGAGCTTGCGGTCGAGGATCACGCCCGCCGGAATCAGCAAGTCGCCGGTGCCTTTTTCCGGGAAATCGCCATAGGTCATGAAATTGCCCACGCCTTCGCCCTGCTTCGCCCAATCCTTGTAAAAACCCGCGATGGCGAGAGTATCCGGCAGGTACACCTGGTCGACGAAATCGCGCATCAACTGGATGATGTTGCGCACCGTTTCCAGGCCCACCAGGTTTACCGCCGTCGCGCTCTGTCCGCCCTTGCCCTGGCTGCCCTGGCCGGGATGAATGCTGATGGCGCACGGCACACCGCCCACCAGGACATTGGGATGGGGATTCTTGCCGCCGAATATCGCGTGGAGCTTGACCACTTCACGCTGCCACACCAAGGCGTCGAGATAATGCGCCACCGCCATCAGGTTGGCTTCCGGCGGTAGCTTGTAGGCCGAATGGCCCCAGTAGCCGTTGCCGAAAATCCCGTATTGGCCGCCCTCGACGAAGGTCTTGAGCTTCTTCTGTACGTCGGCGAAATAGCCGGGTGAGGACTTCGCGTAGCTGCTGATGGATTGCGCCAACTCCGAAGTCCGCTTGGGATCGGCTTTCAGCGCCGACATCACATCCACCCAGTCGAGGGCGTGGAGATGATAGAAATGCATGACGTGATCGTGGACATACTGTGCGCCGATCATCAGGTTGCGGATCAACTGGGCGTTGGGCGGGATGGTGTATTTCAGCGCATCCTCCACCGCCCGCACCGAGGCGATGCCGTGTACCAGCGTGCATACCCCGCAGATGCGCTGGGCGAAGGCCCAGGCGTCGCGCGGGTCGCGGCCCTTGAGGATGATTTCCAGGCCGCGCACCATGGTGCCGGTGCTGGCGGCGGAGGTAATCACCCCGTCGGCGCCGGTTTCGGCTTCAATACGCAAATGGCCTTCGATGCGGGTAACGGGGTCGACGATAATGCGGTTGGTCATGGCTGTCCTGTCGTCTGGTTGGCTGGCTTGGTTACGTATTAAAAAATGTTTCCACCGCACGGTATTGCGCTTCGGCTTCGCGATGGCTGTCGCCTTCGCCTTCCGCGATGGCGGCAGCGGCACGCGCCATGCGGGCGTTCATCGCCGCGTCCCAAGCCGGATTGCCGCGCCCGGCGGGGCGCACGCAGGCGAGCGCCGCTTCCGCGACGAAATGGCCGGCCTGGCACGACCAGTCGGCTTCGGTGCCGCATTGGGTGTAGCTCTCCACGCGCGCCGCTTTGGCGGACTGGTGTTGCAGCGCCAGTTCGTTATCGGAAATTCCTTCCCGCAGGGCCGCATCGACGGCGCCCTTGACGCGCGGATCGCGGCTGAAAGCCAGCACGTTTTGGGTGAAGCGCGCGGCCAGTAGGCGCTGCTGGGCGGGGGGCAGGTGGTCCAGGGCTGCCTTGAAGTCGCTATCGTTGGCGATGGTCACGTTATTCTCCTTCCGCCAAGTGTTCGGCGAGGGTTTCGGTCAGCCCCACGACCTCGATATCCATGCCGTAATGCTCCAGCCCTTCTTCGATGACGATGCGGCAGTTGGCGCAGGCGGTTACCAGTTTTTCCACTTTCAGTTCGTCGAGTTGGGTTTTCTTGACCTTGAAGACTTCCAGGCGTAGCGGTTCGGCATCCGGGTTGGCGCTTACTCCGCCGCCCCCGCCGCAGCACCAGTTCATCACCCCGGCATCGCGCATTTCCACGAAATTCTTCGTCACCATGCCCAGCAAACGCCGGGGTTGCTCGACCACCCCGCCGCGCCGGGCGATCTGGCAGGGGTCGTGGTAGGTGAGACGGGTCTCGTCGAAGCCGGTGGTCCTGAGCAGCCCTGCCGCGCGGAATTCGTCGAGCACTTCGAGGATGTGCTTGACCTCGAAGTCGTAAGGCCGCCCGATCAGGTTGGGGCCGTCCCAGCGTAGCGCGGTGAAGGCGTGGCCGCATTCCGGGCTGATAACGGTTTTGACCTTGAGTTTTTCCGCGCCGGTGACGATGCGCTGCACGATTTCCCGGGCAAAATCGGAAACGCCGATTTGGATGCCGCTGTTGGTCGCTTCGAAGGCGGTCGTGCACAGCGTCCAACTCTTGCCGGCCTGCTTGAAGATTTTGGCGATGGCTTGCAGGTACTCCGGAAAATTGATGATCTCCATCGACGAGAGCAACACCATGTATTCGGCGCCCTCGCGATCCAGCGGAATTTCCAGACCGGTTTCCGCTTCGGCGTGCTTGACCTGCACCATCACCGCCGGCAGCTTCACGCCCATCGGACTACCGATCTCGATGGTGCGCTTGGTGGCGGCGATCACCCCTGCCGGCGCGTGACCGGCGATGGCCATGCCTTCGCGGGATTTGCGCACCATGTAGGCGATGTCGTTGCCCACCGGGCAGACCATCGAACAGCGCCCGCACAGGGTGCAACTGTCGTAGAGCAGTTCTTGCCAAGTCGCCAGATCGTCGTCCGTCAATTTTTTGCTCAATCCCAACCAGGAAGCGATCTTGCCGGTGAGCGTGTACTCGCGCTCCCAGACCTTCCTGAGCGGCTCGATCTTGTGGATCGGGGTGTATTTGGGGTCGCCGGTTTCGGTGTGAAACAGGCACGCCTCGGCGCACAGTCCGCAATGCACGCAACTGGTCAGGTAGCTGGCGATGGGCGCGTCGATGACTTCCTTGAGGATGTTGTAGGCACGGTCGAATGAGGCGCTCATGAGGTTGCCTCCGAACTGATACCAAAGAACCGTAGGATGGGTAAAGCGTTAGCGTACCCATCATGCGTAGGTTCGATGGGTGCGCTACGCTTCACCCATCCTACCCAAATTGAAAAATTGCTCATGACGCCACCCCCTTATGTCCCGCCAAGTCGCCGTTGTACCAGCGCGCCAGGAACAGCGACCCGAAATGCGCGAGCTTGGTGAAGGGCATGAACACCAGCAGCACTTCGACGCTGAGGATGTGCAGCGCCAGCATCAGCGTGTAAGGCAGCAGCATATGGTGGAAAGACAGATAGCCGGTCAGCATCGGCAGGAAAGTGAGCGCCAGGGTGAACCAGTCCTCGAAGCCGGAGAGGAAGCGCTTTACCGGGTCGCGAGCGCGGTGGATGGCGACCGCCACCAGTGCAACCAGGGTAATCAATGCCGCCGCATCCACCAGGGGCGTGGGCAGCGCCGGCCAGGATACGCCGACGGTATGGCGGAGCAGCTGGATGTGCGGAACGAAAAACGCCACGCTAATCAGCAGGCCGATGTGGAACACGTAACCCAGCAGATGGGTGACCGGCGCCCGCCGCCGTAGCGAAGGTATCGGCAGGGAGCGCGTCACCATGGTCCGCCAGCCGCTGCCGGGCGAATCGCTACGCGTCACCGACAAATCCATTTTTCGCCCCAGCCCGAGAATCTCGAAGGCGCGCAGCATCATGCCGAAGAAAAATATCGCCAGCGCAACGGATAGCCCGGGGCCGCGCGCCCAGATCAACCAGTCCATGTCGGTCATACGCAATCCTTCACAGTAAGCATTTTTTGAAGCGCAAAGGCGCGCAGGCGCAAAGCCTCCCCTTGCAATACCCCGGCCGCCATTATTTTGCGTCCCCTTCGCGCCTTCGCGGTGAAATCAATCTACCTTATGGGGGCGACAAATCATCCAGTTCCGCCTTCCGATGTGCCGCCCGCGCCTTGTCCTTGGTGGCACGGCTGTTCAGCGCCATCGCCGTACCGACCGCCACGCCGACTGCCGCGGCACCCAGGGCGATCTGGCCGACCGGCGAAATCGGTGCGGACAGGGGCTGGTAAAAACCGCCGGCGTCCCAGAATTTCGGCTCCGAACATCCCAGGCAGCCGTGCCCGGTTTCGATGGGGAAACTAGCGCCCTGGTTCCACTTGGTGGTGGCGCAGGCGTTGTAAGTGGTCGGCCCCTTGCAGCCCAGTTCGAACAGGCACCAGCCGTTGCGCGCGCCTTCGTCGTCGAAGCTCTTGGCGAATTTGCCCTGGTCGTAGAAAGGCCGGCGATAGCAGCGGTCGTGGATGGTCTCGCCGTAGAACACCTTGGGGCGCCCCAGGGCATCAAGTTCCGGCAAGCTGCCGAAAGTCAGGAAATGGGTGAGCACCCCGGTGATTACCACCGGAATCGGCGGACACCCGGAAACGTTCACCACCGGCTTGTCCTTGATGATCTCGCCGACCGACTGCGCGCCGGTGGGGTTGGGTAACGCCGCCGGGATGCCGCCGAACGCCGCGCACGAACCCAGCGCGATGATCGCCGCCGCGCCTTGGGCGGCTTCCTTGAGCATGGCGAGGTTGCTCACCCCGGCGATGGTCGAATACACCCCGCCGTCCTTGGTGGGGATCGAGCCGTCCACGATCAGCAGGTATTTGCCGTAAAACGCCTTCATCGCGGCCTCACGTGCCGCCTCGGCCGCCTCGCCGGACGCCGCTTGTAGGGTATGGTGGTAATCGAGCGAGATAAAATCGAAAATCAGCGCCTCCAGCGAAGGCGAATGGGAGCGGGTGATGGATTCGGTGCAGCCGGTGCACTCCTGAAACGACAGCCAGATCACCGAGGGGCGCTGGGCCTTGCCCAAGGCGGCGGCAATCGCCGGAACCGCGCTGGCCGGCAGCGCCAGGGCCGTGGCGGCAGCAGTGCAGAACCCCAGGAATTCACGGCGACTGACGCCGCGCAACTCAAGATATTGCACCAAGGTAGGACGGTCGGACATGCGCTTGCTCCCTTAAGCCGATGCACCTAAGGGTAGTGGCGGATATGCGCAAAAGCAAGCCGGGCTACTTCTACTTTGTCAGATTTCCGTACCATGGTTTGCGCTCCTTCCCCCGACGGGGGGATTGGGGCGGGGCGTTCAAAATCAATCGGTTGAATGATTTGCTCACCCCCATCCTGCCCTTCCCTCGCAGGGCATAATCTATGCATACAAGTCGAAGGTCGTAACTCCTCCCCTTGAAGGGGAGGGGACTGGGTTGGTGGTATTTTTAATACATTATCAATATGTTGAAAAGATCTGTGCATAGATGTATAGCGCAGGGGAAAAGTACCTGCTAACACCGTTTGTCGTCGAATCTGACAAAGTAGAACTACATCTGGCGGAACAAATGGGCATACGCCCGGCTTACCGGCTGCACCTTGCCGCCGCTGTGGAATTCCACCCACAATTTACCCATCAGGTCATGCCGAACCTGGGCGATGGCGGCGACCCGCACCATCACGCCGCGATGAATGCGCCAGAAGGCTTGCGGGTCGAGACGGCTTTCCAGTTCCTTGAGCGCGGTGCGGATCAGCCATTCGCCGGCTCCGGCGCGCAGCCAGCGCAGTGTTTCGACGGCGGGGCGGGCATTCAATTGCGCCAGCGGTTCGCGGGCCAGGCGGGCCGTGGCGTCGAACGCCGGCACGGCGGCACGCAGGCGTTGCAGGGTTTTCGCCAGGCGCGCCGCCACCTCCAGGCCGGACAGCCCCGGCATGCGGATATCGAGAAACGCCGCGTCGGGGCGCAGCCGTTCGATTTCCGCCAAGGCGCTGCTGCCGTCGCCGCACTCGGCGACGATCAC
>JAGXQV010000164.1 GCA_018336195.1 Sulfuricella sp. | reverse complement strand
CGTTAAGCTAACCGATACTAATTGCCCGTGAGGCTTGATCCTATAACCTTAAGCGTGCGCGAAACGCGCACTGATACAGTCAAGAAATACCCAAATTTACTTCTTCCTTTTTGGCTTTGGCGTAAGAATTCTTTACGACAAGGCAGACAAGTTATGCTTGGCGGCCATAGCAAGTTGGACCCACCTGATCCCATCCCGAACTCAGCAGTGAAACGACTCCGCGCCGATGATAGTGTGCACTACGCATGTGAAAGTAGGTCACCGCCAGGCTCCTATAGCAAACCAAAGCCCTCCTCGTGAGGGCTTTGGTCTTTTGTGCTTCAAAAATACCTCAATTGTAAGCGTCCGCCCAGCACCGCCTAGCCAAAAAGGTTAAGCTCCCGCCATGATGCGCGGTAAGCGTCCAACCGTCCCACCCCATCAAGGCCGGTGTTCAAGGTTGAGCGAAGCTTCACTTGGTTATTCCGCCAATTCAACGCAACTGACTACCAGACTTGGGAAGGCTTGCGACTCAGGCCGCCGAATGTCCCTTCAGCCATTCGCGCACCATTTCATTGACACGGGTTTGCCAGCCTTTGCCGGAAGTCTTCAGCGCTGCCAGCACGTCGGCATCGAAGCGGATAGTGGTGGATACACTGCAAGATCACAGCGTCTTGAACACCTTCGCCGCTGCCGCGATGGTGGCCTTGATGTCCGCGTCGCTGTGCGCTGCCGAGACAAAACCGGCTTCAAACGCCGAGGGCGCGAGGTAAAAACCTTCTTCCAGCATGGCGTGGAAAAAGCGGTTGAATTTCTCTTTGTCGCATTCCATCACTTCGGCGTAGCTGGTCGGCGGGGTGGCGCGGAAATACAGGCCGAACATGCCGCCCACGCTTTGTGCGGAAAAGACCTGGCCGGCTTCCTTGGCTGCCGCCATCAGTCCATCGCACAGTTGGCGGGTACGGTTGGCGAGGCGCTCGTAGAACTCTGGAGCTTGCACCAGCCTGAGCGTTGCCAGGCCGGCGGCGACCGCCACGGGGTTGCCGGACAGCGTACCGGCCTGATATACCGGGCCGAGCGGGGCGAGCTTTTCCATGATGTCGCGGCGTCCACCGAAGGCGCCGACAGGCATACCGCCGCCGATGACCTTGCCCAGCGTGGTCAGGTCCGGGGTGATGCCGAACAGGCCTTGCGCGCAACCTAGGCCGACGCGGAAGCCGGTCATCACTTCGTCGAAAATCAGCACGCTGCCATGTTGCGTACACAGGTCGCGCAGGGCCTTGAGGAATTCCACCTTGGGCGCGACCAGGTTCATATTCCCGGCGACCGGCTCGACGATTACCGCGGCAATGTCCTTGCCGATTTCGGCGAAAGTCTTTTCCAGTCCGGCCACGTCGTTGTAATCCAGCACCAGGGTTTGCGCGGCGACTTCCTCGGGGACTCCGGCGGAACTGGGGTTGCCGAAGGTCAGCGCGCCGGAACCGGCTTTCACCAGCAGGAAATCGGCGTGGCCGTGGTAGCAGCCTTCGAACTTGATGATCTTGGCGCGGCCCGTGTAGCCGCGCGCCAGGCGGATGGCGCTCATGGTCGCCTCGGTGCCGGAACTCACCAGGCGCACTTGCTCCATGCTCGGCACCAGTTGGCACAGCAATTCGGCCATTTCCAGTTCGCGGGCGGTCGGCGCGCCGAAGGACAGGCCGCGCGCGGCGGCTTCCTGGACGGCCTTGACCACTTTCGGGAAGGCGTGGCCCAGAATCGCCGGCCCCCACGAACCGACGTAATCGATATAGGGCTTGTTATCCTCGTCCCACAGGGTGGAACCCTTGCCGCGCTTGAAGAACACCGGCGTGCCGCCTACCGAGCGGAAGGCGCGCACCGGCGAATTGACGCCGCCGGGGATCAGATTTTGGGATTGTTCGAATAGGGTTTCGTTGCGTGAAGTCATGGTAGGCTCAATGTAGGGTGGGTCGGTTGAACAAAGGGGAAAAGGCGGCAGCGGCCGCCCGAATGTCAGGGGTATCGAATATCGCGGAAATCACCGCCAGAGCGTCCGCGCCGGCCGCCACCAGCGCCGCGCCGTTGGCGGCGGTAATCCCGCCAATGGCGACCAGCGGAATGTGCAATTCGCCTTTGGCCTGGCGCAGCAGGTCGAGTGACGCGGGAATCGCCTGGGGCTTGGTGGGCGACGGAAAAAAACTGCCAAATGCCGCGTAACTCGCGCCGCCGTCCTGAGCGGCGCGCGCCAATTGCAGGTCATTGTAACAAGACACGCCGATGATGCTGTGCGGCCCGAGAATCAGCCGCGCTTCGCGCAAGGAGCCGTCGTCCTTGCCGATGTGCAGCCCGTCCGCGCCGACCAGATCGGCCAGGCGCAGGTCGTCGTTGACGATCAGCGGCGCCCCGAATTTACGGCACAGCACCAGCAATTCGCTGGCTTGTTCGAAGCGTAACGCCACATCGGCGCTTTTGTCGCGGTACTGCACCAGCCGTGCCCCGCCTTCCAGCGCCAGGCGCACTTCGGCAAGCAGCGCGGCGGTATCGGCGCTTTGCGGCGTGATCGCGTAAAGGCCGTTAAGGCTTGTCGGCATCGGCATTTTCAGCCACCTCGCGCGCCCAGAACATCCGATCCGGGATGAACTGCCCCATGCCGGCACGGAATCCCGAATCCAGCGCCTGCCAGGTGAATTCCTGGGCCTCTTTCACCGCCTCGTCGATATCCAGGCCGTGGGCGAGGGTGGCGGCGATGGCCGATGCCAGCGTACAGCCGGAGCCATGATAGCTGCCGGGCAGGCGCTCCCATTCGTCGCGACGTACCACCCCGTCCTTGTCGTAGAGGGTGTTGACGACTTTCGGGGTATTTTCGTGGGTGCCGGTAATCAGCACGTATTCGCAGCCCAGCCCGACCAGGTATTCGGCGCACTCTTCGAGAGTGGGCGTTTCGTCGTCGTCGCGATCGTGCATGGCGAGGCGCAATGCCTCGACGCTGTTGGGCGTCATCAGGGTGGTTTGCGGGACCAGCATTTCCAGGAGGGCGGACAGCATATCCTCGTTGGCCAGGTCGTCGCCGCGCCCGGAGGCCAGCACCGGATCGAGAATCAGGGGGATGTCGGGATAATCCGCGACCACCTCGGCAATCGCCGCGATGCCTTCCACGCTGCCGATCAGGCCGACCTTGAAGGCCGTCACCGGCATGTCTTCCAACAGGCAACGGGCCTGGTCGACGATCCACTCGCCTTCCATGGGCAGCACGTCTTCGACCCCCACGGTATCCTGCACGGTAATCGCCGTCACCACCGACAGCGGGTGGCAGCCCATGCTCGACAGGGTAAGAATGTCCGCCTGCATCCCGGCACCCCCGGTGGGGTCGGATGCGGAAAAAGTCAAAATCAGGGGAGGCACTTTGGGCATGAAGTTCACCAGAAATAGAAAAGGACGATAGTGCCGAACACCACGCGGTACCAGGCGAAAGCATTGAAATTATGGTGCGCCACGTAGCGCAGCAACTCTTTCACCGCCCAGAAGGCACTAATGAAGGCCACCACGAAGCCCACCGCAAACAGATCCAGGTCGGAAGCCGACAGCAGCGCCCGGTTCTTGAAAACATCGTAAAAGGTCGCGGCGAACATGGTGGGAATCGCCAGAAAAAATGAAAACTCGGTGGCCGTCTGGCGCGACAGGCCGAAAATCATCCCGCCGATGATGGTCGCCCCGGACCGCGACGTACCGGGAAACATCGCCAGCGCCTGGGCGAAACCGACTTTCAGGGCATCCTTCCAGTCCATGTCATCAACGCTGGTGACGCGCGGCTGGTGGTTGATCCGTTCCACCCAGAAAATAATCAATCCGCCGACGATCAAGGCGATGGCGACGGTAATCGGGTTGAACAGATAGGCCTTGATTGCGTGGTGGAACGCCAGGCCCAGCACTGCCGCCGGCATGAAGGCAACCAGCAGATTCACCACGAAGCGATTCGCCGCAGCATCGCGCCCCAGTCCGCGCGCCACAGTGAACAGGCGTTCGCGGAACTCCCAGCACACCGCCAGAATCGCCCCCAACTGAATAACGATCTCGAACACCTTGCCCTTGTCGTCGTTGAAATCCAGCAGGTCGCCCGCCACGATCAAATGACCGGTGCTGGAAACCGGCAGAAATTCGGTGATGCCCTCGACGAGACCGAGGAGGAGCGCTTTGAAAAGAAGGAGGAAGTCCAAGGAACGGCTTTCTGGAAAAGTCGGCATTTTAGCATCTTCACCTTTGCTTGACTGTTTGCGATTGGAGAATGCCCCTTCCAGGATGTTGCGGTTGGTTATTGGGCGCGCCCTGATAAAGCCCCGCGCAGGGACTCATCCATCCGTTGGAGGAGCCTCGCTCCGAGGCGGTGGTTGCAGAACCACACTATTCCATTTCGCCACCCCGACCTGTAGATGGCGTCACCGTTGAAGCTGGCGCGGACGATGCCTTGCGCGAGCGAGACGGCGGCGTTGCGCAGGTAGTAGCCTTCGATGGCGCGCAGGCGGTTGAAGGACTGGATGATGGCGCGGATATCCCTGTTCGCCATCGGTTGCCATTCCTCGCGCTGCTGGTCGAGCAGGGTGCGCCAGTGCTCGGGCAGGTATTCGCGGAGCGGCCCGGTCTGCACGCTACGGCGCATCTAGCCGATGATTTTCATTTTCTTCTGGTAGGGCATGCGCACGAAATGGCGTTCCAGGTAGCCGGGCTGAAGATGGCTTCATGGAGCACGTCGTAATCGGGGGCGGCAGCGGGATTGGGGGTATTGACGGGAGGATTCTTCCTTCACGAAAAGCAGTGAGGGAGCGGCGGGCGCCGGAAAAGTTCATTTCCCCCTAGCGGGAAAAGGACGACCGAAATCGCCCCCTACTTCGCCGGTTTGCACAGTTCCGCCAGCAACTCGACCTGGGCGCAGTGGTGGCGCGCGCCGCGCCGCGGCGGCTTGCGGGTGAACACGCCGCCGGCGTTCATGTCCCACGACTGGACGTTGTCGTTGAGATAGTGCTCCAGCCCTTCCTTGATGACGCGCCGCTTGAGCTTGGGGTCGAGGACCGGGAAGCAGGTTTCCACGCGGCGGAAGAAATTGCGCTGCATCCAGTCGGCGCTGGACATGTACAGGCATTGCGCGCCGTCGTCGAAAAAGAAGAATATCCGCGAGTGTTCGAGGAAGCGCCCGATCACCGAGTGCACCCGGATGTTTTCCGAAACGCCGGGAATGCCGGGGCGCAGCGCGCACACACCGCGCACGATGAGGTCGATCTTCACCCCGGCCTGCGATGCTTCGTAGAGTGCCGAAATGATTTCCGGTTCGAGCAGCGAATTCATCTTGGCAATGATCTGCGCCTTTTTGCCTTGCCTGGCGTGTTCGGCCTCGCGCTTCACCATTTCCATCATCGCCGGGTGCAGGGTGAACGGCGATTGCAGGAGGTGATTGAGCTTGTTGCCTTTACCCAGGCCGGTGAGCTGGACGAAGATATTGTTCACGTCGGCACCGATTTCCTCGTTGCAGGTAAACAGGCCGAAATCGGTATATAGCTTGGCGGTGCGCGGATGGTAGTTGCCGGTGCCGAGATGCACGTAGCGGCGCAGCCGATCTTCCTCGCGGCGCACCACCAGCAGCATCTTGGCGTGGGTCTTGTAGCCCACCACGCCGTACACCACGTGGGCGCCGGCTGCTTCCAGGCGCTCCGCCCAGTTGATGTTGGCTTCCTCGTCGAAGCGCGCCATCAGCTCCACCACCACCGTTACTTCCTTGCCGTTCTGGGCGGCGGTGATGAGGGCTTCCATGAGCATCGAGTCGGTGCTGGTGCGGTAGATGGTCTGGCGGATCGCCATCACGTCGGGGTCGACCGCCGCCTGCTGGATGAAATCGATCACCGGGGTGAACGCCTGGTAGGGATGGTGCAGAAGGATGTCGCCGTTGCGAATGGCCTGGAAGATATCGGGCTGCTTCAGGACTTCCTTGGGCAGGCTGGGCAGGAACGGCGCGAACTTGAGGTCGGAGCGATCCACCCGGTCGGGGATTTGCATCAGGCGTACCAGATTCACCGGGCCGTTGACCCGGTACAGATCGTCGGCGGTCAGGCCGAACTGGCCGAGCAGGAAAGCGGCCATTTCCGGCGAGCAGTTGTCGGCCACTTCGAGACGCACCTCGTCGCCGAAATGGCGGTGGGTCAGTTCGCCCTGCAAGGCCTGGCGGAGGTTTTTGACTTCTTCCTCGTCGACGAACAGGTTGCTGTTGCGGGTCACGCGGAATTGGTAACAGCCCTTGACGTGCATCCCGGAGAACAACTCGCCGACGTGGGCGTGGAGGATCGAGGTGAGGAACACGAAACCGTATTCGCTATCCGCCACTTCCTTGGGCAGGCGGATCAGGCGCGGCAGCGAGCGCGGCGCCTGGACGATGGCGGTGCCGGAATTGCGCCCGAAGGCATCCTTGCCTTCCAGTTCCACCGCGAAGTTCAAACTCTTGTTGAGCACGCGCGGGAAGGGATGAGCCGGGTCGAGGCCGATGGGGGTAAGCACCGGCATCAATTCACGGAAAAAATAATCGCGGATCCACTCGCTTTGCTCGCTGGTCCAATGGTTGCGCCGCACGAAGCGGATCCCCTGCTTGGCGAGTTCGGGAAAAAGGACTTCGTTGAGCAGCTTGTACTGGCGTTCCACCAGCTTGTGCGCGGTCACGCTGACTTCCTTGAAAGCCTGGCGCGCCGTCAGCCCGTCCGGCCCACCGATAGTGTTGGGGTCGTACTTGAGTTGTTCCTTCAAGCCGGCCACCCGTACCTCGAACAGTTCATCCAGGTTGCTGCTGACGATACACACGTACTTAAGCCGCTCCAGGAGCGGGTTGTGAGTATCTTCAGCCTGTTCCAGCACGCGCTGGTTGAAGGCCAGCAGGCCGAGTTCGCGGTTGATGAAATATTCCGGTGCGTCGAGGTTGACCATGGGGGGCGGGTTCTCAATGGACTAAAAAATAGAGTTTTGAGTGTTGAGTGTTGAGTTGATGTCGCCGCGCAAAGCGCGTCGGGATTACCTTCATGCGCGTAGCGCATTCCACAACTAAGCACTAAACACTAAACACCGCTTTATTTCTGTGGGACGTAGCCCGCTGCGCTATCCGCGCCGGCACCGAAGAAATACGCCTCCACCTGTTGCTGAAGATACTGGCGGGCGCGCGGATCGGCCATGGAAAGACGGTTTTCGTTGATTAGCATGGTCTGCTGGCGCAACCAGCCGGCCCAGGCTTCCTTGGAAACGCTCTCGAAAATCTTCTTGCCCAGCTCACCGGGATAGGGGGGGAAATCCAGGCCTTCCGCTTCGCGGCCCAGCTTGATGCAGTTGACGGTACGTGCCATGTGGTGACCACTCCATGCCTGATTGGTAATCGGGCCATCATACCCAAATTTCACCGGCCATTCCACCGAAGCGCGGTGAGGGTTAGCTCATGGCGGGACAGGAAAAATCGCCGCTAAGGAAACCTTAAGCTTGCCCGGCGAGAATACCCCTCAGCCGCAAGTCGGCTGTTTGAAATCCGCTTCAAATCGATTATAAGGAGAGATCGCCATGCGCCATTTCATTTACCTCGCCGTCCTGAGTTTCGTGATCCTGCCGTTCGCCACCCCGGCCCAGGCGGTCAGCGCCGACGCCGGACGGACCACCTATGCCAGCCGTTGCGCGAGTTGCCACGGCACGCTCACCAACCCGTGGGCGGTCAGCGCCCAGACCATACAAAGCGCCATCCAGGGCAACCGCGGCGGCATGGGCAGCCTGTCCGCCCTGAGCGTCGCCGAACTACAGGACATCGCTGCCTACATGACCGCCCCCAGTGCCACCACGGCGTCCAGCACCACTAGCACCGCGACTTCGAGCAGCACAACTGGCAGCAGTGGCACCGCGACAACTCCGCCGACCGCCGCCCTCCCGAGCAACAGCGATATCGACCGCCTCTACGACTGGGCCGAATCGAACTATCCCCAGTTGTTCAGTTCGCACGGTTTTTCCCAGGATGCGGGCGGCTATTATTCCCGCTATTATCAAGGGTCCAACCTCTACCTGATGGCGCGCGACGGCCAGTTGTATCTCTACGATGCCGGCCGCTCTCACGAAGGCATGTTGGACCTCGGCAAAGTTCAAGGTTGGCTGGCCCAAGTTTCCGCAAGCTCAAGCGTCTCCCGTCCGCAGACGCACGACAGCGAAAATGAAGGCCGTGACCGCGACGACCACGGCGGCGATCGCGACGGCGATCACGACGATTAGCCTGGCCGGCCAGATCACGCCGTCGCTCAAGCATTCGGAAAACTCAAGGAGAACCTCATGACGAAAAAACTGAAATTGGCCGCGCTCGTCGTGGCAAGCGCCTGCGCAACGGGCGCCGCGGTGAGCCAGGCCGCCAGCGTCGATGCCGGCAAGACCGCTTTTGCCAGCAATTGCGCGAGTTGCCACTCGCCCTCGGAGAGAAGAGCGTGGAGCAACACCAGTAGCGCCATCCGCAAGAATACCGGCGGAATGGGCTACCTGTCCTACTTGAGCGCGACGGAGGTACTCGACATCACCACGTACCTCGCCAACCCCACCACTACCGATGCCGACCGGCTGTTCAACTGGGCGGAAGCCAACTACCCCAGCCTGCTCGCCCCGCGCGCCACTTCGCAGTCGCTGGCCGGCTATTTGGTCCGCTATTATTCCCAGACCAATACCTATGTCGGCACCGCCAACGGGCAGTTGTATTTTTTCGACGCCAACCACCCCGCTGCCGGCATCGTGCCGCTGGGCTCGGTGAGTAGCTGGTTGAATACCGCGGGCCTGTAAATCGGGCTTCGCCCATCCACTACCTGGCGGGAGCAGCGGCGCTCCCGTCAGGCTGATTGCCGAAACGGGGCAGAAACACGATCATGTCGCCACCGGGCTGCCTGCTGCAGGCCTGTTGAACGGAGGATTCCAACTCAAATGCGTTTGCTGCTGGTGGAAGACGATTCCTTGCTCGGCGACGGTATCCGCGCCGGGTTGCGCCAGTCCGGCTATACGGTCGACTGGCTGAAGGATGGACGGGCCGCGCAACTGGCGCTGGAATCCGAACCATACGATCTGATGGTGCTGGATCTCGGTTTGCCGCGCGTGTCCGGCCTGGATTTGCTGAAATGGCTGCGCGAGCGGGGCGCCGAATTGCCGGTGCTGATCCTGACCGCCCGCGATACCGTGCAGGATCGGGTCAACGGCCTGGACTGCGGCGCCGACGATTACCTGGTCAAGCCGTTCGACCTGGATGAACTGGCCGCCCGCTTGCGCGCCCTGTTGCGGCGCCGTAGCGGACGCGCCGAGCCGCTGCTTCGCCACGGGGAACTGGTGCTCGACCCTGCTTCCCACGAGGTGAAGATGGCCGACCGGAAGGTCGATCTTTCCTCGCGCGAATACGCGATTCTGCTGGTGTTGCTGGAGAATCGCGGGCGCATCCAGTCGCGCGAGCAACTCGAACATTCCCTCTATGGCTGGGACGGCGAAGTCGAAAGCAACGCCGTGGAGGTGCATATCCACCACCTGCGCCGCAAGCTCGGCAGCGAGTTGATCCGCACCGTGCGCGGGGTCGGCTACGTCATCGAAAAAGACCGCCAGTGAACGCCGCGCCGTCGTCCCTGCGCCTGCGCTTGCTGCTCATGATGCTGGCCGTCACCCTCACGGTATGGACCGTGACCGGGGTGATGAGCTACCGCGAGGCTCACCACGAAATCGACGAATTGCTCGACGCCCAGTTGGCCCGCTCGGCGCGGATATTGCTCGCCCAGGTCGGCCAGGAACCGGACGACGTCGAAATCGAATACGAAACCGAATTCCACAAATACGAACGCAAAATCGCCTTCCAGGTTTGGGACGACGCCGGCAAATTGCTGCTGCGCTCCGCCACCGCCCCCACCCAGCCGCTCTCCGAGGAACGCAACGGGTTCAGCGAAAAACACCACGCAGAAAAGCTGTGGCGGGTATTTTCCCTGTGGAATGCCGACCACCAGTTGCTGGTGCAGGTGGGCGAGCGCCACGAGGTGCGCGACGAATTGGTCGAAGCGCTGACCCACCGCCTGCTCTATCCGCTGGTGCTGGGCATTCCCCTGCTGGCGCTGCTGATCTGGCTGGCCATCGGCAAAAGCCTGGCCCCGCTGCGGCGGATTGCTTTTGAGGTGGCCGACCGCGCCCCGCAGAACCTCCAGCCCCTCCAGGCCGGCAGCGCCCCCGACGAAATCAGGCCGCTGGTGGCAGCGCTCAATGGCCTGCTGGGACGCCTGGATGCCGCGCTGGAAAGCGAGCGGCGCTTTACCGCCGACGCCGCCCACGAACTGCGCACTCCGCTGGCGGCGCTCAAGACCCAGGCCCAGGTGGCGTTGCGCGCCAGCGCCGAGGAAGAGCGCCGCCACGCCCTCCAGCAGGTGCTCGAAGGCGCGGACCGCGCCACCCACCTGGTGATTCAATTGCTCACCCTGGCCCGCCTCGATCCGGGCGCGGCGCCGCCCCAGCTTGCCCCATTGGCGCTACGACCGCTGCTGGTGGAATGCGCCGCGCTGCTGGCACCCGGCGCGCTGGAGAAAAATCTCGAACTGTCGGTGGCGGAAGGCGACGCCACGGTGCGCGGCGATGCGGCGATGCTCGGCGTGCTGCTGCGCAATCTGCTCGACAACGCCATCCGCTATACCCCCGGCGGCGGCTGGGTGAGTGTGGCGATTCGCGGCACGGCGGACGGGACGCTGCTGGAAGTGTGCGACAACGGGCCGGGAGTCGCGGCGGAGGAGCGCGAACGGGTGCTGCAACGTTTTTACCGGGTACTGGGAAACGAGGCGGAAGGCAGTGGTCTCGGCCTGTCGATCGTCGGGCGGATTGCCGAACTGCATGGTGCCACGCTGGAATTGGCGGAAAGCGAGGGGGGCGGCTTGGCGGTGCGCGTCGTTTTCCCGCCGGTGACGAAACAAACAGACATGCTCAGGATACGCCAGGCCGGCACAATCGGCATCCCGACATCATCGGGCGAATGATCCGCCGCTGAATGGCGATATCGCACGACACGTCATCTCCCGGAGCCGCGCAAAAATTATCATGGATAACGTCCACAAGCTTGTTCTCAAGCGCCTGTTCATCAGTTGGATCCTTCTGTCGCTGAGCATCGGCGGCATCGACCTGTATCTGGAAATGGAAGATGCCGACAGTTTCGTCATCAATTTGGCGATGAAGGAATCCGAGTCGTTCACCAGCGAAAATTTGCACCGCATCAATCTGCCTGAAACCGACCTGAGCACCTTGCGCCAGAAAGCCGCGGAATTTCTGGAGAGCCATTTTGTCGTGGTGGAACTGTATAACCGCGACAAGAAGAAGCTCCTGGAAGAGATGGATCCCGGCAAGGAGTTCCTCGAAAAGGAAATCCGGAAACACACCCATGCCTTCCCCCTCGGCGATACGCCCTATTACCGCAGGCTACTGATCGGGGAGAGCCTATTCATGCAGGTTTTAATGCCGCTACGGGAGCCGGGGGGCGCCATCGCCGGCTATTTCGAAGGGGTTTACCAGGTCGACGCGGAGATGACGCAGCACATCAAGAGTGGCGTAACGCGCGCCCTGCTGCTGGTGGTGGCGGTCACCTTGATTACCACCATGGCGCTCTACCCCGTCATTTTGAGTTTCCACCGCCGCCTGGTCTGGCTCAACCGCAATCTGGAAGGCCAGGTCGAGGCGCGGACTGCCGATTTGCAACGCGCCAACCTCGCGCTAACGAAAGCCAATGAACAAATTCGTCAGGAAATGGAAATCGCCGAGGGGGTTTTCGCCCGCTTGTTTGAAGGCGGTGGGCCAAGTCTGCCGGGACTGCGCTATTTCCACCGTTTTCTCGGCACCGCGGGCGGCGATCTGCTCCTGACCGCCGAAACTGCCGATGGGCGGCGCCTGGTATTGGTTGGCGACGTCACCGGGCACGGGCTTTCCGCCGCGCTGGTCGCCATGCCGATTGCCGAGGTTTTTCAGCGCCTGGCCGAGCAGGGCGCGGGTCTCGAAGTGATGATCGCCACGCTAAACCGTTTCCTGCACGAAAGGTTGCCAACCGGGTTCTTTTTGGCCGCCGCCTTGGCGGAAATTCACCCGGAGGAAGGCAAAGTCATCTTCTGGAACGGCGGGCTGCCCGCTGCGCTGGTAGGCCGTCCGGGCGGTTTGCTACGCCGCCTGGTTTCGCGCAATTTGGCTCTGGGGATTACCGCGGATCATTCGCTATGGGAAAATACCGAGACTTTTACCGCCCAGGCGGGGGAGCGACTTTTCATTCATACCGACGGGGTTACCGAAGCCGCTTCTCCCGCGGGAGAGCACTTTGGGGAAGAGCGACTCGCCGCGCTTATCAGCGACAGCGCCGGGGAAGAGGATTTCATCGCACAACTGGAGATCGCCCTCAATGCCCATTCCGGCAACACTTTTGCCGACGATGTCACCTTGGTGGAGATCCCGATCAGTCTCTGAATTGGCTTGGCGAGTTCAAGCCGACTCATTCAATAATTGCGTTGCTCAACTAGGCAGGAAATTGAAATGATTTTGAATATCCGCAGGATAGCCATCAAACGCCTGTTCATTAGCTGGATTTTGCTGTCCCTGGTGCTTGGCGGGATCGATTTCTACCTGGAAATGGAAGACGCCGACGACAACGTGATGAGGCTGGCGGTGAAAGAATCGGAGTCGTTTACCGGCGAGAATCTCCATCGCCTCAACCAGACCAATGCCGATCTGAGCGAACTGCGCCAGAAGGCGACTGAGTTTCTCCACAGCCATTTCGCGATAGTGGAACTGTATAACCGCGACAAGCAGAAAATCCTTGAGGAAATGGATCCCGGCGTGGATGCCGTGGAAGATGAACTGAAGAAATTTCCCCATTCCTTTCCGCTTGCCGAGTCGCCTTATTATCGCAAGCTGCTGATCGGCGAGAACGTGTTCATGCAACTGCTGCTGCCGCTACGCGACAAGAGCGGCGCCATCGCCGGCTATTTCGAAGGCGTCTATCAGGTCGACGCCGAGATGGTGCAACACATCAAGAGTGGCGTGGCGCGCGCCCTGCTGCTGATCGTCAGCGTAGCCTTGATTACCACCCTGACGTTCTATCCGGTCATGCTTTTTCTCCACCGCGAACTGGTGCGCTTCGCCTCCAGCCTGCTGCGCAGCAACATCGAATTGATGGAAGTGCTGGGCGGCGCCGTCGCCAAGCGCGACTCGGATACCAGCGCCCACAATTTCCGGGTGACCATCTACGCCATTCGCCTGGCCGAGGCGGTCGGACTGGATAGCGCGCAAATCCGCAGCCTCACGGCGGGGGCGTTCCTCCACGACGTGGGCAAGATCGGCATCAGCGACAACGTGCTGCTCAAACCCGGCAAGCTCAACGACGAGGAATTCGCCGCGATGCGCACCCATGTCCTGCTTGGGGTGGACATCATCGGCAAGTCGGCGGCACTGGACACGGCGCGCGACGTGGTGGAATGCCATCATGAAAAATTCGACGGCAGCGGCTACATGCGCGGCCTGAAAGGCGAGGAAATCCCCCTCAATGCGCGGATTTTCGCCATCGTCGACGTATTCGACGCCCTTACCTCGAAACGCCCCTACAAGGAGCCATTCAGCTTCGACAAGGCGATGGGCATCCTGCTTGAGAGCCGCGGCAGCCATTTCGACCCGGTGTTGATTGAAGCGTTTACCGGAATCGCCGCCGAGCTTTACCGGGAGGTCAGCAGCGCATCCGACGCCCAAGTCGAACAGATGCTCCGCGCCGTGGTCTCGGAACATTTTTTCAACAGCTCCTACCTCGCGCAATTCCTCAAGAAGCACATTCAGCCGGCGAGTTCACCCAGCGCCGGGTGAGCGGCATGGTAAATTTGCGCTAACTCGATTTTCCTAAAATTCGCTAGCCCGCAAACCCGCATCCAGAGCCGTTATTCAGGTATGTTGTTGCCCCGCCTGCATTGCGGTGTAAGCGTGCGCTGACATCATGGTGGGCGCCGCCAACTGGGAGCGCCGCCATCCTGGCGGCAGGCCGGCGGGACGCCGGCGCTCCGATGGGGAAACCCCACCCTGCGATATTCCGGTAGGATGGCAAAAACCACGCAACGCGGATGTTCTTCAGGGTATCCCCACATGACCGGTCATTTTGAATACGACGTCTTCCTCAGCCACCACCATGCCGACAAACCGCGCGTGCGGCGTCTGGCCGAGCGCCTGAAAGACGCCGGGCTGAAGGTGTGGTTCGACGAATGGATCGTCCGGCCCGGCGACATCATCTCCCTGAAAGTCGAGGAAGGTCTGGAACAATCGCGTGTGCTGCTGTTGTGTATCTCCCCGGCGGCGCTGGCCTCCCACTGGGTGGCGTTGGAGCGCGGCACCGCCATCCACCGCGACCCGGCCAACCTCGGGCGGCGCTTCGTCCCGCTGCTGCTCGACGCCTGTGAGCTGCCCGACAGCCTGGCGAAATACCAATCCGTCGATTACCGCGATGAGCGCCCGGCGGCGTGGGATGCGGTGGTGAACGCCTGCCGCAGCGACACGGTTTTGCCAGCCTCCGTAACGCCGCCGCGCGCCGCGTCGGCCTTGCCCATCAATGGCGAACCCCAGCCTCTGGCGGTGCTGGAACGCACCATCAAGGGACATTCTAGTATGGTCAACAGCATCGCAGTCAGCCCGGATGGAACGTGGTTGGTGTCCGGCTCGCACGACACAAGCGTCGGGGTGTGGGACATGGCGAGTGGTGAGTGTTTGGCGAAGCTCTCGGGGCATGAAGGCTCAATCGAATCCGTCGCAATTTCCCCCGATGGCAACACATTTCTGTCCGCCTCCCACGATAAATCACTACACCGTTGGGATAGCCAAGCAAGGAATACACTCGCCGTTTTTAATCTGGATGGTTGGCCAAACTCCATCCAGGTGCTGCCGGATAATCGACGGGTATTGTTGGGACTCTTTGGTGACTCTTCAGTTGAACTGCGCTCGCTGGATCCCGCTGCCCCAATATGGCGTGGCAACTTCGAGAATGAATATGTGAATAGCGTTGCTCTGGATAGGGAAGGCCGAGTCGCGGTTTCCGGGCATCGCAAAGGCACACTCGGCCTATGGGACATCGAAAGCGGGGATTGCCTAGCCAGATGGCAAGCCCATTCAGGTCAAATCCATTCCGTGCAAATCACTCGCGATGGTCGCTTTGCCCTATCCGGCTCGTTTGACAGCACCATCAGGCTGTGGAATTTGGCGACTCAGGAGTGCACGGGCACGCTGGAAGGACACCAAGATAGGGTGCTTGCCATTGCACTTTCTCCCGACGACTCCTTGCTTGCTTCTGCGGGATATGCTGACCACACCGTTCGCCTGTGGGACTGGGATTCGGGCGCCTGTTTACAGACTATCGAACTTCCCACTGACGAATCCCCCGTCTCGACAGTTTTCAGCCCCGACGGGTCGCGCCTGGTGGTCGGCACTTCCTACGGATTTATTTCCATCTACCGTATCCACCGCACCCCGTCCGCCCGCCCCGCCGACACCCCGCGCCGCTACGTCAACGCCAAAGTGGTGTTGCTCGGCGAAGGCACGGTGGGCAAAACTTCGCTGGCGCATCGCCTGATCGACGACCAATACGTCATCAAGGACCGCACCCACGGCATGAACGTCTGGCCGCTGGCATTGCCGGCCCCGGAAACGGCGGACAGCGAGCGCGAGGCGTTGCTGTGGGACTTGGCGGGGCAGGAGGATTACCGCCTCATTCATCAACTTTTCCTCGACCAAACCGCGCTGGCGCTGTTGCTGGTGAATTCGCAAAAAGACGATTTGTTTGCCGAGGCGGGGAGTTGGCTGAAGGCGCTCGACGCCGCCACGCAAGGCGCGGATGGGAAACCGCTCGCCGAACGTTTGTTGATCCTCTCGCAAAACGACGGCATGGGGGCAAAACTGGGCCGCGCAAAAATCGAGCAGTTCTGCGCCACACACGGTTTCGCCGATTGGCTGGAGACCAGCGCCAAAAGCGGCGAGCACTGTTCCGATGGCCTCAACGGCGGCCAGCCTTCGCGGCTGAAACAACTCATCGCGGCGCACATACCCTGGGACAGGCTGCCGTGGACGAGCACACCGCAACGCCTGGCGACGCTGAAAAACGCGGTGCTGGCCTTGCGCGATACGGCGGACGTGCGCCTGCTGCGCTTTGCCGAACTGGCGCAGCGGCTGGAGCAGGCCTTGCCCAACGCGGCGTTCAGCGAGGCGGAAGCGCGCACGGCGGTGAGCCTGCTCGCCAATCATGGCTTGGTGCATCCCCTGCAATTCGGCGACCTGGTGCTGCTGCGCCCCGATCTGCTCAACGGTTATGCGGCAGCGGTAATCCGCGCCGCGCGCCGTCACCGCGACGAAATCGGCTGCGTGGCGGAGGCCGACGTTTACGGAGAGAATTTTGATTTCAGTGGGGTCGAGCGGCTGGCGCGGCGCGACGAGGAGCTGCTGTTGCGCGCGCTGGTGCAGCTTTTCCTGGAAAAATCCTTGTGCATCGCCGAGGATACGCCGCACGGGCGGCATCTGGTTTTCCCCTCGCAATACCGCCATGACAAGGACACCCCGAAAAACCCCGATCTATTCGTCGCCTACACCTTCAGCGGCGAGTGGCAGACGGTGTGGACGACGCTGGTGGTGCGCCTGTGGTACAGCCAGGAATTCGGCCACCGCGAGCTGTGGCGCAACGCGGCGGAATTCGCCACGCCCGCCGAAAAGACGCTAGGCCTGCTGGTGGAAAAGGAAGACGACGGCGCGGCCACCATCGGCGTGTATTTCGACACGGCGGTGGCGGACGAGATGAAGGTGATTTTCATCGAATATGTGCATCGCCATCTGGAACGCTACACCAGGGCCGTCACGCGCGACCGGCGCTATATTTGCGCGAGCTGTGGCACACCGATTGCCGATAAGGAAGCGGTGCGGCTGCGCTTGGCGGCGGGCAAGGATTTCATTTATTGCCAGCGTTGCGACGCGAAAGTGCCATTGATCGACTTCATCGAACAGCGCCTGAAAAGTGACCCGGTCGCACAGAAAATCCTCGCCATGGAAGAAACCGCCAGCCGGGAACTCGACAATCAGGCGCTGGAGCAGATACTCACCGGCCACATGATGGCGATTAGCGGCGAGGCCAACCAGATTTACCGCGAGCTGACCCAGTTCGATTACGGCATCGACGGCGAAATCGAATTCAAGGACAACAACGGCGAGGCCAGCGGGAAGAAGATTTACGTGCAACTCAAAAGCGGCAATTCCTACCTGCGCGAACGCCAACGCGACGGCAGCGAGGTGTTCGACGTGAAGGACGAACGCCACCTCGAATACTGGATCAACCAGCCGGTGGACGTGTATCTGGTGATCCGCCAGAAAGACGAACTGCGCCGCGAGGAAAACATCCGCTGGATGAACGTGACGCAGTACCTCAAGGCACGCCGGGACAAGACCAGCCGCCAGATTATCTTCAGCGGCGAGAAACTCGATATGCACGCCGTGTGGCGGGTACGCGACGGGTTTTTTGAGCGTTGAGCGTTGCCGGGAGCGCCGCCATCCTGGCGGCAGGCCGACGGGGAGGGCGTTGGGGTTCGCTGGCGCTCACCGCCAACCTACTGGGCCGCACAACGTCCCCGCGCAAAAAAATGTACATCGCCTATCCATGGTGCCGTCCGGGTATGCGAACACCAACCTATGGAAGCCGGGCGGCGTGGCTGCCGAACAGCGCCGGGTGAGCGGCGCACGGCTTGTCGAGGTGATAGCCCTGCACCTGGTCGACGCCGAAGCTTTTCAGCATGTCGAGAATCTCCTGATCTTCCACGAATTCCGCGACGGTGATCTTGCCCATGCCGCGCGCCACGTCGACGATGGCTTTGACGAACAGTTGGTTGTCGCGGTCGCGCGGCAGGTCGCGGATGAAGATGCCGTCGATCTTGAGGATGTCGACGTGGATGTGCTTGAGGTAGGCGAACGAGGCGAAGCCGCTGCCGAAATCGTCGAGGCACACCCGGCAGCCGGTGTGGCGCAGGGCGTCGATGAAGCGCTGGGCGTCCTGCATGTCGGAGACGGCGGCGGTTTCGGTGAGTTCCACCAGCAGCCGTTGGGGGGCGACGCCGTGTTCGCGGAGCAGGTCGGCGATGTGGTCGGGTAGCGAGGGTTCGTCGAAGGAACGCCCGGAGATGTTGACGGCAATCGAGGGCACTTGCGGCGAGGCGGCCAGTTGGGCGATGGCGGTGCGAATCACCCAGCGGTCGATGTCGAGGATCTTGCCGGTTTTTTCGGCGATGGGGATGAAGCTGGCGGGCATCAGCAGTCTTCCGGGCTGGTCCTTGTCCTTCATGCGCACCAGGGCTTCGAGGTGCGAGAGGGTGCAGTCCCCGGCGTGATAAATCCCCTGGAAATGCAGTTCCAGCAGATGGTTCTCCAGAGCATGGTCGATGCGCTCGTTCCATGACAGACGCTGGATCATGGCGCGCGAGGCGTCGAGGTCTTCGCGATAGACCCGCCAGGCGTTCTTGCCGGCTTCCTTGGCCTGGTACATGGCGGCGTCGGCGTGGGCGATGAGCTCTTCGGCAGTGGCGGCGTGTTGCGGGTAGTAGGCGATGCCCAGGCTGGAGGTGAGGCGCAGTTGCTGGCCTTCGAAGGCGAAGGGAATTTGCGCGATGGCACGCACCACTTGGTCGGCAAGGTCTTGGGCTTCCTTTTCGCTGCTGTTGGGCATGAGGATGGCGAATTCGTCGCCGCCCAGGCGGCTGAACGTCTCGTGGCGCCGCACCAGTGCGCCGACGTCCCCGGCGACGCGCATCAGGATGGTGTCGCCGGCATTGTGGCCGAAGGTGTCGTTGATGTACTTGAACTCGTCGAGGTCGAAAAACAGCAGCGCGCCCTGAACTTCGCGGCGGCGCGCTTCGTCCATCATGCGTCCGAGTTCTTCCTGGAAGCGGTGGCGGTTGTACAGGCCGGTGAGCGAGTCGCGTTCGGCGAGATAGATGAGTTGCCGGGCGGCGTGGCGTTCCTGGGTGATGTCTTCGTAGAGGGCCAGATAACCGACCAGGTGGCCGTCATGGGCGCGTACCGGATAATTTTGCTGGGTGATGATGCACCCCGTATCGGTTTCGATCTCGATGCGCCCTTCCGGATTGCCGCGCCCCAGGCTCAGCAGTCCGGCTAGTCCGTCCGGGTCGGGGATTTGCGGCGCGGCACTGAAAATCGGGTCGTCGAGCGGTTTGCCGATCAAGCCGGCAGTCTCGCCACGAATCCGCCAGATTTGCAGGAACGCCGGATTGAGATAAACCACCTGGTTTTCCGGGGAGACGAAGAGAATCCCGATATTCATCGCGGAAAGCAGCGAATCGAGGCGCGCGTGTTCCTGCTCGGCTGCCATCAGGTAGCGCAGTTGCAGTTCGCCGCCGGCGCGCAGGGCTTGGATGTCGGCGCGGATATTGGCGGTCATGAAGTTGAAGGCGGTGGTGAGCCTGCCGATTTCGTCATCCGAATGCACCGGCAGGGTGATGTTGAAATCGCCGCTCGCCACTTCTTCGGCGCCCTTGGTCAGCATCTTCAGGTGGCGGGTCAGCCAGTAGCCGAGCAGGGCCAGGAGAATGATCGACAGGCCGACTTCCGCCAGGACGATGAGGATGCTCTGCTTTAGGAGGAGGCGCCGGGAAAGGGAGAAAAATTCCGTCGAGACGCCGAAGCGCAGGTGTCCGTAAGTTTGCCCGGCAAGGCGGATGGGGATTTCGGTGTCGAAACGATTGAGGCTGTCCTCGTCATCGTCGTTGAGCGAGGTGTCGATGGCGGGCAGCGGCTGGCCGGTTTCCCAGCCTTCCGCCGCGACGATGCGGTGGTCGTTGTCGAACAGCACCAAGTACGCCACGCCGTCCTTGTGGCGGCTCTCGCGGAGGATGTCGCCGAGGGTTTCGTAATCGCGCTGGATCAGCGGCGCCGCCAGCGAGGCGTTGAGCAGCGGGGCGATTTGCGCCATATTCGCCTGGGCCTGCCGGGTCAGGCTGGTCTGCATGAGACGCACGCTGTTGGCTACCAGCAGCGACAGCATGAGAATTTCCACCACCACGCTGGCAAGCACCAGTTTGAGGCGTAACGAGCGGCGGGGCGAAGGCAGCTTCACTTGGCGTTCTTCAGGAAATTTTGCACGTCGCGGGCGTAGGGTTCCATTTTGTGCAATTCTGCGTCGGAAGCCGGCTTGAGGCCCGCGAACCCGCTGTTTTCGAGAAAGCGGCGGCCTTCTTCGGCAACTGCAAAGGCACTCAGGGCTTTTCTGAGCGCCTCGATTCGCTGCGGCGTCAGGTTGGGGCTGGCCAGCAAAAACTGGTTGGGAATGGCTTCGGATCGCGCCACCACCCGCAGGCTGTCACGCAATTCTTCGGGAAATTGCGCGTAAGGCGCCGAACCGATGATGGCCCCCTGGGCATCGCCGCGCTGCACGGCAAGCGCCGAATTGCTGTGGGATGCGACATAGAGCGGCTTGAAATCGACGTCCGGTTGCAAGCCGTGGTTACGCAGGACACGCAGCCCCAGCATCGGCATTACCGCTAGGCGATCGGGCAGGACCACGGTTTTCCCGCGCAAGTCTTCCACCCCCTGAATCGCGGAGGACTTGGCGACAACCACCACGGCATGCAACTCCTGGGTATAACTGAACAAGGGCAGGTAGCCTGCTTCGCTCTGTGCCAGGCGGGCAAGATGCGGGGCCATCACCACCAGATCGTATTCGCGGTTATAGGTGCGTTCCAGGAAGGTCCTGAAATCCGGTGCGGAATAGATTTGCACGGGCCGCCCCAAGGCTTTTTCGAGATACGCCTGCATCGGCTGGTACAGCAGAACCAGGGCGCGCGCGCTGAGATTGGGGAAAACGCCGAAATGCAGCGGAGCATCGGCTGCGCTGGATACGCCCGCAACGCACAGCGTCACGACCGCCAGCCAAACTTTGATGCGGTTTGCCAAACGGAGTCGCGGGTTGACCGATTGCATCACTTGCCGGCCTTGAGCATCCCCTGCAGTTCCTTGGCGTAGGGATCCATTTTTTTCAGGTCGGCTTCGGAAGCCGGTTTAAGACCGCCGAACCCATTGCCTTCGAAGAACTGCCGGCCTTCCGGGGTGGCGCTGAAATCCAGGTAGGCCTTTTTGAAGGCGTCCACCCGAGCCGCCGCGAGCTTGGGCGAGGCCATCACGAACAGGCTGGGAATCGGCTCGGAAGTCTCGATGACCCGCAGGTTGTTGCGCACTTCGTCGGAAAGCTGCGTGAATGTGACGAGGCCGATGATGGCGGCTTGCGCGTCGCCGTGCAGCACGGTCAGCGCGGCGTTGTTGTGGGACGCGGCAAACACCAGGCGAAAATCCTGCTCGACCTGCAAGCCTTGCTGGCGCAGCATTCGGATGCCGATCAACGGGATCACGGCAAGCCGGTCGGGGATGGCGATGGCCTTGCCGCGCAAGTTGGCAGCGGTGTGGATGGGAGAGTTTTTCTCGGCAATCAGCAGGGCGCGCAGTTGCTGGGAATAGCCGAATAGCGGAATCAAGCCGCCCTCGCTCTGGGCGAGTCGCGCCATGTGCGGGGCGATGACCACGATATCGTATTCGCCGTTGATGGTGCGCGCGTAAAAGGATTTGAAATCCGGCGCGGAAAAAACCGTCACCCGCTGGCCCAGTGCTTTTTCCAGGTAGGCCTGCACCGGCTGGTAGAGTGCGGCGTTGGAACGCGCACTGATGTTGGGCAACACGCCGATGTGCAAGACGTTGTCCTGCGCGTATCCCGCGCGCGCAGGCAGGAGGCAAGCTGCCAACAGCAGCCAGGCAGTCAGGATGTGGCGCATTTATTCATCTCCAATGAGCGCTGTGGTTATAGAGTCTTGATAAAGACCTTGGAGCGCCGCTGGTAATTATATAGCCCCTGCTTGGCCTGCGGCAGGCTTTCCACGCCGGCCTCGGCAAAGCCGCGCTCGACGAACCAATGCGCGGTGCGGGTGGTGAGGACGAACAGGCGCGTCAGCCCCATGCGCTTGGCGCGCGCCCGCATGTAGTCGAGCAGCGCTTCGCCCCGCCCCGCCCCGCGATAGGCGGAGGAAACCGCGAAACAGGCGAGTTCCGCCGCCTGCGCTTCGGGGAACGGGTACAGCGCGGCGCAACCGATGGTCACCCCATCGTATTCGAGCACCGAAAAACGCTCGATTTCCATTTCCAACAACTCGCGGGAACGCCGCACCAGGATGCCCTCCCCTTCGAGCGGCTCGATCAACGCGAGGATTCCGCCGACGTCGTCGATGGTCGCTTCGCGCAAGGTCTCCAGCGGGTCTTCGGTAATCATGGTGCCGATCCCCTCGCGGGTGAACAACTCCTGGAGCAAAGCCCCTTCCACATGACGGCTCACCAGGTGCGCCCGCGCCACCCCGTTGCGGCAGGCCCGCGTCGCCGCCGGCAGGAAATAGCCGACGTCGTCGGGCAACGGCGTCCTGGCGGCGAGCATCCCTTCCGCCTCGGCGGTGGTCAGCTCGCGCAGCAATTCCCCTTCGAGGTCGGTGACGCCCCCGGTTTCCATCAGGAAAATCAGCTTGTCGGCATCCAGCGCAATAGCGGTCGCAGTCGCCACGTCTTCCAGGGTGAGATTGAAAATTTCCCCGGTCGGCGACACCCCCAGCGGCGAGAGCAGCACGATCTCGCTCACCTCCAGGCGGCGACGGATCGCCAGCGTATCGATCTTGCGCACTTCGCCGGTATGCATCAGGTCGATGCCGTTACGCACCCCCATCGGCTTGGCGGTCACGAAATTACCGCTCGCCACCCGGATATCCGCCCCCGCCATCGGCGAATTGGCCAGCCCCATCGACAACAGCGCCTCGATCTCCACGCGCACGGTCCCGGCGGCCTCCTTCACGCATTTCAAGGCATCCTCGTCGGTGACCCGCATCCCGCCCGCGTAGCGAATCTCGGCACCGCGCTCGGTCAACTCCTCCTCGATCTGCGGACGCGCCCCGTGCACCAGCACCAGCCGCACTCCGAGACTGTTGAGCAGGTTGAAATCCTGCGCCAACTCGGTGAACTGCCCCTCGCTGACGATTTCCCCGCCGAACCCGACCACAAAGGTCTTGCCGCGAAAAGCATGAATATACGGCGCGGCGGAACGGAACCAGTGGACGAATTGCGCCGGTTTGGTGATCTGGGACTTGCTGGACATGGTCGAAATAATCTCCGGTTAGGGCGGGGGAGGCGGATTGCCGCTCATCCCAATCTTGGGCAGGGAATCTGGCCTGATAATAAAGAAATCGGCAACGTGACGATTTATATGATGTTTTTCCTGTTCTGGCAATTTATTATCGGTTGACCATTGATAATGGAGCCACTTGCGTCTCCGATAATAAACCCGGCTGATGGCCTGGTTGTGCGGGCTTGGTATAAGCCATATTGCGTTTCACCCGATCCGGCATCGGCGCCAATACGCCTTGGCTCACCCATGCAGCCAACATTCTGGAGGGTTTCAGGGTATCCACATTGGCAATCTTGCATAACTCCCTGTTGCGCCGGTCTGGCGGTGCGCCCGTTAGTATAGCGCCGGAAGTTTATCGAAAAGTAGGAATGGAGTACTCAAGAAATGTCTTCGGGAGAGACTGCATGCAGAATTTTCAGTTTCAAGCTATCGGGATAATCGTTATCCATGATGATGGATGTCACGATCTCGCCGAGCAGTTCTTTGTCGATCTTGCCCTCGGCCAGCCAGACCGCGATGTTTTCCATCTCGCGGACAAACTTGGTGACGCAGTAGTCGAAGCCATTCAGCTCAAGAAAATAGGCCCCCAACGCGATGCTGGAACGCTTGTTGCCGTCGTTGAAAGCATGGAACTTGTTGATGGCAAACACCAGGTGCGCCAGCTTGGTCTCGAATTCCGGGTAGTAGAGATCGTTCTGGACATGATTGAGCGCGCTCTCCAGATAGCCGATTTCCCGGATGCCCGCCAAGCCGCCCGAGTTTTCGATGATCCAGTCATGTTCCCGAATCGCATGGGCGACATCGAAATAGAAAATCCGGATGTCGGTCATGTCACCGATCTTTGAGACGCTTGAAGACGGCCAGCGTTTCCGGGTCGCTCAGGCGTTCTTCCAGCGTCCGGCTGGTTTCTCCCAGAAAGCGTTCAAAGTCCGCTTCCGGCACGGTCTGAACATAGGATTCCAGCGCATGATGCAGGGCGTCACGAAAGCATAAATCCCGGCTTGCCATCCGGCTGCGTGCATCATCCAGAATCGGCTTCATGAATGGGCTGGCCTCGGCTTTGGTAATCATGGCATCCAGTTCGCGCGGGGTCAGCTTGCGCCCCTGTTCTTCCACAAACTGCCGCATATGGCCTGCCAGTCCGCTTTCGAAGCTGGCGATGGTGCGCAGCACCTCCGCATACATGGTGTCGCGCGGATTATCCTTATCGGCCAGCTTCAGAATCTGGCGGTACTGCTGGGCGTTTTCCCTGAAAATCGCCTTGTAAATCTTGTCTGTGTAGATGCTGTATTTCATATTGCCCATAGACAGGCAATCACGCAGCGCATCGGTAAAGACTTGCCGGTAGCTGAATTCCTGGTATGCCGCAGGCAAATAATCCTGGTCGCGCTGGTTGATGAACTTGGTATGGCCGCCGGAGCGCTCCGCGACCACGTCCAGCACGATGTCCAGAATGCGGCTGCGGATGGCGCGCGCCTTCTCGCTTTCCGTCAGCAGCATGGCGAGGTTGAGTACCGCGCGGAAGGAAAACAAGCCCAGCACCGATATTTTGGTACCGTAATTGATTACGGAGACATCCGGTAATCCTTTGAAGGTTTTAAGTTTGTTTCCCCGCAGCAATACATAGCCATTACGCTTCAACTCATCCTCATGTTGAGCAAGATACTTTTCCACTGTGCTATCGCTGATCTCGAAGAGGGCGACTACCTGTTGCTTCGTAAATACCCGTTCCCCTTGATACTCGATACCTCCCAGCGCCAGATACGCTTCGGCCTTTGCCAGCGCATAGCGGTTGTTGAGGATGTTCTGCCGTTCGCGCTGCGAGGTGGTCAGGTCTTCAGCCATAATGAGTTCCGCTTAATCTTCGGTCGGTGGGTGCTTCGCCAGGAACGCCTCAAAAAGCGCCTTGATCGCTTCAAAGTTCGCATCACCGGCCAGGCTGCCGATGTCAAAGCTGCGGCAAGCCTCGGTGTCCTTCTGCGAAAAATAGTTGACGTGAATCAGTACCTCCTGGATCTGGTCGGCATCGTCGTAATATTCCCGTTCGTCTGGATTGTGGCTTTCCAGCAAGAAGCGTTTCAGGCAGTCGTGAATCACCGGGCGCATGTGGCTCTGGATTGCCGCCATCTGGCCCATGATTTCGCCGATCTTGCGGTCGGCCACCGCTTGGTCGGTGAAAAAGATGTGGCCGTTGGAGTGTGCTATGTCGTTGCGTTCATCCACTAGCTTCTGGAACTGGCCGATGTGCTGCTGCTCGCATCCCGCCAGCCGGAGAAACTTGAAAATGCTGCGTTCCTGCACTTCGCTGAAGGTAAAGGGTGAGGAGGCGGTCAGCAACTCTTTCTCCTTCTGCTGGAAGATCACTGCGTTGGCGAAATCCGCCGGGCGGCTTAACTTGATCTGCCACACCGAGAAATACACGAAGCTCATGTAAAGCATGTGGTACGCCAGCATGGCGAACTGGTATTTCTCGCTTTCGTAGTTGCTTTCGAACACTTCCCACAGGAACGCAATGTAATCCCCATCGTTCTGGTTCTTGAACGAATTGGGGAGGTAATCGCGGATCGCCAGCGCGTCGTCCATGGCTTACCCGGCTTCGCCCCAGACGCGGTTGATGGTGGCCTTAATCTTGGCCTCGAAGCGGGTAATCAATTCCTTGTTGGCATTGACCAAGGCTTGCTCGGCCTCGATCTCGGCGACTATAGCGCGCTGGGTATCGATCGGCGGAGTAGCCATTTGAAGGGATGAGAGTATTCCCTGATTCAAATTCAACATGGTTACACCTACCGCTTGCTGTTCAAGACGAGCCTTTACTTCTGAAGAGGCAAGGCAATAGAAAATGAAACGAGGATCGTATGCTTCCTTTAGCCGAATGACGAAACACCCCGTTCCGCAAAGCCACCCACTCATGTTTCTAGTGATAACCGCACATCGCCCCATTTCACCACGTCGCCCAATCACAATGTCGTTCTCGCGAAGCGAAAAATCTTTCAATCGGTCTCGGGTTGATTCGGATACCGACTTGGCTCCGTCTTTGACGATTGCTCCGTCAACAATATTCTGTGGGTTAACAACAGGAACGCCATTGGGAACATAGTCGCTCTGATGTAGCGCGCTACCGAACGGTCCGGTCAAAATAGCGACGCAAATATCACCCAGCGGCAAAACGGGCCAATCCGCCTGCACGACAATGCGAGGCTGGTAATTGCCGACCACCTGCCGAGCGCCATCGATGACCTTCTGATAGCCCTCGATTTCCGCGACGATTTCTTGCTGGATGGCGAGAGGCGGAAGAGGAATTCTTTTACGTTTCAGGTCAGTGAAATGACGTTTGTAGCCATCTGATTCGAGAGGACTTGTCTTCAGGAAGTAGAAGAGAAACGCAGGCTGCAATGCACTGCTCGTTTCAAGAATCTTGATGCCGTCCGCTCCCTGCACAAATGGCCGCCTGACCAGTTTAACCGCACAGGTATGATCACCAAAAATTACCAAAGGCTTTGTCGGATGGATGACCGCAAGCTCGTCATCAGTCCAGCCAGCGATTTCCTGTTGCGATTGATCGATGATTGGATAGCGGCCTTCAGCGGAATATGACTCCTTCTGCAACTTGGCTGGGGGCGTGATAGTGCTGACGACATCGCCTAGCAGGGCAATTTCAAAGGAAGTCTGAACTTTTGGTTCGGATTGATACCGCTCCCCGCTCAAATTCCATTCCCCGTTCTCGCCGATCCGCGCCCGCGCCACCTTATGCGCCATCGCGTTGCTCTCAAATGCCTCGGCATCGGCAAAAAATTCCCGCAAGTGCCGCACTGCCTGCGGTAGGTCGCTCCCCATCACCGCGCGCCGTTGCGCGCCGAGGTTAAAACCGTCGTTTTCCACCTTGACGAACAGCACGCTGTCCGTCGTTTTGGCCAGCCGCTTGTCGAGAATCAGGATCGAGGTCTTGACGCCGCTGTAGGGGTTGAACACCCCCGCCGGCAGCGACACCACCGCCACCAGGGCGTTCTTCACCAGCATTTCGCGCAGTTGCCTGTAGGCCGTACCACTCTGAAAGATGATCCCTTCCGGCACAACAATCGCCGCCCGGCCCTGCGGGCTGAGGTGCTCGGCCATGTAATCGACGAACAGCACTTCGGAGCGCGTGGCCTGCACGGAAAAACGCTTGTGCGGCTTGATGCCGCCCTTCGGCGACATGAAGGGCGGGTTGGCGAGGATGACGTCGGCGGTTTCGTTCCACCTCTCTTCGCTGGTCAGGGTATCGTATTCGACCACGTGCGGGTCGGTGAAACCGTGCAGGTACAGGTTGACCAGGCTGAGGCGCACCATGTCCGGCGAGATGTCGTAGCCGTGGATATTGGCGGCGAGGTATTGGCGCTCGTCGGGGGTGAGCAGGTCGCCGCTGCGCTCCTTGGTGTTGTGCTTGAGGATGTGCTTCCAGGCGGAAATCAGGAAGCCCGCCGTGCCGCAGGCGGGGTCGAGGATGCTTTCGTTCTTCTTCGGGTCGATGATTTCGACCATGAAGTCGATGATGTGACGCGGGGTGCGGAACTGGCCGGCGTCGCCCTGGCTGCCGAGCACGGAGAGCAGGTATTCGAAGGCGTCGCCCAGCCGTTCGGAATGGTCGTAGGTGAAGCCGTCTATTTCTTTCAAAAAGCTGCGCAGGGTTTCCGGGTCGCGGTAGGGCAGATAGGCGTTCTTGAAGATGTCGCGGAACAGCGGCGGAATGCCGGGGTTTTCGTTCATCTTTTGAATCGCTTCGGAATACAGCGCCAGCACGTCGAAACCGCCCATGCTGGGGGCCATGAGTTTGGCCCAGCCGTATTGGGCATGGTCGCCGGTGAAGAAGCTGCGCGTGCCGCCCAGTTCCTCGGCCTCTGCGTCCATGTCGTCCATGAACTTGTAGATCAGCGCGATGGTGATCTGTTCAACCTGGGATTTCGGATCGGGCACCTTGCCAACGAGGATGTCGCGGCAGGAGTCGATGCGCCGCTTGGTGTCGGTGTCGAGCATGAAGATTGGTATTCCTTACATGAACTGGTTGAGGGGCACGTAGTCTTTCACGTACTCCGGTATCTTGTCGCGCCATTCCTTGGGCACGGCCTTGAAGTCGGCCATGCCGAAGGTGGGATTGACGTTGAGATCGGTCAGGCGTTTTTTGTCGATGATGTCGCGCAGGCGGCCATCGGTGGCGTAGGCTTTGAAGTAGTATTTCATGGCGACGATCTTGTCGGCCTGCTTTTCGAGGTCTTCAGTCGAGGCATCGAGCAGGAATTTCTGGAATTCGTCGTCGAGCAGTTCGTCCTTGGCCTTGAAGTAGGGAATCAGGCCGAAAATCTTTTCCAGTATCTCGCGCAGTGTCAGGCGGCGGTCCACCCCGGCGGCGCGGCGCAGTTTGTCGAGGGTGTAGAACTCGGCGGGCTTGTCGAAAAGCTGCGTGGTGATGTAGTCGATGGCCTGGTCCCATTGCTCGTTTTCCACCTGTTGCTGCAAGACGGGATCGGCCTTTACGGTGTTCTCGAAACCTTCGAAGAACATGCGGTCGATTTTCATGCCCTGCGCGCCGACCGGCTGTTCGGCAAATGAAGCGACCGCATCGGTGCCGCCGTAGATGTATTCCCCAGTGGGGCCGATGGTCGTGCCGCCGCCAGTGTCCTGTCCTTCACTCATTCCCGGACGCGGCAGCTTCAGCACTTCGTCGTAGTTGAACTTTTCCTCGAAGTATTCGCAGTTGGCGAAGAAGTCGAACAGCTTGAACTGAGTCTTGTCCTGCTTGCCAATCTGCTCCTTGAGCGCCTTGTCGAAAAGCTGTTCCAGGAAGCTGTGCTTGCGCGTGCCGCGCCCCTTGATCTGGACGAAATCGGAGGGCGAGAAGATCGGGCGCATCAGGCCGAGGTTGAGGATGTCCGGGCAGTCGTAGCCGGTGGTCATCATGCCCACCGTTACGCAGACCCGCGCCTTGCTGGTCTTGTAGCCGTCGAGAAAATTGGCCGAGCCGAGCAGGTTGTTGTTGGTGAAGTTGATGGTGTATTGCTGGGCATCGGGAATCAGCGAGGTGACCTGCACGGCGAAATCGGATTGGTACTTGCCGGGCCAGATGGCGTCGGCCAGTTCGTTGAGGATTTGCGTGAGCGTGGCGGCGTGGTTCTGGCTGACGGCGAAGACGATGGACTTGCCGAGTTCATGGCTGACCGGATCGCGCAGCGCGTTTTTCAGGAAGGTTTCACAGAACAGGCGATTGGTCGCGTCGGAGAAAAATTTCTTCTCGAAATCCTTCTGGAAGAAGGTTTCTTCGCTGGCCTCGCCTTCAGGGGCGGGTGCCGCGACGGCGTAACCCTCGTTGGACAGCAGTTGCGTGGTGATGTCGGTGCGTGCATCCACCACCACCGGGTTGATGAGGAAACCTTCGCGCACGCCATCCAGCAGCGAGTAGCGGAAAGTGGGCTGGCTGCTCTCGCAGCCAAAGGTGCGGTAGGTGTCGAGCAGGAGCCGCCGTTCCTGTTCGCGTGGGTGGCGGGTGGTGGGTTTGCTGGTATCGAATTGCTTCAGGTAGTCGCGCGGCGTGGCGGTAAGCCCCAGCTTGTAGCCGACGAAATACTCGAATACGGCGCGGGCGTTGCCGCCGATGGAGCGGTGCGCTTCATCGGAAATCACCAAGTCGAAATCGGTGGGTGAGAACAGGCGTTTGTATTTGTCGTTGAACAGCAACGACTGTACCGTGGTGACGACAATCTCGGCCTTGCGCCATTCGTCGCGCCGCTCTTTGTAGATGACCGAGGTGTAGTCGTTTTTCAGGTAGGCGACGAAAGCTTTGTTGGCCTGGTCTTCCAGTTCCAGCCGGTCTACCAGGAACAGCACGCGGCGGGCATTGCCGGTGCGCAGAAATAGCTTGATGACGGCGGCGGCAGTGAGCGTCTTGCCCGTGCCGGTGGCCATTTCGAACAGGAAGCGGCTGTGCCCTTCGGCGACGGCATCCTGGATCGCCTGCACGGCACGCTTCTGGTAATCGCGCAGGAAGCGCAGGCGGTTTTTATGAATGAAGTCTTCGCGTTCTGCCGGGTTGTTCCAGCCCGCTTCGGCAGCGTAGTACGGCAGTTGCGTGAGCGCAATGTAGTCCTTGCCCAGCAACTCGGTGATGAGTTTCTGCGGGTTGGGCTGGAAGCGGTGATAGCCCTTGATCGAGTCTGGCGAAGGGAAGCGGGTAATGATGTGCGGGTTGCCCTGCTCCAGGTCCCAGAAATAATGCAGGTTGCCGTTGGAAAGGATGATGAACCGGCAGTTTTGGGACTTGGCGTATTTGCGCGCCTGCTCCTTGCCGATCAGCGGGTTTTTGTCCTCAGCCTTGGCTTCGAGCACGACCAGCGGAAAGCCGCTTTCGTCCAGTAGCAGGAAATCAATAAAGCCGTTGGAGGTTTCTTCAAAATTATCGCCGAGGGCGTCGATGACGGCCTTTGTCAGCTTGACCTTGGGTTCCAGGACAATGTTGGCCTTGCCATGAACACCGTCGAAAAAACGCCACCCGGATTCTTCCAGTAGTTTGTTGAGTTTGATGCGGGCGCGGGCTTCTTTGGATGCCATTAGTCGCGTTTCCATTTCCCCATCAAAAGTCTCCCCATAAGGCCTGCATGGCCGCCAAGGCGGCGAGTGCGGCGGTTTCCGTGCGCAGGATGCGCGCGCCCAGTCTGACCGGGGTAAAGCCGCACATCGTGGCGGCGGCAATTTCGTTTTCGGAAAATCCGCCTTCCGGTCCGATCAGTAGGGTAACCGGCAGATCCGGCGCGGGCAAGTCCCGCAGGCTTTGCGTGGCGCTGGGGGAAAGCATTAGGCGCCGGCTTTCCTTGCCGGCTTCGCCCAGCCAATCGGTGTAGCGGCGGATAGGCGCGACCGGGGGCACGCGGTTGCGTCCGCATTGTTCGCAGGCGGAGATCACCACGCCCTGCCAGTGGGCGGCGCGCTTTTCGGCGCGCTCGCCGGAGAGTTTTACCACGCTGCGTTCGCTTTCCAGGGGCTGGATCGCATTGATGCCCAGTTCGGTGGCTTTTTGCAGGGTCAAATCCATTTTTTCGCCGGCGGAAATGGCTTGGGCGAGGGTGATGCCGAGCGGCGACTCGCATTCCCTGGCGTGGTGTTCGGCGAGAGTGGCGATGACTTCGCGCTTGCCGATGCTGGCGATGGTGGCGGCGTATTCGCCGCCCCTGCCGTCGAACAGGGCGATGGCATCGCCTTCGCGCAGGCGCAGCACCTTGGCGGCATGGTGCGCGGCCTGTTCGGGCAAGGCGACCTGGGTGCCGCCGGCAAGCGGTTCGGGGCAGTAAAAACGCGAAACTGTCATCTTCTTGATCCAAAATCCGGTAATTTTGGTGTTAGTATAAAGTTATTCATCGACGGGGGAGAGACGGGTTATGGTGAGTTTGCAGACGCCGCTATGCGATTTCGGTTGGAAAGCCCCGGATTTCGATTTGCCCGGCACCGACGGCAAGCGTCATCGCCTCGCCGACCTGCGTGGCCCCAAGGGCTTGCTGGTGATGTTTATCTGCAATCATTGCCCGTATGTAAAGGCGATCCGCGAGCGCATCATCCGCGATTGCCGCGAGTTGCAGGCGCTGGGCATCAACAGCGTGGCGATCATGGCCAACGACCCGGCGGATTATCCCGAGGATTCCTTCACCAACATGCAAGCGGTCGCTGCGGAATTCGGCTATCCCTTCCCCTACCTGTGGGACGAATCCCAACAAGTCGCCCAAACCTACGGCGCGGTGTGCACTCCGGATTTCTTCGGTTTCAACGCCGACCTGGAATTGCAATACCGGGGCCGTCTCGACGAATCGCGCAAGGAAGCCGCCGCTGCCGATGTGCGCCGCGACCTGTTCGAGGGCATGAAAGAAGTGGCGCTCACCGGCCAGGGGCCGCGCGAGCAAATCCCCAGCATGGGCTGTTCAATCAAATGGAGAGAGGCATAACACTCTCGCCCCGCAACTCTCTTTTCTCGACTTCGCCCATGCTCCAGTCCGTCCTATCCACCATCAAATCCGTCGCGCTGGCCGAAATCATGCCGCGCTATCTCAAGGTGGCGCGCCAGCAGAAGAGCGACGGCAGCCTCTTTACCGAGGCCGACGTGGCGTCGCAGGCCGCTTTGGTGACCGGTTTGCAGGCGGTGCTGGATTGCCCGGTGCTGGGCGAGGAAATGTCGGTGACCGAGCAGGAAGCCCTGTGGAAAGAGGCCGGGCAAAGCGGCCTGTGGTGTATCGACCCAATCGACGGAACTTCCAACTTCGTCAACGGACTGCCCTATTTCGCGGTATCGGTCGGGCTGGTGCGGGGTGGGCGCAGCGTGCTGGGGGCGGTCTACGATCCGGTGTCCGACGAGATGTTTTATGCCGAACAGGGCCGGGGAGCTTTCCTCAACGGGGTGCGCCTGCCGATCAAGGCGCATGTGCCGGCGTTCCACCACACCATGGCGGCGGTCGACCTGAAACGCCTGTCGCGCGAATTGGCCCGCGACATCGCCGCCGCACCGCCTTTTTCCTCGCAACGCAACTTCGGCGCGAGCGCCCTGGACTGGTGTTATACCGCCGCCGGTCGCTTCGACCTTTACCTGCATGGCGGGCAAAAACTATGGGATTATGTCGCCGGCGCGCTGATCCTCGAAGAGGCCGGCGGCGCGCTTTGCACGCTGACCTGCGATGATTTCTGGAGCGACGACCTGTGGAAACGCTCGGTCATCGCGGCGCTCGATCCCGGCTTGTTTGCTCAATGGAAGGCCTGGGTACGCGGGCGAATAGAATAAAGGATTGTTTTGTCTGGAATTGGCGGCGCATCCTCATGATTATTAATGAATAAAAGCCAACTCTTATATCTTTTATCTATAAAAAAAATTCCGGTAACAATAAAAATGTATGATTGCCCAACTTCCGGCGAGTGGGTAATAATCAAATTTTTCAAAAACCTTATCCCACGAGAAAAAGGAATTAGTCGATGGCAACTCGTAAAGACCTGGCGAACGCAATTCGCGCACTTTCAATGGACGCGGTACAAAAAGCCAACTCCGGTCACCCCGGTGCCCCGATGGGCATGGCGGAAATCGCCGAAGTAGTGTGGAATCATCATCTGCGCCACAACCCGGCTAACCCCAAGTGGTTCGATCGCGACCGTTTCGTGCAGTCCAACGGCCACGGCTCGATGCTGATTTATTCCCTGCTGCATCTGACCGGCTACGATCTGCCGATGGACGAACTGAAGAAGTTCCGCCAGATGCATTCCAAGACGCCGGGTCATCCCGAGTACGGTTACACGGTCGGTGTGGAAACCACTACCGGCCCGCTCGGCCAGGGCATCACCAACGCGGTGGGCATGGCGATGGCGGAAAAACTGCTGGCCGCTGAATTCAACAAGCCCGGCCACGAAATCGTCAACCACAATACTTACGTGTTCCTCGGCGACGGTTGCATGATGGAAGGCATCTCCCACGAAGCCTGCGCGCTGGCCGGCACCTGGGGCCTGGGCAAGCTGATCGCCTTCTGGGACGACAACGGCATTTCCATCGACGGTCACATCGAAGGCTGGTACACCGACGATACCGCCAAGCGTTTCGAAGCCTACGGCTGGCAGGTGATTGCCGGCGTCGACGGTCATGACTCGGTGGCGGTGGATGCTGCCGTGCAGTTGGCCAAGCGCAACACCGACAAGCCCACCCTGATTTGCTGCAAGACGGTTATCGGCAAGGGTTCCCCCAACAAGGAAGGCACCCACGACGTACACGGCGCCGCCTTGGGTGACGCTGAAATCGCCGCCACCCGCGCCCACATCGGCTGGAATTACCCGCCGTTCGAGGTTCCCGCCGACGTTTACGAAGGCTGGGACTGCCGTACCAAGGGCCAGGGGCTGGAAACCTTGTGGAACAACAAGTTCGCTGAATACAGCGCAGCCTTCCCCCAGGAAGCTGCTGAATTCAAGCGCCGCATGAACGGCGAATTGCCGACCAACTGGAAGCAGCACGCCGCCGAATTCGTCGCCAAGACCAATGAAAAAGCGGAAACCATCGCCACCCGCAAGGCTTCGCAGAACTGCATCAACGGCCTGGTTCCGGCGCTGCCCGAGTTCCTCGGCGGTTCCGCCGACCTGACCGGCTCGAATCTGACCAACTGGACGGGTGCTCACCACGTCAAGGGCAAGAGCACCGGCAACTACATCAGCTACGGCGTGCGTGAATTCGGCATGTCGCACATCATGAACGGCATGGCCTTGCACGGCGGCCTGCTACCGTTCGGTGGCACCTTCCTGATGTTCTCGGAATATGCCCGCAATGCGTTGCGCATGTCGGCCCTGATGAAACAGCGCGTGATCTACGTGTTCACCCACGACTCCATCGGTCTTGGCGAAGACGGCCCGACCCATCAGCCGGTGGAACAGACCGCTACCTTGCGCATGATCCCCAACATGGACGTGTGGCGTCCTTGCGATACGGTGGAATCCGCTGTGTCCTGGACTGCGGCGGTGGAAAAAACCACTGGCCCGAGCAGCCTGATTTTCAGCCGTCAGAACCTCAACTTCCAGAAGCGCGATGCCGCACAGATCGCCAACATCGCCAAGGGTGCCTACGTGATGGCCGATGCCGCCAATCCCAAGGTGGTGCTGATCGCCACCGGCTCCGAAGTGCAACTGGCGCTCGACGCCAAGAAGGTGCTGGACGAGCAGGGCGTGGCTACCCGCGTGGTGTCGATGCCCTCCACCAACGTCTTCGACCGCCAGGATCAAGCCTACAAGGACAGCGTTTTGCCCAAGGGCGTGAAGCGCGTGGCCGTGGAAGCCGGCATCACCGACGGCTGGTACAAATACGTCGGCGACGGCGCGGTGGTGGGTATGCACAGCTTCGGTGAATCCGCTCCGGCTGGCGAGTTGTTCAAGCACTTCGGCTTCACCGTCGAGAACGTGGTGAACACCGTCAAGGGCGTTCTGTAATCTCAAAAAAACAACAGCCGCAACGGTGCATCGCGCGCCGTTGCGGTTCATAATTACCAGTTCAACTTCCCAAGGAGATAATTATGGCAATTAAAGTAGGTATCAACGGTTTTGGTCGTATCGGTCGCATGGTGTTCCGTGCTGTCGCCAAGGACTTCCCCGGCATCGAAATCGTCGCCATCAACGACCTGCTCGAACCCGAGTACCTGGCTTACATGCTCAAGTACGACTCCGTGCATGGCCGCTTCAACGGCGACATCAAGGTCGACGGTGGCAACATGGTGGTTAACGGCAAGACCATCCGCCTGACCGCCGAAAAAGACCCGGTCAACCTGAAGTGGAACGAAGTCGGCGCCGACCTGGTCATCGACTGCACCGGTTTCTTCCTGACCACCGAATCCTGCCAGGCGCACATCGCCGCCGGTGCCAAGAAGGTCGTGCAATCCGCGCCTTCCAAGGACGACACCCCGATGTTCGTGTACGGCGTGAACCACGACAAGTACGCGGGCGAAGCCATCGTTTCCGGCGCTTCCTGCACCACCAACTGCCTGGCGCCGGTCGCCAAGGTGTTGAACGACAACTGGGGCATCAAGCGCGGTCTGATGACCACGGTGCATGCTGCCACCGCCACCCAGAAAACTGTTGACGGCCCGTCCAAGAAGGACTGGCGCGGTGGTCGCGGCATCCTGGAAAACATCATTCCTTCCTCTACCGGCGCTGCCAAGGCCGTCGGCAAGGTTATTCCCGAGCTGAACAAGAAGCTCACAGGCATGGCCTTCCGCGTCCCGACTTCCGACGTTTCGGTGGTCGACCTGACCGTGGAACTGAACAAGGAAGCCAAGTACGAAGACATCTGCAAGGCCATGAAGGCTGCGTCCGAAGGCGCAATGAAGGGCGTTCTGGGCTACACCGAAGAGAAGGTGGTTTCCACCGACTTCGTGGGTCATAGCGCCCCCTCCACCTTCGACGCCGAAGCCGGCATCGCCCTGGACGGCACCTTCGTCAAGGTCGTGGCCTGGTACGACAACGAGTATGGCTACACCTGCAACATGTTGCGTCTGGTCGAGCACGTCGCTAAGTAAGCCTGGTAGGGTGGACACGGGGTTTCGTGTCCACCTTGTCGCACCGCGTGGACACGAAACCCCGTGTCCACCCTACAACCGTGAGTTGCAAGGCATAGGCCCACCTATCCCTTACACCTTACACATCGACAGGAGAAAAATATGAAAGTCATCAAAATGACCGACCTGGACTTGAAGGGCAAGCGCGTCTTCATCCGCGCCGACCTGAATGTCCCCGTCAAAGAAGGCAAAGTCACTTCCGACGCCCGCATCACCGCTTCCATGCCGACCATAGCGCACGCCATGAAGGCCGGTGCCAAGGTGATGGTGACTTCCCATCTGGGGCGCCCCACCGAAGGCGAGTGGGCAGCAGAGAACTCCCTCCAGCCGGTGGCCGAAGTGATGTCCGCCAAACTCGGCAAGCCGGTGCGCCTCATCAAGGATTGGGTGGACGGTGGTTTTGAAGTCGCCGAAGGCGAAGTCGTGCTGCTGGAAAACTGCCGCGTCAACAAGGGCGAAAAGAAGAACGTCGAAGAAACCGCCAAGAAATACGCGGCTCTGTGCGACGTGTTCGTGATGGATGCGTTCGGCACCGCGCACCGCGCCGAAGCCTCTACTTACGGCGTCGCCCAGTTTGCTCCGGTGGCCTGCGCCGGCATTCTGCTGACCGAAGAACTCGAAGCCCTGACCAAGGCGCTACTCAGCCCGGCCCGCCCGATGGTCGCCATCGTCGGCGGCTCCAAGGTATCCACCAAGCTGACGGTGCTCGAATCGCTTTCCGAAAAAGTTGACCAGATGGTGGTCGGCGGCGGTATCGCCAACACCTTCCTGGCTGCGACCGGCAAGAACGTCGGCAAGTCGCTGTGCGAAGCCGACCTGATCCCCACCGCCCAAGCCCTGATGACCAAGATGACCGCGCGTGGCGCGACCATCCCCATCGCCGTGGACGTGGTGTGCGGCAAGCAGTTCGACGCCAACGAACCCGCCGTGTTGAAGGACGCGGGGGCCGTGGCTGACGACGACATGATTTTTGACATCGGCCCGAAATCCGCTGATGAACTCGTAGACATCATCATGAAGGCTGGCACCGTGGTATGGAACGGCCCGGTCGGCGTATTCGAATTCGACCAGTTCGGCGCAGGCACCAAGAAAATCGCCCAGGCGATTGCCGATACCAAGGCCTTCACCCTGGCGGGCGGCGGCGACACCATCGCCGCCATTCAGAAGTACGACATCTATGACAAGGTTTCGTACATCTCCACCGCCGGCGGCGCCTTTCTGGAATTCCTCGAAGGCAAGAAACTGCCTGCCGTGGAAATCCTGGAAAAGCGTGCTGCCCAGTAATCATCCGTCACATTGCCTCAATATCGTGGGCCTATGCTAACAACAGTCTTAAGTGTTTAGTGGTGAGTGTTTAGTTGATGTCGTCGCGCAAAGCGCGTCGCTATTTAAGTCTGGCGCGAAGCGCCTTCCACGACTAAACACTCAACATTCAAAACTAAAAACTGCTTTTACTTAATAGGCCCGCGATAACCGATAGGAAAATATGCGAAGAAGAACCAAGATCGTCGCCACGCTCGGCCCGGCGTCCAGCTCTCCCGAGATGCTGAACCGGATGATCCTAGCGGGCATCGACGTCGTGCGCCTGAATTTCTCGCACGGCACCCCGGAGGAACATATCCAACGCGCTGAACTGGTGCGCTCCCTGGCCCGTGAGAACCACCGTCCGGTGGGCGTGCTGGTCGACCTGCAAGGCCCGAAAATCCGCATCGGCAAATTCGCCGAAGGCAAGATCACCCTGGCCAAGGGCGACCAGTTCATCCTCGACGCCGATTGCACCCTGGGCAACCAGGACCGGGTCGGGCTGGATTACAAGGAACTCACCCACGACGTGAAAGCCGGCGACCGCCTGCTGCTCGACGACGGACGTATCGTGATGACCGTCGAACAGGTCTCCGGTGGAGAAATCATCTGTTCGGTGGTGAACGGCGGCGTGCTCTCCAACAACAAGGGCATCAACCGCGAAGGCGGTGGCCTCTCGGCTTCCGCGTTGACCGACAAGGACATGGCGGACATCAAGACCGCTGCAGAATTGAAGGCCGACTACATTGCGGTCTCCTTCCCCCGCGACGGCGGGGACATGCTGCTGGCGCGCCGCCTGATGCAGGCGGCCGGCGGCAAGAGCCTGCTGGTGGCGAAGATCGAGCGTGCCGAGGCCATCGGCGAGTTGGAGGGCATCTTGAGCGCCTCCGACGCCATCATGGTGGCGCGCGGCGATCTCGGCGTGGAAGTCGGCGATGCCGCGGTTCCCGCCCTGCAAAAGCGCATGATCCGCATGGCGCGCATGAAGAACAAGCTGGCCATCACCGCCACCCAGATGATGGAATCGATGATTACCAGCCCGATCCCCACCCGCGCCGAGGTTTCCGACGTGGCCAACGCGGTGATCGACGGCACCGACGCGGTGATGCTCTCCGCCGAAACCGCCGCCGGCCTGTACCCGGTGGAAGCGGTGGAAGCCATGGACCGGGTGTGTATCGAGGCGGAGAAGGAACACGCCACCGACGCGCTGAATCTCGATCTGACCCGCGAATTCACCAAGATCGACCAGTCGATTGCCATGTCGGCGATCTACGCCGCACATCACCTGGATATCAAGGCGATTGCCGCGTTGACCGAATCCGGCTCGACCGCCTTGTGGATGTCGCGGATCGCTTCCGATGTGCCGATCTTCGCGCTGTCGCCGGTCACCGAAACACGCCGCAAGCTCACCCTGTATCGCGGCGTTTACCCGATCCGTTTTGAAAACGCGGAAACCGACGACCGCGAAAAAACCCTGCTTGCCGCCGAACAGGAATTGCTGCGCCGCGGCGCGGTGAACGAAGGCGACTTGATCGTGCTGACCATCGGCGAACCCATCGGCAAGTCGGGCGGTACCAACACCATGAAGATTGTGCGGGTTGGCGAGCACATGTAGAAACGGGAAATTCCCGCCGGAACCAAGCGGGGCAAAATTTACAACAGTTACTTTGAGGAGAAAAACTATGGCATTAGTCTCTATGCGTCAATTGCTCGATCACGCTGCCGAACACGGTTACGGCCTGCCGGCGTTCAACGTCAACAACCTGGAACAAGTGCAGGCGATCATGGAAGCCGCCGCCGAGTGCAATTCCCCGGTGATCATGCAAGGTTCCGCCGGCGCCCGCAAATACGCCGGCGAGGCCTATCTGCGTCACCTGATCCTGGCCGCCATCGAAGCGCACCCGGAAATCCCGGTGGTCATGCACCAGGATCACGGCGCCAGCCCGTCGGTATGTATTCAGTCGATCCGCTCGGGGTTCTCCTCGGTGATGATGGACGGCTCCTTGCTGGCTGACGGCAAGACCCCGTCCAGTTTCGAGTACAACGTCGAAGTCACCCGCAAGGTGGCGGAAATTTCCCACGCCGTCGGCGTGTCGGTGGAAGGCGAATTGGGCTGCCTGGGTTCCCTGGAATCCGGCCACGGCGAGAAGGAAGACGGCCACGGCGCGGAAGGCGTGCTGTCGCACGACCAACTCCTGACCGACCCCAACGAAGCCGCCGAATTCGTCAAGGCCACCCAGGTGGATGCGCTGGCCATCGCCATCGGCACCTCCCACGGCGCCTACAAGTTCACCGCCAAGCCCACCGGCAAGATCCTGCGCATCGACCGCGTCAAGGAAATCCATGAGCGCATCCCCAATGTCCACCTGGTGATGCACGGCTCCAGCTCGGTGCCGCAGGACTGGCTCAAAATCATCAACGAAAACGGCGGCGACATGGGCCAAACCTACGGCGTACCGGTCGAGGAAATCGTCGAAGGCATCAAGCACGGCGTGCGCAAAGTGAACATCGACACCGACCTGCGCATGGCCTCCACCGGCGCGATCCGTAAGCATCTGGCGGAAAACCGCAAGAACTTCGATCCGCGCAAGTTCTACGCCGTCGCGCGCGACGCCATGAAGGACATCTGCAAGGCACGCTTCGAAGCCTTCGGCTCCGCCGGTCAAGCGTCCAAGATCAAGATCATCTCGATGGACGACATGGCGGTTCGTTATGCCAAGGGTGAATTGAACGCGGTTATCAAGTAAGCGTTCGGTAATCCTGGAAGAAAGAAAGGCGGCTTCGGCCGCTTTTCTTTTGGGATGCGCCTTACTGTTATACTTCGCCAATTTTCAACCGACTCCGAGACTACTCATGCGCACCCTGATTTGCGGCTCGCTCGCCTTCGACACCATCATGGTGTTTCACGACCAGTTCAAGAACCACATCCTGCCTGAAAAGATCCACATTTTGAACGTCGCTTTCCTGGTGCCAGACATGCGCCGCGAGTTCGGCGGGTGTGCCGGAAACATCGCGTACAACCTGCAATTACTGGGCGGAAAACCGCTCATCATGGCAACCGTCGGCGAGGATTTCTCGCCCTACGCGCAACGCCTGACCAAGCTGGGCTTGGTGCAGGATCACGTGCGTACCGTGCCCGAGGCCTATACCGCGCAAGCCTTCATCACCACCGATCTCGACGATAACCAGATCACCGCCTTCCATCCCGGTGCGATGAATTTCTCCCATCATAACCACGTCCGCGATGCGCAGCAGGTGGGGCTGGGCATCGTCGCCCCGGATGGGCGCGACGGGATGCTCCAGCACGCGCGGGATTTCCACGCGGCAGGCACCCCCTTCATTTTCGATCCCGGCCAGGGCTTGCCGATGTTCAACGGTGAGGAACTGCTGAATTTCGTGAATCTCGCCGATTACGTGGCGATGAACGACTACGAGGCGCAACTCATGCAGGAGCGCACCGGTCAAACGTTGGAGCAACTGGCGAAACAGGTCAAGGCGCTGGTGGTCACCCAGGGCGGCAAGGGCTCGACAATTTACGCGGACGGGCAAGTGCTGGAAATTCCCTGTGCCACCGCAACCGAAGTGGTCGACCCGACCGGCTGCGGCGATGCCTACCGCGCCGGACTCCTGTACGGCATGGCGCAAGGCATGGATTGGAGCCTGACCGGGCGCCTGGCCTCACTGATGGGCTCGCTCAAGATCGCCAGCCGCGGCGGGCAGAATCATGCGCCGAGCCGTGCGGAAATCCTGGCGCGCTTCAAGGAAACCTTTGGAACCTCACTGGAATAGGAGTCACACCATGAACAAGCACAGCCTGCGTATCGTTACCGTATCGCTTATCCTGTTCACCTTGGGCGGCTGCGCGAGTAGCCTCTCAGGGAGCGCTTACTCACCCGGACAGACCCGCCACGCCATGGAAGTCAAGATGGGGGTGGTGGAAAGCGTGCGCCAGGTGCAGATCGAGGGGCGGCAGAGCGGCGCAGGCACGGTGGCCGGCGCGGTGATCGGTGGCGTGGCGGGCAGCAACGTGGGCGGCGGCAAGGGCTCGATCATCGGCAGCGTCCTCGGCGCCGTGGCGGGTGGGGTGGCGGGCAGCGCCATCGAAGGCGGTATGAACAAGAAGAACGGCCTGGAAATCACCGTGAAGCTCGACGACGGCCGTCTGATCGCGGTAACCCAGGAAGCCGACGAAATATTCCGCTCCGGCGAACGGGTGCGGCTGCTGACGGGTAGCGGCACTACTCGCGTTTCGCACTGAGCATTCTCGATGCTTGCAGGTGCGGCGGAAGCCGCACCTGTCATTCCCCGTGCCGTTATTTCCCCGCCTAATAAACCCGCAATTTCAGACTGTTCTTGCCGAGTTCGATCAACCCCTTGTCGACAAGGCCGTGCAGGTCGCGAGTTTGGGTCATATGGGAAAGCTTCAGGTAAAGTGCAGTGAACCAAGGCTGCGCCTTAACTTCCACCAAGTTGTGTTCATGCCCATGGGGAAGTAAGTTGGCAATAATCGTGTATTGGCGGTCGTTGATTTGTTTTCCCTGCCGCAGGAAGTAGAGTTGGTTGTTATAGAGCATTAACCCGATTAGGCGGTTGACCCTGTCATGAAGTCGATTAAAGGCGTCTAGCATCCCTCTTAAGAACAGTTCAACAAAAACCTGATTTGGATAAGGGGACTTTTTCGCCTCTTCCTTACGTGCGAGGTTGAAGGCATTGAAGTAGTCGTCAATGTGTTCCAGGTAGTATTTCGACAGTGCGAATGGCGCATATTGGTAGCCGGCACACTTCATGACAAGCGCTTCCAATACCCGCCCAACCCGTCCATTGCCATCCCAAAATGGATGGATGCGCTCGAAATAATAATGTGTCAGCGGTGCGCGAATAAGCGGCGACAAGCTTCGCATTGCATCTGAATTCAGCCATTCGAGGAACTGCCTCATTAGCGCATCAATATCCTCACGACATTTTGGTGGGGTGTAAATGCCACCGTGCTCGGCATCGCCAACTTGGGTACGTTGATCCTTGTGGTTTGTACGGTACTCGCCGGGAATGTTGTGTGGGTGGCTTAGCCCGGCGGTGACTGCCTTGTGCAGATCCTTTAGCATGAATTCCAAGACGGGCGTAGCAAATCCAGATTCGCCCTGTAGTTGGGGGCTGCCAAGTGCGTTCTCGGCGAAATTGTCGGCAATCTCGTAAGCGCGCCGAATGTTGGCTACCCGAAGTTCTTTTTCCTCACGGGCATTTTCCGGCGCTGCCAAGACGGTGGCCGTCTCCTCCTCGGTAAGGGTGCCGCCCTCTATGGTATTGGTGCCGAACACGCTGGAAACCAGCGCTTCCTTTTCGAGTTGTGTGGCGATTACCGGAAGAATTGGTATGGTGGAAAAACGCTTGTGTGCATCCTCGATACGATCAATAAGGGGTTGCGCAGCCGCAAGGTCAACGCCGATCTGAAAGACAAATATTCCCGAGCGAAATGTTTCTACCCGCAGGGGCTGATCGAGACTATTCATGTTGTGAAAAATGTTAATGGCGGAATGTTGCTAACCTATTATGCCTAAATGAATAATCAAAATCAAACCAGAAAGAATGTCGGGAAAAATGTTAACGTTTTTGTGAGTTATTTTGTGAGCGCCAAAAACACTTCCGGCAGCCGCTCCGGCAGCCGTTCGACGTTGTCGATCACGGTGTATTGCCTGCCGAAGATATCGCTCACGTATTCGTCGGCTTTCGGATCGAGATTGATGCAGTAGGTGTAGATGTTCTTTTGATCGAGTTCCTTTACCGCCTGGCGGGCGTCTTCGATCAACAGGCGTTCGTCGTGAGTATCCACGTCGGAGGGTTGGCCGTCGGTAAGGATCAGCATGAGTTTCTTGTCGGCCTGGCGCGCTTCCAGGTAATGGGCGGCGTGGCGCATGGCGGCCCCCATGCGTGTCGAGTAGCCGGCTTCCATGGCCGCCAGACGCGCTTTCACCTCGTCGTTCCAGGTTTCGCCGTAGCCTTTGATGTGCAGGTAGCGCACTTCGTGGCGGGTGTTGGAGTGGAAGCCGGCGATGGCGAATTTGTCACCCAGTTTGTCGATCGCCCAGGCCAGCAGGGAAACCGCTTCCTGGCTGAGTTCGAGGATGGTCTGGCCGCTGCCGTCGACCTTTTCGCTGAGCGATTCCGACAGGTCGAGCAGCAGCATCACCGCGATGTCGCGCCCGTTGGTGCGGTGGCTCATGTTGATGCGCGGGTCGGGGTTGGCGCCGCTCTTGAAGTCGATCAGCGAGCGGATGGCGACATCCAGATCCAGCTCGCTGCCTTCCTCCTGGTAGCGGATACGTACCTTGTCCTGTGGCTTGAGCATGTCGAGCAGGCGCTTCAGGCGCTTGGCCAGGTCGGCGTTTTTCTCCAGCAGCTTGTCGATTTCCCCGGCGTTGCCGCTCGGGTGCAGGGCTTCGTAGACGCTTGCCCAATCGGGGCGGTAGGTTTGGCTGGAATAATCCCATTCCGGATAATGGCGCGGCGGCAGCCCTTGCAGTTCCTCGCCCGGCTCGATCTTGCGTTCGGTGTCGAAGGCTTCTTCCTCGTCGCCTTCCTCGATGAATTTCCACATCTGGCGGTTGTCGTCGCGGTAATCGATGACGGTGTCGTCGAAATAGATGTCGGCGTACTGGTCGCTCTGGCGGCGACTGCGGGTCACGTAGGCAAGCGCCAACTCGGCGATCTCCCGGGTGCTCGCTGTACCCGCTGCGAGCAGTTCATGGAAGCGCCGCGCGAATTCGCGCAACAGCGGGTCGCGATACGGATGATCCGGGTCGAGGAAAGCACGCGACAGCATCGCCAGGCGGTGACGCAGGCAGGACTGGGTTTCCGGGTCGCAGGCATCTTCCGCCGGCAGCGGATGGAGTCCCAGGAAAATCCGGCGCAGGCCGGGGTATTCGCGCATCAGTAGGGTTTCGACGCGGGCGTCTTCGAAGAATTCCACCGCCATGCGCTGGAAGGGACTCCAGTTGTCGGCGACCTGCGCGACCGTCCAGCGGCGATGGCCGACCATGTGGGCAAGCACGGCGCGGTAACGATCTAAACCGGAGATTTTTATTTCTCCCAGAGGGAGCCGATTGCTCTCTCTCCCGCCCACGGGCGAGGGGAGAATGAAGTCGTCAAACACGTCCGGCACCCGCATCCCCAGTTTGTCGTAATAGGGAATCGGCTTGCGCAGTTCGTCGAAGGCGGTGGAATAAGGCACCAAATGGTCGTTGTCCTGCCACAGGGCGCGCAGGTACAGGTCGAGCTTGCGCTCCGCATCCGAGAACAGGGTGCCGTGGCGTTCGCGCTGCAACACCGCGCGGCTGTCCGGCGACTTGAGGGCGAAATATTCCTCCTGGCGGATCGGGTGGTGGCCGTAGTTGCGGATGCCGTATTCGACCCAGTTTTTCAGTCCGCCCAAAGACAGTTGGCTGACCAGGAACGGCGCCTGCGGGAAGAATTCGGGCAGAGCGGGGCTGGGGATGGTCTGGTGAAAGCCGTGGATCGAGCCGGTGGTGCGCGCCATCAGGTCGAGGGTGATTTCCAGGTAAATCTCCATCTGCTCGCGGGTGTGCAGGCGTCGCGCCACCGCCGCCAGGGTTTGCAGGAAAGGCGCCACCGCCTTGCCGTTGGGCGACTTCCACATCTTGTGGACGAGTTCCATGACCGGCGGCAGCGCATCCTCGCCGAGCACGGCGGCGCTAGAAGGCCATTCCTCAAGGAAGATCAGGATCGGTTCGGCGCCGTGTCCCATTTTGCCCAGGATGCGTGCGGCTTCCACGTAGGCATCCATGCCCTTTTTGGTGAGCACGGACAGCGCTTCGTAGAGGCATTCCTCGAACACTTCGGCGACCGCGACGAAGCCGCAGTCGAGCTTGCGCCAATAATCGCGGGTCTGGGGATGCTGGTAATCAGCGATTGATTCAGCCATGGGAGATCAGGCAAACACCGCGTCGATGGCGTGATCCAGGGTGACGCGAATATCCGCGTCGTCGGTGATCGGGCGCACCAGCGCCATGCGACAGGCATCCACCGGCGCCACGCCGCCCTTGATGAGGGTGGCAGCGTAGACCAGCAGGCGCGTGGAGATTCCCTCATCCAGCCCGTGGCCCTTGAGGTTGCGCGCGGCTGCGGCGATTTTCACCAGCTTGGCGGTGGTGGCTTGCTCCAGCCCGGTTTCGCTGGCGACGATGCCGGCTTCCAGCCCAGCTTCGGGGTAATCGAAATCGAAGGCGGTGAAACGTTGCTTGGTAGACTGCTTCAAATCCTTCATCAGGCTCTGGTAGCCGGGGTTGTAGGAAATCACCAGCTGGAAATCGGGATGGGCGCCGAGCAGTTCGCCCTTCTTGTCGAGCGGCAGGGTGCGGCGGTGGTCGGTGAGCGGGTGAATCACCACCGTGGTGTCCTGGCGTGCCTCGACGATTTCGTCCAGGTAGCAGATCGCCCCGATGCGCGCCGCGACGGTCAGCGGGCCGTCCAGCCAGCGCGTGCCGTTGGCATCGAGCAGATAGCGTCCGACCAGGTCGGAAGCGGTCATATCCTCGTTGCAGGCCACCGTGATCAAGGGTCTGCCGAGTTTCCACGCCATGTATTCGACGAAACGCGATTTGCCGCAGCCGGTCGGCCCCTTGATCATCACCGGTAAGCGGGCGGCGTAAGCGGCTTGGTAAAGCTGCACCTCGTTGCCCTGCGCCTGGTAAAAGGGTTCCTGGTGGATTTTGTATTGTTCGATGGAGGCGGTCATAGCGTTTTCCTTAGGGAGTATCCGTGGTCATTTGATGTACATGATACGCAGGATTTGTATAAATAATAGTCATGCTTTGTTATTGAAACGATAATGTTATGTTTATGTTTCTGGTTTGAATGGCGTGGCGTCATTTCGGTGGCGGCGATACACTGGCAGCCTACTCTATCAATAACAGGAGCAAGCAATGAACCCGCAAGCTACACAAAAACCTTCCGCCAAGACGTTGATTCACACAGTGGTTGACGCCCAGCCCGAGGATGCGAGCTATGAGGAAATCATGCGCGAGTTGGCTTTCGAGCGCATGGTGGAGCGCGGGTTGGCCGATATCCGCGCTGATTGCGTGGTGAGCCATGAGGAGGCCTTGCGGAGAATCCGTTCATGGGGCAATTGAGATGGACGAATGAGTCTCTGGCCTGGCTGGAAGATATACACGCTTACATCGCACAGGATAATCCGGCAGCCGCAACCAAGGTCATTGACGGTATCATTGGGAAGGCAGGTCTGCTGTCGAAATTTCCGGATATCGGCACGAACTTGCGCAGCGTGCCGGAAGGCGAGGTCAGGATGATACTCTACGGACATTACCGCATTGCCTATCTGCGTCGGTTGGATTCGGATGTGATCGACATCCTTGGCGTATTCCACGGCGCTCTCGACATTGGCCGCTATCTGCCCTGAAGGGCCAACTATTTGCCTCGCGGTAACATGCCCTTTTCGGCAATACCCTTAATTCCATGCCCACCCCATTCACCTGGAACGACCAGCAACACGCCCTCAACCTTCCCGAGATGGACGCCACCCATCGTGAATTCGTGGCATTGCTGATTCGCGCCCAAAACGCGCCGGATGCGGAATTGCTCCCCATCCTCGACGAGTTGATTGAGCACACCCGCACCCATTTCGAACATGAGAGCGGGATGATGGCGGCGTGTGCGCTGGGGTCGCGCGCGGAACATGAGGCGGAGCATCGCCGGGTGCTGGCGGAACTGGCGCAGATGCGCGAACGCGCCGCGAAGGGACGTCTCATGTTTGTCCGCGCCTACCTAGCGGATGGCGTCCCGGACTGGTTCCGCAACCATCTGGCGACGATGGATGCGGATCTGGCGGGAAAGTACAAGCGCGCTTTTCCGTCGGCGTAACTATCCCATCCATTTCGGCGCGCCAATTGGGAAATACGCGGGAAGCGCCGCGAAAAAAAACGCCAACGTTGCCGTTGGCGTTTTGATTTGCCACGCAGTGTGGGATGCGATTACTTGTGCACGCCCAGCTTTTCGCGCCAGCCGGGGAAAATCTTGTCGGCGTCTTTCGGGAAGGATTCGAAAGCGCGGGCAAATTCCTTGTGCTCCTTGGCCCACTGGATCGGGTCTGCACCGGCTTTCCAGCACTCGTAGGCCTGGCGCAGCGACTTGGCGCCGGCAGCCGGGCTGTCGATGTGACCGTAGGCACCGCCGCCGGCGGTGTTGATCACGTTGCCGTGGCCGAGGTTCTGGAAGAAGCCGGGCAGGCGCAGGGCGTTCATGCCGCCGGAGATGATCGGCGAGGTGGCCTTCATGCCGTGCCATTCCTGGTGGTAGAAGGGGCCGTCGGCGCTGTCTTGTTCGATCATGTAGGCGATCAGCTTGTCGCTGGCTTCGCCTTCCATCTTGCCGTAGCCCATGGTGCCGACGTGCATGCCGGAAGCACCCAGCAGACGGGTCATCTTGATATGCACAAAAGCGGTGTAGCCGCGCTTGGCTTGTGGGCTGGTCACGGCGCCGTGGCCGGCACGGTGGAAGTGCAGGAACTGGTTGGGGAAGTTGCGGCGTGCGGTGGTGACGGCGGTCGGGCCGGCGACGTAACCGTCGACCAGGAAGGCCACGTTGGGCGCTTCGAAGCCGAAAGTTTCCAGGATGTATTCGCCGCGGGCGATCATTTCGGCAGGATCGTCAGCCGTGATGTTGGCGGAGAACAGCTTGGCCTGGCCGGTTTCGTCCATGGCGCGCTTCATCGCGTCGTGAACCAGAGGCATCACTTTCTTCAGCGGGCAGAACACCTGGTTGCCTTGCGGCTCGTCGTTCTTGATGAAGTCGCCGCCCAGCCAGAATTGATAAGCAGCGTGCGCGAACGGCTCGGGACGCAGACCCAGCTTGGGCTTGATGATGGTGCCGGCGATGTAGCCGCCGTTTTCGATCGGGCGGCCGAGAACGCGCCACATATCGACGATGTTCATGCTTGGGCCGTCGTACAGGCGCAGGTAGCAAGGCGGCAGGTAGAAGTCGAGCATCTTGGAGTACTCGATGTCGCCCATGCCCTGGTTGTTGCCGATGGTCAGCGTCAGGAACGAAGCCAGCATGGCGCGGCCGTCGATGATGTTGATATCGAACAGTTCGACCGGGTAAGCGATCTTCATCAGTTCCTTGGCTTCGTCGATCTCGTACACCAGCGCGTCCACGCCCTTGGTGAATTCGTCGGTGGTGCACACTTCGACGTTGGTGCCGGTGGAGGATTCCGCGGCAAAGTGGGCGGCGGCTTCCAGGTAGGAGCCTTCCTTCTGCTTCATCAAGTAGGCGCACAGCACGTGGCGGCCACCCTTGATGAGGTCTTCTTCCTTGAGGCTCAAATCTGCATAACGGCTGGATTGATCCATGTTTTCTCTCTCCGTGTGGGTTAAAAGGTTACTTGGTTTGCCGCGTTACCGTGGCACATGGGTGACACTATAAGGCTGGAAAACCATAAAAAACAGTTAATAATTTTTATTATCTTGATAAGCTTTTATTTATAATCTAGCCGGTCAGCCGATTCAGCGCTTCGCGGTACTTCTCGCCGGTCTTGGCGGCGACTTCGGCGGGCAGCTCGGGGGCCGGCGGCTTCTTGTTCCAGCCCACGCTTTCCAGCCAGTCGCGCACGTACTGCTTGTCGAAGCTGGGAGGATTGGAACCGGGCGCGTATTGGTCGGCAGGCCAGAAGCGTGAGGAATCGGGGGTCAGCGCCTCGTCGATGAGGTGCAGGGTACCGGCATCGTCCAGGCCGAATTCGAACTTGGTGTCGGCAATGATGATGCCCTTGGTCAGGGCATATTCGGCAGCTTCTTTGTAGAGACGAATCGCCACGTCGCGCACCTGGGCGGCGAGTTCCGGGGTCATCAGTTGAGCGGCTTGATCGAAGCTGATATTTTCGTCGTGGGCACCGACTTCCGCCTTGGTCGAGGGGGTGAACAGCGGCTCGGGCAGTCTGTCTGCTTCGCGCAGACCCGCCGGCAGGGGGATGCCGCATACGCTGGAACTGGCCTTGTATTCCTTCCAGCCCGAACCGACCAAATAACCGCGCACGATGGCCTCGATGGGCAACGGCTTGAGTTTTTTCACCACGATGGCGCGGCCTGCCACTTGTTCCTTCTCATCGGCGCCCACCAGCGATTCCGGGGCGATGCCGGTGAGTTGGTTGGGGACGATGTGGCCGAGCTTGGCGAACCAGAAATCGGAAATCCGCGTCAGTACCTCGCCCTTGCCGGGGATCGGCGAGGGCAGCACCACGTCGAAGGCCGACAGGCGGTCGGTGGTGACGATCAGCAGACGGTCGGCATCGACCTCGTAAATATCGCGCACCTTACCGCGGTTGAGCAACGGCAGGCTGTGCAGGCTGGAATTGAATAGCGCTTGGCTCATGGGCAGGCTCCCTGAAAAAAGGGAAATTCTACCCTGAAAGGAAAAACTTGGCTTGGGCGCGGCTACGCCGACTTACTTATTACCCTTACGTACCTTCGCCAGCGCCTCGTCGATGCGCTGGTCGAGAAAGCCGCCGTAGTAGTCGGGGGTGGACAACCCTACCAGCGGCTCGGCGAGGGCTGCGCCCCAGGAGTCGTAGAGGTGGATGGCGGGCACCATCTGGACGTTGTTTTCGTTGGCGAAATTCTTGTGGGTGGTGGCACCGCCCGAAAAATCGCGCAGCTTGGCGGGACTGCCGGCCTTGATCTGCACCATGATGACCTTATCGCGGTATTCGGCGTTGCGCTGCATCGGTTCGAGGAATTCCTTGAGCACGCGGGTGCAGTAGGCGCAGTTGGGGCGGCTGTACATCACCAGAATGGGCAGGCGGCGCGCTTCCGCCGCCTTGGCCTCGCTGGAAAGATCCTTCACCAGCGGGACTTCTCCGCCCCCTTTGGCGAAGCTCCCTACGGGAAGCATCCATGCTAAAATCAGTGCCGTCAGGGCTGCTTTACGCAGCCCATCACTATTTTTCACCATCATTGCGTCGAGACCATCCTTGAAAACCGGCATCACGAAACTTACCATCGCCTCGCGCGAAAGCGCTCTCGCCATGTGGCAGGCAGAGCATATCCAGGCGCGGCTGAAAGCATTATATCCGCAAATCGACGTCCAGATACTCGGCATGACGACCACCGGCGACCAGATTCTCAACTCGCCGTTGTCGAAAATCGGCGGCAAGGGTCTGTTCGTCAAGGAACTGGAAACGGCCATGCAGGAAGGCCGCGCTGATTTCGCCGTGCATTCGATGAAGGACGTGCCGATGGTGCTGCCCGACGGCTTCGTGCTGGCTGCGATCGGCGAGCGCGAAGATCCGCGCGATGCCTTCGTTTCCAACCAGTTCAAGAGCCTGGAAGAACTGCCTCCCGGCAGCGTGGTCGGCACCTCCAGCCTGCGCCGCCAGAGCCAGTTGCAGGCGCGTTTCCCGCACCTGAAGATCGCCCCCTTGCGCGGCAACGTGCAGACCCGTTTGCGCAAGCTCGATGAAGGACAATACGCGGCTATCATTCTCGCCGCCGCAGGGCTGAAACGCCTCGGCCTGGGCGAGCGCATCACCGCCCTGATCTCCACCGAGCAAAGCCTGCCGGCGGTCGGTCAAGGAGCGCTGGGCATCGAAACCCTGGCGGGGGCGGATGAAGTGGCGGCGCTACTGGCGCCGCTCAACCATCCCGAAACCGCAGCCTGCGTGATCGCCGAGCGCGCCATGAGCCGCGCATTGGCGGGAAGCTGCCAGGTGCCGCTGGGCGGTTTCGCGGAACTACGCGACGGCAAGCTGTATATGCGCGGTTTCGTGGCCAGCGTCGACGGTGCGCGGATGGTGCGGGCAGAGGCCGAAGACACCCCGGAAAACGCCGAAGCGCTGGGGCAGCGAATTGCCCAGCAATTGATCGCAATGGGCGCGGACGAAATTCTCGCGGAGTTGGAATCCCTGTAATGGAAGGGTTGCAGGGCATCGGCGTTGTGGTTACCCGCCCGGAACGCCAGGCCGACAATCTGGTGCGCCTGATCGAGGCCGCCGGGGGCGAGGCGATCCGCTTCCCGGCACTGGAAATTGCCGGACTTGCCGACCCCACCCCGCTTTACGCTATTATTGAACGGCTGGACGAATTCGACCTCACCGTGTTCATCAGTCCCAATGCGGTGGAATACGGCATGGCGGCAATCCGCAGCCGCCGCAGTATACCGTTGCGCTGGAAAGTCGCCGCGGTGGGCCAGAGCAGCGCCGCCGAGTTGGTAAAAAACGGCGTCGCCGAGGTGCTCGCGCCACGCGATGGCAACGACAGCGAAGCGCTGTTGGCTCTGCCCGAATTGCAGGCGGTAGCGGGCTGGCGGGTGGTGATTTTTCGCGGCCAGGGCGGGCGCGAAACCCTGGCGGAGGAGCTGTGCCGCCGCGGCGCGCAGGTCGAATACGCGGAATGTTATTATCGGCGCAAGCCGCACTGCGCTAGCGCGGCCCTGCTGGCACGCTGGCGCAACGGCGAAATCGCCGCCGCGACGGCAACCAGCGGCGAAACCGCGCGCAACCTGCGCGACTTGATCGGCGCGGAGGACTGGCCGCTGGCGAGAGTTACGCCGTTATTCGTGCCGCACCCGCGCATCGCGGAAGTCGCCGCCGCGGCAGGCTGGGAAAACCTTGTCGTTACCGCGCCGGGCGACGAAGGATTGGTGCAAGGCTTGCTAGAATGGCGCACTAAATCTAAAGAACTCGAAGGTAGAGAAACGGCATAAATGAACAACGAAACTTCCCCGGAAGCCCCGGCGAATCCTCAATCTGATAATGGCACAGCGTCGGCGCAGCCGCCGAGCGGCGTGGCGTGGCGGCGCGTCGAGCCGGCCCTGGCGACCGCCGTGGTGGCCTTGGTGCTGCTCGGCTGGCAATGGTTCGACACCCGTCAGCAGTTCAATGCAGTGGAACAAACGGTGGGTAAAAAGCTCGGTGAATTCGATACGCGCAACAAGGAAAGCGCCATCAATTCGGCGCAGGCGCGCGAAGACATGAAGCAGGCGTTGGTCAAGGTTGGCCTGTTGGAGCAAAAGCTCGCCGAATCGCAAGGCCAGCAAGTGGCGCTGGAAGCCATGTACCAGGAACTGTCGCGCAATCGCGACGAATGGGTGCTTGCCGAGATCGAGCAGATCCTCCTCACCGCCAGCCAGCAACTGCAATTGGCGGGGGATGCCAAAGCCGCCCTGATCGCCCTGCAAACCGCCGACAGCCGTTTACAGCGCTACGACAAGCCGTTGTTCATCCCCCTGCGCAAGGCCGTCAACCAGGACATCCAGCGCCTGCAAGCATTGCCGCTGGTCGACGTGGCGGGCTACACCCTCAAGCTGGACGGCTTGGTGGCCGCCCTCGACGATCTGCCTCTGCTGGTCGGTGAAGAAATCGCCGAAGAACGCAGCACGCCTAAGGCACGCCCCGACGACAACCCGTGGACCAAGCTGTCGCGCGAGATTTGGCAGGACATGAAGCAACTGGTGCGCATCCAGAACATGGAAAATCCCCAGGCGCCGCTGTTGCCGCCCACCCAAGCCTATTTCCTGCGCGAAAACCTCAAGCTGCGCCTGCTCTCGGCGCGCCTCGCGGTGTTGCGCCACGACGAAAGCGGCTACAAATCCGACCTGAAAACGGCGGAAGAATGGCTGCGCCGTTATTTCGATTTGAAGAGTAAAGCCGGCAAGACCGCTCTGACCTCTCTCAAGCAGCTTGCCAGCAGTTCAGTCGCCATCGAACTGCCGGACATCTCCGCCAGCCTCAACGCGGCGCGGAGTTTCAAATTGACGCGCGATAAGGGTGGCCGGTGAAAAGTCTGTTCTGGATTCTCGCCATCTGCGGCCTCGCCGTGACGCTGACCCTGGCGGCGCGGCACAACGCCGGCTACGCGCTGCTGGTGTATCCGCCGTGGCGCATGGAGCTTTCCCTCAACCTCCTCATCACCCTCCTGCTGGCCCTGCTGGCGGCCAGCTACGGCGTGGTGCGGCTGGTCTTCCATACCCTCAACCTGCCCTCCTACGTGCGTGCCTTCCATGCCGAACGTCAGCTTGAGCGGGCACGTGGCGCCATGACCGACGCCCTGCTGGCTTTCCATGAAGGCCGCTATGGCAAGGCTGAAAAGCTTGCCACGGGCGCGCTGGAAGCGCCCGAATTCGCCGCGGTCGGCGCCCTCCTGGCGGCGCGCGCTGCCCACAAGATGAAGGACTTCAACAAACGCGACGGTTACCTGATGCAGGCCGAACGCCTCGCTCCCGACCAGCCCGCCGCGCGCCTGATGACCCAAGCCGAATTGCTCCTCGATCAGCGCAACACCCAGGAAGCCCTGACGGTGTTGAAACGCCTGCACGCGGTAACTACCCGGCTGACCGGTGCGCTACGGCTGGAACTGAAGGCGCAGCAGCAGGCGAAGAACTGGGACAAGGTACTGGAATTGATCGGCAAACTGGAAAAGAAGGAAGCCATCGACCCCACCTACGCCGCCCAACTCAAGATCAACGCGCACCAGGAAAACCTGCGCAACGCCATGCCGGATGTCGGCGCACTCAAGGAATACTGGCGCAAGGTGCCGGCTGCCGACCGCGCCGACAACAAGATCGCCCTGTCCGCCGCCCGTCAGTTTCTGGCTTTCGGCGATTGCCAGGCGGCCATGGAAATCGTCACCAGCAGCCTGGAAAGACACTGGGACGGCCAATTGGTGCGGCTCTACGCCGAATGCCAGGGCGATGTGCTGAAACAGATCGAACGCGCGGAAAACTGGGTCGAACTCCACCCCCAGGACGCATCCCTGTTGCTCACCTTGGGCCGCCTGTGCGCTCAGCGTGAATTGTGGGGCAAGGCGCTCAGTTACCTGGAAGCCAGCTTGAGCATCGAGGCCCGCGCCGAAACCCATCTCGCCCTCGCGCAACTCCTGGAAAAAATGGGCCGCCCGGAAGCGGCCATCGAGCAGTACCGGCGCGGCTTGCTGCTTTGCGCCGGGGCTACATAGCCCTTACCTGCAGGGGGCGGCTACACGCTGCGCACCTCGGCCCTTCTCAGCCTTTCGCGAAAGTGAAGGCATCCGCAAAAAACTCATCCTCCGGCAAGCCGCGCTGCGTAGTGAACGTCTCACGCGCGGCGGCCACCATTGGCGGGGCGCCGCAGGCGTAAGCCTGATAGCCGCTCAAATCGGCGAAGTCGTCGAGTACCGCCTGGTGCACTAGGCCGGTACGGCCCTGCCAGCCGTCGCCGGCGCGCGGTTCGGAAATCACCGGAACAAACTTGAAGTTGGGATGCGCGTTTTCCCAGCGGTGCGGCAATTCGGTCAAGTACAGGTCGGCCGGAGTGCGCGCGCCCCAATAGAGGATCATCGGGCGTTGATGGTGATTGTGCAGGGCGTGTTCGACGATGGACTTGAGCGGGGCGAAGCCGGTGCCGCTGGCAATGAGCAGGAGCGGCTTGGCGCTGTCCTCGCGCAGGAAGAAGCTGCCGTGCGGGCCTTCAAAACGGAGGATGACCTTTTCCTTCAGTTCCTTGAACACGAAATCGGTGAACAGGCCACCGGGGACATGGCGGACGTGCAATTCCAGCAGGGCGTCGTCGTTGGGGGCGTTGGCCAGCGAAAAAGCGCGGCGCTGGCCATCCTTGAGGAGGATTTCGATATATTGCCCGGCGAGAAACTGGAGGCGCTCGCCGGCGGGCAGCTTGAGGGTAAGGATCGCCACGTCCGGGGCGGGTTTGACGATGCTCTCGACGCGGCACGGCATGGTCTTGACCGCGATGTCCATGCCGCCCGCGATTTCCTTGGCTTCGACAGTGACGTCGGAGAGCGGCTTGGCGCAGCACAGCAAGGTTATGCCGGCGGCGCGGTCGGCTTCGGTCAGCGCGTGATCCTGGTAGGCGCCGTGATCCACCTGGCCTGCCAGGATTTTCCCCTTGCACGCGCCGCATGCGCCGTTGCGGCAGCCATAGGGCAGGTTGACGCCTTCGCGCAAGGCGCTGTCGAGCAGGGTTTCAGCGTTTTCCGAAACGAATTCGTGCCCGCTGGGCTTCAAGGTGATTTTATGCGTCATGAGTCTTCCCTTTGGTGAATCGTCATTTTATCGAAGTCGGTCGTGGTTCGACGGTTCGTCGGTGCGGTGCCATTCGCCCTCAATCACGTCGTCATTGGCGGCAGGCGGCATGGCTTTGCGCCCGGAGAGCGGCAGCAGCAACAGCAACATCGCCAGGGCGTCGCTGATGACGCCGGGAAATATCAGGAGGATGCCGGCAGCCACCGGAACAAAGCCATGCAACAGCGCAACCCCCAGGGGGTGTCCGGATTGCAGCGCCGCCAACAGGCGCAGCGGCGCGTTCAGGCCGGCCTCGCGGATCAGCAGTACCCCCCACAGCGCGGCGAACAGCAGCCAGGCGAGCAGCCACCAGCCGAAACGGTTGGCAAGCTGCATCAAGGTAAAAATTTCCAAAGTCGGAAAAGCCAGTAAAATAGCCAGAATCAGAAAACCGCGCATAAACTGAATATCCTTGTGAAACCAACAAGCAGCGAAGTTCTCCTGGTCATCACCAACCTGCCCGACCCGCACAGCGCCGCGCAACTCGCGGAAAAACTGGTCGGCGAGCGGCTGGCCGCGTGCGTCAACATCCTGGCGCCGTGCGCTTCGGTGTATCGCTGGCAGGGGGCGGTGGAAACCGCCACGGAAACGCCGTTGCTGATTAAAACATTGCGTTCGCGTTACGGCAAGCTGGAACAGGCGATTCGTGCAGCGCATCCTTACGAACTTCCCGAAATCGTCGCTGTCCCTGTTGAGTCCGGCCTGCCCGCCTACCTCGACTGGGTGGCCGCCGAAACCGCCATCCCGGAGTAATTTTCGATGCGTTATCTCGTTGCCCTGTTGCTATGCCTTTCCGCGTTCGCCCACGCCGACGAGAGCGAGCCGCTGGAACCGGAACAAGCGTTCCGCTTCGCCGCCCGCGCCAGCGATGCGAACACCGTGGAGGTGCGCTATCAGATTGCCGACGGCTATTACCTGTACCGCGAGAAATTCAAGTTCAGCGCGGAACCCGCCGGATTCACCCTGGGCGAGCCGCAGATCCCCGCCGGCAAGGTCAAGCAGGACGATTTTTTCGGCAAGGTGGAAACCTACCGCCACGAAGTGGTGATCCGTATTCCCCTGACCCGCTCCGGTAGTGCCAGCCAGATGGTCATCAAGGCCACCGCGCAAGGTTGCGCCGACATCGGCGTATGCTACCCGCCGTTTACCCAGACGGCCAAGATCAACTTGCCGGCGCTCAAGGAAGAAGCCCATACGCCGGTCGGCTCGATGCTTTCGGCAATCCGCCAGCTTGGTGGCAGCCTGGGTGGCGCGGCGGCGGAGTTCCTCCCGGTCGAGCAGGCTTTCCCGGTCTTCGTGAAGATCAAGGATCGCCACACCCTGCTGGTCGATTTCGAGATCGCCGAGGGCTGCTACCTGTACCGCGACAAATTCAAGTTCACCCTGAAGAACGGCGGCGCCACCAGCATCGAGGAAGTCACCCTGCCCGCCGGCGACATCAAGAACGATCCCAATTTCGGCAAGACCGAGGTCTATCACAAGCCCGTGCAGGCGGTGATCGCGCTGACCGGGGACGCGGAAAAAGACCACAAGGTGGTGCTCACCGTGGCGTTCCAAGGATGCAACGAAAAGGGCATCTGCTATCCGCCGCAGAGCAAATCCTTCAATCTCACCTTGCCCGCCGCGCCGCCGGTGGTCAGCGAACCGCCGCCCGCTGCCCTGCCCAAGCCGGCCCCGGCGGAAGTCAAGCACCCCGCGCCGCCGCCGCCCAAGGTGGAAAAGGCCGCCCCCGTCGCGGCCGCCTCAGCCCCCGCCGACACCGACAGCTCGCGCATCGCCAACCTGTTCAAGGGCGGCAGCTTCTGGCTGGTGATCGCCTCGTTCTTCGGCTTCGGCCTGCTGCTGGCCCTCACGCCCTGCGTGTTCCCGATGATTCCGATTCTTTCCGGGATCATCGTCGGACAGGGCCAGCATCTCACCAAGGGCCGCACTTTCGTCCTGTCGCTCTCCTATGTACTGGGGATGGCGATCACCTATGCCCTGGCCGGCGTTGCCGCCGGATTGTCCGGCACCCTGATCTCCAACGCCCTGCAAAATCCCTGGGCGCTCGGCACCTTCGCCGCCATCTTCGTAGGCCTGGCCTTCTCGATGTTCGGTTTCTACGAACTGCAAATGCCCAACTTCATCCAGAGCTGGTTCAACAAGGAAGCCAATTCGATCAAGGGCGGCAACGTCGCCGGGGTATTCGTGATGGGCGCCTTGTCGGCGGTGATCGTCGGCCCCTGCGTGGCGGCGCCCCTGGCCGGTGCCTTGCTGTATATCGGCCAGACCAACGACGTGGTGCTGGGCGGCACCGCCCTGTTCGCCATGGCGCTGGGGATGGGCCTGCCGCTGTTGCTGGTGGGGATGTCCGCGGGAGCCTTGCTGCCGCGTGCCGGCGGCTGGATGAACGCGGTGAAGAGCTTCTTCGGCGTGTTGATGCTGGCCATGGCGATCTGGCTGGTCTCGCCGGTGATCCCCGCAGTCGCGCACATGCTGGCATGGGCGGCATTGCTGATCGTCTCGGCGATCTACCTGCATGCCCTCGACCCGCTGCACCCGCCCATCACCGGCTTCAAGAAACTGTGGAAAGGGGTGGGGGTAATTGCCTTGCTGATCGGCGCCGCCCTCTTGATCGGCGCGCTGGCCGGCAGACGCGACATCCTCCAGCCGCTGGGCGGCTTGCGGGCGAGCGGCGAAGCCAAAGCCACCGAACTCCCTCATCTCCAGTTCGAGAGGGTGAAAAACCTCGCCGAACTGGATGCCAGAATCCAGGGTGCCGCCGGCCAGCCGGTGCTGCTGGATTTCTACGCCGACTGGTGCGTCTCCTGCAAGGAGTTCGAACGCTTCACCTTCGCCGACCCGCAGGTCGTCGAGCAACTGAAAAATACGCTCCTCCTGCAGGCCGACGTCACCGCCAACAGCGACGACGACAAGGCTCTGCTCAAGCGCTTCGGCCTGTTCGGCCCGCCGGGGGTGATCTTCTTCGGCCGCGACGGCAAGGAGAGCGGGCGGGTGATCGGGTACGAGGAGCCCGAGAAATTCCTGAAATCGCTGCAGG
>JAGXQV010000163.1 GCA_018336195.1 Sulfuricella sp. | reverse complement strand
ACGTTGAACTAAACCGCTATCGCGGTGGCTCCCTTTATCCACCGCCCTCTCTTTGTTCCCCCTTCTCGCCTGCTGCAACTGAAGTAAAAGTCTCCGATCCTTGATCGCTGGGGGATGTCCCCGGATCAATCAAGGAGACGAAGATGACGACACTACGCCAACAAATGGATAACGCCATGGTGTTGCGCGGATTTGCCCTGCGCACGCGGGAGAGCTATCTGGCGGCGGTGACCGCACTGGCAAAGCACTACCACCGCAAGCCGGACTTGCTAACCTCGGAGGAAGTGCAAGCCTACCTCCTGCACCTGATTGTCGAACGCAAGCTCGCCTATGCCAGCGTGAACCAGGCATCATGCGCCTGCCGTTTCCTGTTTGGCAAAGTGCTGAAGCGTCCGCTGGAGCGCTTCGACATTCCCATGGCGAAGGTGCCCCAGACCCTGCCGCGCATCCTGTCGCGGGAAGAAGTGTCCCGCCTGTTCGCCCACGCCGCAAACTTGCGCGCCCGCACCCTGCTGATGGTCACCTATGCCGCAGGGCTGCGCGTATCCGAAGTATGTGCGCTGCAACTGGCGGACATCGAGAGCGCGCCCGACCGGATGTGCATCAAGGTGCGCCAGGGCAAGGGGGGCCGTGATCGCTACACGATGCTCTCGCCGGCCCTGCTCGCCACCCTGCGCGAGTATTACCGCGCCTACCGCCCGGCCACCTGGCTGTTCCCGAACCCATCCGGCACCGGGCCGATCGATATCCAGACGGCTCAGCGCATGTATTGGGCAACGCGGGATAGCGCCGGCCTGGGCCGCCAAGGCGGCATCCACACCTTGCGCCACTGTTTCGCCACGCACCTGCTGGAATCCGGCGTCGATATCCACACCATCCAGCGCCTGCTCGGGCACGGACACGTCTCGACCACCATGCGTTATTTTCACCTGGCGCACCGCAAGCTGACCGGCACCACCTCGCCGCTGGAGTTGCTCGACACCGTACTGCGCTAGTCTCCCGTGGCCCACGGCGTGGGCTTGGCCGATATTCTGCGCGACCACGGCCAACCCTATCTCGCATCGCACGCCCTGTCCGCAGTCCAGGAGAAGGCATGGCGCGCCATTGTCGCCTGCCGCACGCCGGCGCTGGGCGGGCACGTGGAATGCTGCGACCATTGCGGCGTGCTGCGCCATGTGTATCACTCCTGCCGCAACCGGCATTGCCCGCAATGCGGGACGCGCGCCAAGGAGGCGTGGCTCGCGGCGCGACGGCGCGAACTGTTGCCGGTGCCGTATTTCCACCTGGTGTTCACTTTGCCCCATTCCCTCAACGGCCTGGCGGGCGGCGATTCGCGCACGCTCTACACGCTGCTGTTCGGCGCGGTGGCGGACACGCTCGACGAATTTGCCGCCAATTCGCGCTGGCTGGGCGGGACGTTGAGCTTTACGCTGGTGTTGCATACCTGGAAACAGGATCTGGGGCAGCATATCCATCTCCATGCCCTGGTGGCGGGCGGGGCGCTGACGGCGGACGGGGCATGGGTGGCACCCAAACCCGGCTTCCTGTTTCCGGTGCGAGCGCTTTCCCGCGTGTTTCGCGGCAAGTTCCTCGATGCGCTTGACTTGGCGCGCGACCGGTTGCGCTTTGACGCAGCCAGGAGCGATAGCGCGTGGTGCAACCTGTTTGCGGCGTTGCGCCGCCATGACTGGGTGGTGTATGCCAAACAGCCGCTGGGCGGCCCGGCGCAGGTGCTGGAATATCTGAGCCGCTACACGCACCGGGTGGCGATCTCCGACGAGCGCATCCTGGGGGTGGACGGGAATATCGTGCGTTTGCGGGTGCGCGACTCGGCTCACGGCAACCGCAAGCGGGTGGTGCGCATGGATGCTGGCGGGTTCATCGGGCGCTTTTTGCTGCATGTGCTGCCCAAGGGCTTCAAACGCATCCGCCACTACGGTCTGCTCGGCCCTGCGCACAAGGCCGCCAACCTTGCCGCCGCTCGTGCCGCGCTGGAGGCGCCGGCCCCCGACCCGGTGGTGGTGGAGTCGGTGGAAGCGTTCATGCGGCGGGTGGCGGGTGGCGGGCATCGAGTGGCTGTGTTGCCCGCATTGCCGGAAAGGGCGATTCGGGGTGATAGAGGCGATCCCGCCGACGGGACGAGTCCCTCCGTTGCGGGGGCCGCCGTGAGGCACGGCGTGCTCCTGATTCACGCCGGTTTGCGGCTGGGTGTTTGCACCTGCCGGGGACGCGTTCGTCCACATCGGTGCGATAGCCCTTCAAGGCGCCGATCCAGCGGGTGTTTTTATGCCGGATGGGGCTGCCTTGCGCCGCCGGGTCGCCTATTTCCTTGTTGCTCAAGGCCTTTGCTTCACAATGGCGGCTTGACTTACCTTCCCACAACCTTACAATCCCCATAATCACCGCTCGTCCCCGCAGTTCAGTCCAACGAGGTTTATCCGCCGCCAGGAGCTTGGCGGTTCTTGCAGGCTTGGGCGGGGCGGCGGATAAACGCTATTCGTTATGAGTTTTAGGTGATGATATGGATGATTTGTATGTAATCCCAGAAGAGGTTCTGGCATCTCTCCGAGAGTTGGCTGATGAGTTCCATTATCATCGCCGCCCAAAGCCCCCTCATTATTTAGTACTAGATCGCCTTCTGGCTTTTGGTGTTGCTGATGCCGCAACACTAGCCTCCTTGATTCTAAGTGCATGGCCACTTATCTTTCCTAGAGATGGTCGTCCGAAATGTCCATACAAAGGACCACTAACAGGGCGGTGTGAAGCCAGAATTATCCATACATCATATGATTCGAAAAATAAACAAGTACTACTTGTTTGTGAACAAGGACATGAAACACTTCAAAGAACGCCCCGTGTTTCATCGTAACTCATAACCCTACGCTCAAGCGGGACTGCGCAAAAGCGCGCAGCCCCTTAGCTCCACGTTGGGGGTCTTAGTGCATCAAACGCTGAAGCGCCTCTGGCCCTCGCCCTTGCTACTCGCTGGGTGCGTCATCTCATACCTGTATTGGCCAGCGTCTATCGCGCTCGTTGCGCTGCTACTTTCGCTATTCCTGTTTCTGCCGCTCGTCGTCGTTTCTCTCAACGATTTTCGGCGCGCGAAGAATTTGCAATCGCAACCCACCTTTTTGGAAATGAACCTTCCCCCGCCTCGACGGCTATTTGTAGGTCCCATAGCGGACGCCCTCGACGGAATCGCTGGCCTTGTTGGAACCCTTGAAGGTCTCGGCCTGCTTGTTACTGTTGTCGCTGGCATCGGGGTGTTGGGTTACGTCGGGCTGTCGTGGCTCATCTATTTCGTCGGCCACGCGCAGTATCTCGCCGCTAGTGCTGCCGGGGTGCTTGGGTTGCTTGCTATAGCTGCCGCCTTCGCAAGAATCCCCGCTGCACTAATTGTGGTGTTCGGTAGCGCTTCCGTCTGTGGCACTGCGTTTCTTTCGGGCTACGGTAATGCGCTTCTTCCGTAGCCGACCCCCAACCCATCATTCCACCGGACCTAGCGCATAAAGCCGCGCAAGTCCGGTGAATTCGAACGTTGGGCAGCATCTAAGCCCACTGTTAGTAATTATCGGTTTCAAACAAAAAGGATACGAAAATGGACTTCAGTGTTTAGGGCACTTCTATAAATCCACCCATTTCCACTCGCATAGCAACACGGTGGTTTAAATTTGAACAAGGGTCTGTCAAGCGAGTGATTTTTGTCAAAATCGTCCCCGTTTTCCGGACTTTTCTGGTCGTTTTCATGCCGTTCTCGGGATTGCGGACGCAGCTACCCTGTCGAACTTGAACACCTTCAGGCGAATCAGCGTCTCGGTTCGCTTGAGGTTGTA
>JAGXQV010000162.1 GCA_018336195.1 Sulfuricella sp. | reverse complement strand
GCGCTGATTTTCAGCTATTGGTTCGGTTCTTCGTAGGAGCGGCCTTGGCCGCGATTGCGGTGCCTCTTCGTGATACCTTCTGTCGCGGGCAAGCCACGCTCCTACAGGATAAAGAGTCATTTATTTGAAACATCCGGCCAAGCTGAAGATCAGCGCTAATCAGGAACGAAAAAGGGAACCGCGCGGTTCCCTTTTTCGTTTCAAGCGGCTTGCACTCAGGCGGCGAAATTTTTCGCGGCGAAATCCCAGTTGGCGAGGCTGGCCAGGAACACTTCGGCGAACTTGGCGCGGGCATTGCGATAGTCGATGTAATAAGCATGCTCCCATACGTCGATGGTGAGTAGCGGCGCGTCGGCGCCGGTCAAGGGCGTCGCGGCGTTGCTGGTATTAGCGATGTCGACGCTGCCGTCGGCCTTCTTCACCAGCCAGGTCCAGCCGGAGCCGAAGTTGCCCACCGCGCTCTTGGCGAAGGCTTCCTTGAAGGCGTCGAACGAACCCCACTTGGCGTCGATGGCGTTCGCCAAGGCGCCGCTGGGCGCGCCGCCGCCGTTGGGCTTCATGCAGTTCCAGAAGAAGGTGTGGTTCCATACCTGCGCGGCATTGTTGAATACCCCGGCGGAAGATTTCTTGACGATCTCTTCGAGGCTGGCGTTTTCGAATTCGCTGCCCTTGATCAGGTTGTTCAGGTTGGTGACGTAGGTCTGGTGATGCTTGCCATAGTGGAAATCGATGGTTTCCTCGGAAATGTGCGGGGCGAGGGCATTCTTGGCATACGGCAGGTCGGGTAACTTATGTTCCATGTTTTTTTCTCCAAGTGGGTCGTAGTAAACAATCGATTTAGACTTAGTTTAAAAAGAAAAGCCCGATAAAGCAAGTATAGTGTTTTTCGCTTTGCTGGAAAGCTAATCCCAAACCCGCTACCATCGCGGCCATGAATCTACTCAGAGCGCTGGCCGCCGTCAGCAGCATGACCCTGTTGTCCCGCATCCTGGGGTTCGTGCGCGATACCGTGGTGGCACGGATTTTCGGCGCGGGCATTTACACCGACGCTTTCTTCGTCGCCTCCAAACTGCCCAACCTGCTGCGCCGCCTGTTCGCCGAAGGCGCGTTTTCCCAGGCGTTCGTCCCGATCCTCGCGGAATACAAGACCCGGCGCGGCCACGACGCCACCCGCGAACTCGTCGACCACGTCGCCGGCCTGCTGCTGCTGGCGCTGGTGATCGTCACCGTGATCGGCGTGCTGGCCGCTCCGGCGCTGGTCTATATCAGCGCCCCCGGTTTCGCCGCCTCGCCGCAGAAATTCGACGTCACCGTGCAACTGCTGCGCCTGACTTTCCCCTACATCCTATTCATTTCGCTGGTATCGCTGGCGGGCGGCATTCTCAACACCTACAGCAAATTCAAGATTCCGGCGTTTACCCCGGTGCTGCTCAATCTCTCCACCATCGCCTGCGCGCTGTGGCTCACCCCCTATTTCGATCCGCCGGTGTTGGCGCTGGGCGTGGCCATGATGCTCGGCGGCGTGCTGCAACTGGCATTTCAAATCCCCTATCTCGCCAAGCTCGGCCTGCTGCCGCGCTTTCGCCTGGATTTTCGCCACGAGGGGGCGCGGCGCATTCTGAAATTGATGGGGCCGGCGGTATTCGGCGTGTCGATCAGCCAAATCAGCTTGCTCATCAATACCATCTTCGCCTCGTTCCTGGTTACCGGCAGCGTGTCCTGGCTGTATTACGCCGACCGCCTGATGGAATTCCCCACCGGGATGCTGGGCGTGGCGCTCGGCACCATCCTCCTGCCCAGCCTCGCCAAGCACTATGCCGACGATTCGCCCGAACGTTACTCGGAACTGCTCGACTGGGGGCTGCGCCTGACGCTGCTGTTGGCGCTGCCCGCCGCCGTGGCGCTGGCGATTATCGCGGTACCGCTGATTTCCACGCTGTTTTACTACGGCAAATTTTCCCTCAATGACCTGGTGATGACCCAGCAGGCTCTGGTCGCCTATAGCCTGGGGTTGCTCGGCCTGATTATGGTGAAGGTGCTGGCGCCGGGGTTCTACGCGCGGCAGAACATCAAGACGCCGGTGAAGATCGCCCTCGTCACCCTGGTGGCGACGCAACTGATGAACCTCGCCTTCATCATCCCCTTCCGCCACGCCGGGCTGGCGCTGTCCATTGGGCTGGGCGCCTGCGTCAACGCCGGACTGCTCTACCGTTACCTGCGTAGTCATGGCATCTACCAGCCGCAGCCGGGCTGGATGATGTTCCTGCTCAAGTTGGTCGGCGCCGTCGCGGTGATGGCGGTGGTCCTGTGGTTCGCCGCAGGTAGCGGGGAAACCTGGCTGCACGGCACCATTCTGGCGCGGGTTCTGCATCTTGGCTGGGTGATCCTGGCCGGGGCCGGCAGTTATTTCGCCGCCTTGTGGCTGCTGGGCTTCCGCCCGCGCCAGTTCGTCAAACGCGGCGCGGAATAAGCGCTGGACTAAGCCAATGAATCCGCGATAATATTTCGCCTTTTTACGTTTTCCCCAATGCAAATCTTTCGCGGCATCCCCCCCAGTGCCACCCCAGTCGCGCTGACCATCGGCAATTTCGACGGCGTCCATCTCGGTCACCAGGCCATGCTGGAGCGCCTTGAAGCGGCGGCGCGCGAGCGCGGCTTGCCGGCTTGCGTGATGACCTTCGAGCCGCATCCCCGCGAGTTTTTCATGCCGTTCGCGGCGCCGGCGCGTCTGACCAGCCTGCGCGAGAAACTCGAACTGTTCGAACAATATGGGGTGGAGCGCGCCTACATCTGCCGCTTTACCCATCGCTTCGCCCACATTCCCGCCACCGAATTTATTTCCGACCTGCTGTGCGAGCGCCTGCAAGCCAAGTGGGTGCTGATCGGCGACGACTTCCGCTTCGGCGCCCAGCGTGCCGGCGATCTCGCCATGCTGCAACAGGCGGGCATCCGCTGCGGCTTCGAGGTCGATCACCTGCCCAGCGTCCTGGAGAGCGAACTGCGGGTTTCCAGCACGGCGGTGCGCGAATCCCTCGCCGAAGGCAATCTGGAACTGGCGGAACGCCTGCTGGGCCGCCCCTACAGCATCAGCGGGCGGGTGGTACACGGCGACGCGGCGGGCCGCAAGTTCGGCTATCCCACCGCCAACATTCAACTCAAGCACAACAAGCCGCCGCTGTCCGGAATTTTTGCGGTAAAACTGCATGGTCTGGGTGGCGAAGGCTTGCCTGGTGCCGGCAGTCTGGGCATCCGCCCGACCGTCAAGAACGACGGCAAGCCCACCCTGGAAGTGCACATCTTCAACTTCGATCAGCAAATCTACGGCAAGCACGTGCGCGTGGACTTCTATCACAAACTGCGTGAAGAGCGGAAATTCGCCAGTCTCGACGAACTCATCGAGGCCATCGGCAACGACGTAAAGCAAGCTAAACAGTATTTTGGTGACAAATAATGGCCGACTATAAAGACACCCTGAATCTCCCCGATACCCCCTTCCCGATGCGCGGCGACCTTGCCAAGCGCGAGCCGGGCTGGCTGAAAAGCTGGCAGGAAAGAACCCTCTATCAAAGCATCCGCGCCGCCTGCGCGGGGCGCCCCAAGTTCATCCTGCACGACGGCCCGCCCTATGCCAACGGCGACATCCACATCGGTCACGCGGTGAACAAGATCCTCAAGGACATCATCGTGCGCAGCAAGACCCTCGCCGGTTTCGACGCGCCCTACGTGCCGGGCTGGGACTGCCACGGCCTGCCCATCGAGTTGCAGGTCGAAAAAGCCCACGGCAAGAACATCGATCCGGCGAAATTCCGCGAGTTGTGCCGCGAGTATGCCCAATCGCAGGTCGAGCGCCAGAAGGCCGATTTCATCCGCTTGGGCGTGCTGGGCGATTGGGGCAATCCCTACCTCACCATGGACTTCAAGTTCGAAGCCGACATCATGCGTACCCTCGGCCAGATTCATGCCAAAGGTCATCTCTTCCAAGGCCAGAAACCGGTGCACTGGTGCGTCGATTGCGGTTCGGCGCTGGCCGAAGCGGAGGTGGAATACGAGGACAAGGCGTCACCCGCCGTGGATGTGGCTTTCGCGGTAAAGGATGCGGCGGCGTTGTCCAAGGCGTTCGGCATCAACCCGCCGGCCCTGCCGGCTTTCGCGGTGATCTGGACCACCACGCCGTGGACCTTGCCGGCCAACCAGGCGGTATGCGTCCACCCTGATTTCATCTACGACCTGATCCTCACCGAAAAAGGTTTCCTGATCCTCGCCCGCGATCTGGCGGAAGCCTGCATCACCCGTTACGGTTTCGACGCGGTGGAGGTGCTGGCCTCGTGCAGCGGGGCGGCGCTGGAGCATCTGCAATTGCAGCATCCCTTCTATGAGCGCGTGGTGCCGATCATTTGCGGCGACCACGTTACCCTCGACGCCGGTACCGGCATGGTGCACACCGCTCCGGCACATGGCCTGGAAGACTATGCGGTGGGCGGCAAATACAAACTGGAAGTGGATTGCCCGGTCGGTCCGGACGGCAAGTTCTTTACTTCGGTGCCGTTGGTCGGCGGCGAGTCGATCTGGCAAGCCAACAAGACCGTGGTGGCGACCCTCGAAGAAAACGGCGCGCTGCTGTGCAACGTCAAGCTCCAACACAGCTACCCGCACTGCTGGCGCCACAAGACCCCGATCATCTTCCGCGCCACCCACCAGTGGTTCATCGGCATGGACGTCAAGAAACACGGGGAGACGCTGCGCGAACACGCGATGCGCGCGGTCGATGACACCCAGTTTTTCCCCGCTTGGGGACGCGCCCGCCTCGAAGCGATGATTAAGAACCGCCCCGACTGGTGCGTGTCGCGCCAGCGCAACTGGGGCGTGCCGATGCCGATCTTTGTCGACAAGGAAAGCGGCGAACCGCATCCGCGTACTGCCGAACTCTTCGAGCAGGTGGCCTTGCGCGTCGAAAAGGCCGGCATCGAAGCCTGGTTCAGCCTCGACCCCGCCGAACTGCTGGGCGACGAAGCGGCGACTTACAAGAAAACCAGCGACACCCTCGACGTGTGGTTCGATTCCGGCTCCAGTCATGCCTGCGTGCTCAAGCAGCGCGAGGATTTGGCGCATCCCGCCGACCTCTATCTGGAAGGCTCCGACCAGCATCGCGGCTGGTTCCAGTCGTCGCTGCTGACCGGCTGCGCCACCGACGGCCATGCGCCCTACAAGGCGCTGCTTACCCATGGCTTCGTAGTGGATGGCAACGGCCACAAGATGAGCAAATCCAAGGGCAACGTGATCGCCCCGCAAAAGGTCGTGGATACCCTGGGTGCCGACATCCTGCGCCTGTGGACGGCCTCCACCGACTATTCCGGCGAACTGACGATTTCCGACGAAATCCTGAAGCGCGTCACCGAAAGCTATCGACGCATCCGCAACACCCTGCGCTTCCTGCTCGCCAACCTCGCCGATTACGACCCGGCGGCACACGTCCTGCCGGTCACGGAATGGCTGGAAATCGACCGCTACGCCCTGGCGATGGCGCGCCAGTTCGAGAATGCCGCCAAGGAAAGTTACGCCAAATACGAGTTCCACCTGGTTGCGCAAAGGCTCACCGGCTTCTGCTCCGAGGAACTCGGTTCGTTCTACCTCGACATTCTCAAGGATCGTCTCTACACCGCCGGCAAGGACTCGAAGGCTCGTCGCGCCGCACAGAACGCCCTGTATCACGTCACCCACAGCCTGCTGCGCCTGATGGCGCCGATCTTGAGCTTCACCGCCGAGGAAGCCTGGGCGGCCCTCACCGGCAAGGGCGACGACAGCATCATGCTGCACATCTGGAACGACGTGTTGCCGCACCAACCGGAAGAAGCGGTGATTGCGGCGCGCTGGGAGCAATTGCGCCGGCTGCGCGCCGACGTGCAAAAACGCCTGGAAGAGGTGCGGGTGGCCGGCGATATCGGCTCGTCGCTGGCTGCCGAGGTGGATTTGTACGCCATCGGCGAAATCTACGACCTGCTCGCCTCGTTCGGCGACGATCTGCGCTTCGTCTTCATCACCTCGCAAGCACGCCTGCATCAGGGCGAACATCCCGACGCACCGGCCGGCGAGGAGGGCGTGGGCATTCGGGTCAGCGCCAGTTCCGCGCAGAAATGCGAACGCTGCTGGCACTATCGCGCCGACGTGAGTGCCGAGCCGGCCCATCCGACGCTGTGCGGGCGCTGCGTGAGCAACCTGTATGGCGACGGCGAGCCGCGCAGCTATGCGTAGAGTTTATGTGGGACGGGCCGAGAGCGGTAGCCCGGATGGAGCTTTGCGGAATCCGGGGCCGCCGCGAGGCGGAAGCATTGGTCGGGAAAGTTGCCGCGCTTGCGCCCTGATGGGCGCTCCCGGATTGCGCTCGCGCTTCATTCGGGCTACGAGGTGTCCCTGCCCGTGACCCAAAAAACTGTCTCCTGGTGGTCATGGCTGGGCCTTAGCGTCCTCGTCATCGCCCTCGACCAGATCACCAAACAGAGCATCGTCCACGCCTTCACCTATCGCGAAGTGCTGCCTGTGATGCCCAGCTTCAACCTGACGCTCGCCTACAATACCGGCGCGGCATTCAGCTTCCTGGCCGGGGCGGGCGGCTGGCAGCGCCTGTTTTTCAGTGCCATCGCGGTAATTGCCTCGCTGGTCATCGTCTACCTGCTGCGCAAGCACCCGGACGACCGGCGTTTCTGTCTCGCCATCAGCCTGATCCTGGGCGGCGCGCTGGGCAACCTGTGGGATCGCCTGACCATCGGCCAGGTGGTGGATTTTCTACAGTTCTACGTGGGCGAATATTACTGGCCGTCCTTCAACGTCGCCGACTCGGCGATTTTCCTTGGCGCGGCGTTGCTGATCTGGGACGGATTCAAGAACAAAACTGATTAGCGCGGTCCTTCAGCTAACGGTTCGATTCCTTGTGGGAGCGGCCTTGGCCGCGATTACAGTGCTTCTTCGTGGCGCCCTTTGTCGCGGGCAGGCCACGCTCCTACCGAAAAGGGGCGCTTGTTTGAAACAAAATACCCAAGCTAATCAGGAGAACAAATGACCGTCCAACCCGGCGACACTCTCACCCTGCATTTCCGCCTCGCCGCCCTGAGCGGCCAGGATCTCGACAGCACCTTCGGCGGCGAGCCGGTCACCTTGCGCCTGGGCGGCGGCGAACTGGAGGCCAACCTGGAAAAATGCCTAATCGGGCTGGAGACCGGCATCCGCTACGAATTCACCCTGGAACCGCAGGAGGCTTTCGGTTTCGCCGACCCGGCGCTGACCCGCGTTCTGCCGCGCCAGGCTTTCCCCGCCGACCTGCCGCCGACCGGCAGCCTAGTGGAATTCACTCAGCCCGATGGCTCTGCCCTGGCTGGATTGGTGACGGATATTTCCGGCGACCAGGTTACGGTGGATTTCAACCATCCCTTGAGCGATTGCGCGGTGCGGTTCGAGGTGGAAGTGTTGGCGGTGATTTGATCTGGTGTGGCGTTGTTCGGTTCTGGGGTTAAGCTGATGGAGCTACTTTGGCCGAATTGGGGAAAAGTCGTCCAGGACGATGGTCGTTAAGTCCTACTTGCATGGCATTTTTATCCGACTATCGTCATCAGGCGCGCCAGGGCATCTTCCACCACCGCCGGCGGGGCGGATTCGATTCTGACGGCACCGCGCTGCTCCAAATCCAGCGTCCGCACCGCGTTTGTCAGTACCACCCCCTGGGTTTTCGTGCCGGACCCCATCAGCGTTACGGCAAAGCCGGCGAACCGGGCGTGGTTGCCGCCCTGGGTGATCGGTGCGACCAGGGCGGTTCCCAGCGCATTGAAAGCGCGTGGAGATAGAACCAGGGCGGGGCGCATGTCTCCCTGTTGTTCGCGTCCTACCACCGGGTTGAAATTCACGCGCACGATATCGCCGCGCTCGAACGAGCGGGCGCTTACCATTTTTCCCTGCCCTCGTCAGCCATTTCCTGCCAGGCTGCAACGTCATCCGGCATGGGGGCGCTGGGGTCGCATTGCGCCAGCAATTCGTCGAGGGTGTATTTGCGGGCAATGGGTTTGATGAGCAAGCCATTTTCCGTCTGCTCCAGCGTGACGGTCTGACCGGCGCTCAAATGCAGGGATTCGCGCACCAGCTTGGGGATTACCAGGCCGATACTGTTGCCGAAATTTCGCAGGGTGGTTTCCATGGTTGTTCCAACGTGTTTTACATTGTACAACTATAGCGTCGGAACTTTGGTGGATCAATGGTGATTGGAAGGAAGATCGGGTTTGTCGGATTACGGCGCAAAAGGCGCGCCTAATCCAACCTACGCGGGCTGGCGCGTGGGAGCCATCACATTCAGGTACGCTCGATGCGCTTCAACGTCAGCACTATCTCCCGGACAATCTGCTTGTGCTCGTCATTGAGCGTGGCGAAATCGCGGAACAGAGCAACATCCTGTTTGTGATAAGCCAGATCTGCCTCGTTGCTTACGGGATTGCCCCCACCCGCCGAGCCATCGCCGAATCGCAACCACTCTGCTGACACGCTCAACCATTTTGCCAGGGCGACAATCTTGTCCTGAGATGGAATCGCTTTCCCTGCAATCCATTTTCTTACCGCCTGGGTTGTGACTGGCCTACCCCAATAGCGCAGATTGAACTCCAGCGCGAATCGGGTGGGGCTTCTTGTCTGTATCCCCGCCCGTTCCAGCGCATCCCGCAACCGACTACTGAAATCCACTTTTTCGCTCATGGCTTCCATATTTCTGGAAACCGCCCATGCAAGAAGTAATTATCGGTTCCTATCACGCAGTAACTGATGGTAGTATTGCCTGATAAAGCACAATCTTACAAAGACATGGAATCTGTAGAAATGAGAACCCATCACGGATTTACCTTGGTCGAAATTGCCATCGTATTGGTAATCGTCGGCTTGGCTTTGGGTATGTTGTTGCCCCTGTCATCGGGGATGCAGGATGTGCAAAAACGTCAGGCGGTGCAAACCAAGCTTTCAGCCATTGATACCGCGATGGTTAATTTCGTTGCGCAAAATAGGCGACTCCCCTGTCCGGCGGATGGAACGATTGCCACAGGGGCGGCTGGCGCGGGGGTTGAGACGTTAAATCCGGGGACAGGGCTATGCGTCCCGGCCAACCAGGCAAATGGCGTCGTGCCTTGGGTAACGCTGGGGTTGTCCGATAGCGATGCGTCAGACCCTTGGGCTGGGCGGATTTCCTATCGAGTATTTCCCCCTCTGGCATTCACTCCGCCCGCCATCACTCCTGTTGCAGTTGGGCAGGGGCTTTTGGATATGACAGCTTGTGATCCGGCTGGAACCTCAATCACACCAATTGTGATAACTGGCGGCTGTGGTGGATTTACCGCATTAGCCGGTTGTACCCAATGTGCGACTGCTGCTGGATGTGCGATGGGTTCACCTCTCGGAAACTGCGTACCCCCGGCAACTTATCTTGCCGCCAAAGGCTTGGATGTCTGGAACGGTGTAGGCGGTGCCGCAGGCTGGGTAACTCGCACGAATAACAGAGCTGGAGGAAGCGGCGCGGCCTACGTCCTGATCTCCCACGGCCCCAGTGGCGCGGGAGCCTACAACGGCGGCGGCATACTCCAACCCGGAAACGTAGCGCCCGGAACTGATGAGGCGTTCAACAGCAACGGCATCGCCGTTTATACGGCAGGGACGCTGGCAACCACCTATCGCGACGCCCAGTTGACCGACCTTGCAGGCGCCACCCACTTCGACGACTACCTGAGCCACCCCACCATCATGACCGTGCTTCAGAAAGCCAACCTTGGCCCCCGCGCCCACTAAACAGCGCGGCAGCGTCCTTATCGCCGTTGCGGCGACGCTGGCAATCGTCGCGGTATCCTATTTCGCTACACTGGCGATGAAGGATATGGAGCGCAAAGCCGGCAAAGTGATAGGCGGGAAATCCACGCTGGACACCCTCGATACCGCCCTTGCGAATTTCGTTGCGCAGAATCGGCGCTTGCCTTGCCCGGCGAATGGAGTCTTGCCAAGCACAAGTGCAACTGCCGGGGCTGAGACACTAGCTGTCGGGACAGGGCTGTGCGCACCGGCCAACCAAAGAACCGGCGTTGTGCCTTGGCGGACGCTGGGGCTGCCGGAGAGTGCGGCATTGGATGTCTACGGCAACCGAATAAGCTACCGCGTCGATCCTAGGCTGGCATTGCAGTTTCTTCCTCCGAACCCGTCGGGATTTGCCGCTATGAATATGGTCAACTGTACACCCGGAGGACTATTTCCCGCGTCGTCCGTGACGATCACCGGAACATCTCCCGGCCCGTATAACGAGTGCGGTCCCAACGCCGGGGCATCCAGTCAGGATATTGTCCTTGCCAATCGAGGACTCCCTGTTACAGATGGGGCCGGTATCTGGCTAAACAATCCTGCCTTCCTCGCATCAACCGCTACTGCCGGCGCTGCATACGTGTTGATATCCCACGGGCAAAACGCCGCCGGGGCTTATATGTCGTCAGGAACGTTATCGACGGGAACGGGGACAGTCGGAACCAACGAGACGCCCAACCGGAACAATCGCAACCTCATGACCGGTAGCGTGGTTGCTCAGTCCTACCGCGATGTCACCCCGGCTAATGCTACACAGACCGCCCAACATTTCGACGACGTGATAAGCCACCCAACCATCATCCAGGTGCTGGCAAAAGCCCACCTGAACCCTCGAAACTGATGCTTAGACTGCTATCCGCCGCCCTCAATACCTTCACCCTTCTTGCCGGGAAAGCCCGCGCGGTACAAGCCTTCGATGAAGGCTTTGCATACTACGACCAACAACAGTACGTCAAGGCTTACCCTCTCATGCTCGAATCAGCCGAAGCTGGATTCCCGAGAGCCATGTCGATACTCGGCTCCATGTACGTCATGGGATACGGGGTCAAAGAAGACGGAAAGCAAGCCGCCGAATGGCTGAAAAAGGCTGTGGAAAGCGGCGACCGGGACGCGGCTAGTGTCCTGGGAATGGTGTATGTAACGGGCAAGGGTGGCGCTCCACGTCGCATAAATGAGGGAATCTCGCTCCTTGAGAATGCGGCGGCGGGGGGCGACGAAAAAGCCAGCCAAATGCTAATGGCTATAAGAAATCGTGAAGGCATGTTTCGCAATTTGAGATATCACTCAAGCCGCATATGAAAACTCAAATCATCACTTATGCCGTATCGTTGCTTGCTCTACTGACAGGATGGAGCTACTACGTTACCCAAGGGGGATGGGATATGGTCCCGGAAGCCCGATGGATCGCGCTTGGTATTTTCGTATTCGGCGTGATAGCCGCACTGCGCATAGTACAGGGCGTTTCCACATTATTGGAAATGAAGCGTAACAACCTTGAAAGATGAGATTTCTTTACCCTTGGTTACAGCCCGCGTAGGGTGCAATCCCCGCAGGGCATTGCACCGGATGGAAAGGTGATGGAGACTGACGCCGTTGCCTCTCCCTTGCCATTGGGGAAATGCGCTGTCGCTTATTACACCCTAAACTCAGAAAATCCCCGCCCGCCATCCCCTACCGGGATGGTAAAATCCGTCTCTTATGACTTCCCCCACCTTTGTCCACCTGCGTATGCACAGCGAGTATTCCATCGTCGATGGAATCGTGCGCCTCGACGTGGAAGTCAAGAAGAAGGACGCCGAGGGCAATAGTTTCAAGGTGCACGAGTGTCCGCCCGTCGAACGGGCGCGTGGCGACGGGATGCCGGCGCTGGCGCTGACCGACCTCAACAATCTGTTCGGCATGTTGAAGCTCTACAAGGCGGCGCGCGGCAGCGGCATCAAGCCCATCGTCGGCGCCGACGTGTGGATCAGCAACGAGTCCAACCGCGACCAAGCCCATCGTTTGCTGCTACTGTGCCGCGACCGCAAGGGTTACGGCAACCTTTGCGAATTACTGTCGCGCGCTTTCACGGTTAATCAGTACCGGGGCAGGGCGGAGATCGAGAAATCCTGGTTGGAGAACGGCGCCGCCGACGGGCTGATCGCCTTGTCGGGCGCGCAGGGCGGCGATGTCGGGCAGGCTCTGCTGCAGGGCAACCTGGTGGCGGCCAGGAAGTTCGCCGAGGAGTGGCAGCGCCTCTTTCCCGAGGCTTTTTACATCGAACTGCAGCGCGCCGGTCTGCCGCAGACCGAGGCCTACATCCAGCGCGCCCTCGACCTGGCTTCCGAATTGCAAATCCCGGTGGTGGCGACGCATCCCATCCAGTTTCTCGACCCCGACGACTTCAAGGCCCATGAGGCGCGGGTGTGCATTTCCGAAGGCTACGTGATGGGCGACCAGCGCCGTCCGCGCCTGTTTACCGAGCAGCAGTATTTCAAGACCCAGGCGGAAATGGCGGAACTCTTCGCCGATATTCCCGAAGCGCTCGCCAACAGCGTGGAAATTGCCAAGCGCTGCAACCTGACGGTGCAACTGGGCAAGAACTTCCTCCCGGACTTTCCCACGCCGCCAGGCATGACCATCGACCAGTTCATGTGCGAGGAGGCCGAACGCGGCCTGCTGAAACGTCTCGAACTGTTGTATCCCGATCCGGCCCAGCGCGCCGAGCAGGAGCCGATTTACCGCGAGCGGCTCAAGTTCGAGACCGACACTATCGTGCAGATGGGTTTCCCCGGCTACTTCCTGATCGTGGCGGACTTCATCAACTGGGCCAAGAACAACGACGTGCCGGTGGGGCCGGGGCGCGGCTCGGGTGCCGGCTCGCTGGTGGCCTACAGCTTGGGGATTACCGATCTCGATCCGTTGCGCTATGAACTGCTCTTTGAGCGCTTCCTGAATCCCGAGCGGGTCTCGATGCCCGACTTCGATATCGACTTCTGCATGGACGGGCGCGACCGGGTCATCGACTACGTGCGCAAGAAATACGGCGAGGACAGCGTCTCGCAGATCGCCACCTTCGGTACGCTGGGTTCCAAGTCGGTGATCCGCGACGTGGGGCGGGTGCTGGATATGCCCTACAACTTCTGCGATCTGCTCTCCAAGCTGGTGCCGATTGAGGGCGTCAAGCCGGTGGCGCTGGCCAAAGCCCTGGAAATGGAGCCGCAACTCAAGGAGCGCTACGACGGCGAGGAAGAGGTTCGGGAACTCTTCGATCTGGCTTTCAAGCTGGAGGATTTGACCCGCAACGTGGGGATGCACGCCGGCGGCGTGCTGATTTCACCGGGGAAGATTTCCGATTTCTGCCCGGTGTATTGCCAGCAGGGGTCGGATGCCACCGTCAGCCAGTTCGACAAGGACGACGTAGAGCAGGCCGGGCTGGTGAAGTTCGACTTTCTGGGCCTGCGCACCCTGACCATCATCGATTGGGCGGTACGCTTCATCAAGCAGATGGGCCACGAGTTCGGCCCGCTGGAACTGCTGCCCCTCGACGACCCCGGTACTTATCGCCTGCTCAAGGATTGCAACACCACCTCGGTATTCCAGCTCGAATCGCGCGGCATGAAGGAGCTGATCCGCCGCCTGCAGCCCGACTGCTTCGACGACATCGTGGCGCTGGTGGCGCTGTTCCGTCCCGGCCCGCTGGGTTCGGGGATGGTGGACGACTTCATCAACCGCAAGCACGGCAAGGCCCGCGCCGAGTATTTTCATCCCAGCCTGGAAATCACCCTCAAGCCCACTTACGGGGTGATCGTCTACCAGGAACAGGTTATGCAGGTCGCGCAGATTCTCGGTGGATACAGCCTGGGTTCCGCCGACATGCTGCGCCGCGCCATGGGCAAGAAGAAGGCCGACGAAATGGCCAAGCATCGCGCGATCTTCGTCGAGGGTGCGCTGAAGCTGGGGGTGGCCGAGAAACTCGCCAGCGAACTGTTCGGCCTGATGGAAAAATTCGCCGAATACGGCTTCAACAAGTCGCACTCGGCCGCTTACGCGCTGGTCGCTTACCAGACCGCTTACCTCAAGGCGCACTTCGCCTCCGCTTTCATGGCCGCGACGCTGTCCGCCGACATGTTCGACACCGACAAGGTGCACACCATTTACGACGATTGCGTGGCGAACAAGCTGGAAGTCCTGCCACCCGACGTCAACGAATCGGAATACCGCTTCGTGCCGCTCGACGCCAAGCGCATCCGCTACGGCCTGGGTGCGATCAAGGGCACCGGCGAGGGCGCGATTGCGGCCATCGTCGAAGCGCGCCGGCAGGGCGGGCCGTTTAGCGATCTTTACGAATTCTGCCGGCGCGTCGACAAGCGCGCGGTGAACCGCCGGGTAGTCGAATCGCTGATCCGCGCCGGGGCTTTCGACACCTTGTGCGACCATCGCAACAGCCTGCTGTCCTCGGTCGGCGTCGCGCTGGAGTTGGCCGAGCAGGCGGCGCGCAACGCCAACCAAAACAGCCTGTTCGACGACCCCGGCGATCACGGCAACAGCAGCAACGCCGAATTGCTCGACGCGCCGCTCTGGTCGCCGGTCGAGCAACTGCTCCAGGAAAAGAAGGCGCTGGGCTTCTATTTCAGCGGCCATCCTTACGACGGCTATCGTTCGCAACTCGCCGGCTTCATCAAGACCCGCCTCGATAAACTCACCCCCCAGCAAAATCCGGTATGGCTGGCCGGGGTGGTGTACGCGATCCGCACCCAGATGACCAAGCGCGGCAAAATGGCCATCATCGCCCTGGATGATGGTACTGAACAAGTCGAGGTGTCGGTGTTCAGCGAAGCGTTCGACGCCAACCGTGACCTGCTCAAGGAAGATCAATTGCTGGTGATCGAGGGCAAGGTCAGCAAGGATGAATATCGTGGCGGCCTGCGAGTGGTAGGGGAGCGCCTCTTCGACCTGACCGCCGCGCGCACCCATTTCGCCAAATGCCTGAAACTGTCGTGCAACGGCACCGCCAATACCGCCAAGCTGCAGGACATCCTCTCTCCCCACAAGCAGGGCGGCTGTCCGGTGAAGGTCTGCTACCGCAACCAGGTGGCGACCTGCGACATCGACCTGGGCGCGGGCTGGAAAGTCGATCTCCACGAACAACTCCTCGAATCGCTAGGGGAATCGTTGGGTAAGGAGCATGTGGTGGTGCAGTATCAGTGATGGGTAATGAGTGATGAGTGATGAGTAATGGGTAATGGGTAATGGGTAATGGGTAATGGGTAATGGGTAATGGGTAATGGGTAATGGGTAATGGGTAATGGGTAATGGGTAATGGGTAATGGGTAATGGGTAATGGGTAATGGGTAATGGGTAATGGGTAATGGGTAATGGGTAATGGGTAATGGGTAATGGGTAATGGGTAATGGG
>JAGXQV010000161.1 GCA_018336195.1 Sulfuricella sp. | reverse complement strand
GCCTCCAGCAAATCGGCGCGGAGTTGGCGCGGCTCGTCCGCCTGCCGTCGCGCCCGCTGGTCTGCCCGCTGCTCGACCTTGCCAGCGGCGCTTGTCCTGTCTATGCCCAGCGCCCGGTAGCGTGCCGCACCTATGGTTTTTATGTACAGCGCGACCTGGGCCTGTATTGCGGCGACATCGAATCGCGCGTCGCGAACGGCAGCATGGCCGAGGTGGTGTGGGGCAATCACGATGCCATCGACCAGCGCCTGGCCGGCCTCGGGGAAAGCCGCTCGCTGGCGGAGTGGTTTCAGGATTGGCGCCACGCTTGAAGGCGCCGCCGCCCTACTATCCCCGGCTATCGGAACTTGTAAAACGCGCTATTCAGATAGGCCACGACATCCTCGTCATCCTGAGCGGTGAATGCCGGGCTGTAGTAATCGCCCCAGCGCGCCACTTCGCTGCGCAACGACTTGAGGGTTTTGATTTTGCGTTGCGGGGAGGCGTATAACTCCGTGCCGTGGCAATCCAGGCAGACCTTGTGTACCGTTTCGCCGCGTAGCGGGTCGCCCTTGTTCACGCTCGGCGTGTCGGTGCAACCGGCCAGCAGTGCAACGACGCCGGCCAGCAGCACCAGGGTGGGCCGTTTCATCGTTTCCACCCTTCGCGTTGGCGGAGACGCTGTGGTTCGCATGATTCGCTGTTGCCGCTCTGCCGGGCGCGTTCCTGCATGGTCTGGCGATGGGCTTCGCGCAGCATGTTTTTCTCTTCTGCGGTCCGCGCGGCGCTCATTTTCGCGCGGTAGGTTTCGCGTTCCTCGTGGGTCATTTGGTCGGCGCAATAGATCAGTTCGCGCGGCTCCGGCGTCGGCGGCGGGTTCTGGGCATGGGCCGGCGCGGCGATGCAAAGCGCGGCGATGAAAACGGCCCAATTCGTTGCCTTTAGCTTTTTTCGCATGATGAAACCTCCTTGATGTCATGCTGCCGCTCGTCGGAAATGGGGCATGGCGCGAAACAGATGGTCTTGCTGATCGTTTCCGGTTGCAGCGTGACATGCTCGATGGCGTAGCGGTCGAGCAGCATTTCCCGCAGCCGCATCAGCACATTCTCCCATTGCGCCATGTCGTCGACCAGCACGTGTGCCGAAAGCGCCACCCGCTCGCCGTTGAGGCTCCAGATATGCAGGTCGTGGATGGAGCACACCCCGGCGACGCCGGACATGGCATGCCCCACCTCGGGCAGGGATATCCCGAACGGCACGCCCTCCATCAGGGTATGCAGTGCCTCGCGCAGCAGTCCCAGGCTGGAATGGAGGATCAGCGCGCAGATGAACAATGACAGGATGGGATCAATCAGCGTCCAGCCGGTGTAGCTCACCACTACCCCGGAAACCAGGGCGGCGACCGAGCCGAGCAGGTCGCCCATGACATGCAGCAAGGCACCGCGCGCGTTGAGGGATTGTTCGCCGCGGCTGAGCGCCAGCGCCACCATCACGTTGATGGACAACCCCAGTCCCGCGACGAGGGTGACTATTTCGCCGTTGACCGGCTGGGTTGCCGAGAGGCGCTGCACCGCGGCGACGGCAATCCCCGCCACCACCGCCACCATGAATAAGGCATTGAATAGCGCCGCCATCACTTCCATTCGCCCCAGCCCATAGGAATGGCGCGGCGACGGTGGACGGCGGGCGAGCCACGCGGCCAGCGCCGCCATGCCCAGCGCGGTGGCATCGGTGACCATGTGACCGGCATCGCCGAGCAACGCCAGCGATCCCGACCACCAGCCGGCCAGTGCCTCCACCAGCGCGAAGCCGAAGGTCAGCAACAGCGCAACAACCAGCATGTTGCGCGATTGGCCGCCATGATGGTGGCCGTGGTGGTGATCGTGTCCGGGTTGCGCCAAGGGGGTTATCTCATGCGAGGAAGAAGGGCAGTATGTAATGGCCCGCCAGGAACAGCAACAGCACCCCCAACAGAAGCTTGAGCCAGCCCTGCGGCACATGTTTCTGGCAACGTGCCCCCAGGTACATACCCGCCACCCCGCCGATCCCAAACAACAAGCCCAGCGCCCAGTCGGGGTGGGTGACCATACCCGCCGGCGCCGGCAGCACACTGTAAAGAAATACGCCGACCACCGAGGTAAACATGGTGGCTGCCAGCGCCGCGCCCGCCACGGCATGGACGGGCAGGCCGAAAATGGCAATACAGAACGGCGCGATGATCGAACCACCACCAATACCGTAAATGCCGCCGATCATGCCGACCACCAGGGCAAGCAGAAACATCGCCGGGGTCGAGAAAGCGAAATGCTGGCCGCGAAATTCGAAGGCGGTTTCACTAAAGGAGAAATGCAGCGGCTTCATCGCCATGCCCGCAGTAGTGGGCGCAGGAGTGACCGTCGCCTTGCGCCACGGCAGGAAATCGCCGAGCAGCCGGTAGCCGATATACAGCAACACCGCCCCGGCAAACAGCTTGAAGTGGCGCGGATCGGGCAGATACAGGACGCGCACGTAATACCCGCCGATCAGGCCAGGCAGCGTTCCTACCGTGACAATCCCAGTCAGCGACCACAGCATCCGCCCTTCGCGGATATAACGGTAAACCCCGCTGGGAATCGCCAGCAGGTTGAACACCAAGTTGGTGGAACTGACCGCCGGCGAAGTGAAATTCAGCACGCTCATCTGGAACGGCAGCAGCAGGAATGCGCCCGACACCCCGACCATCGAAGTGAAGAAAGAGATCACGAACGCCACCAGCGGCGGCAGCCACAGCCAGGTTTGCACCCCGGAAACGGGAAACGTGACCGCCAGCCAGTCCAAGGCTCAATTCACCCGGTAAGTGGTATGGCAGGCCACGCACTGCTGCGTCACCAGGGATAAACCTTCCAGAGCCTTCACCAGATCACCTTCCTTGGCGACCAGCGCAAAACGGCTCGCCGCATGATGCATTTCCGTGCCGACGGCCTGCATCCCCTTGGGCATGAAAGTCGCCATGTGGGCGGCGTGATGAGCAATCAGCTAACTCATGCCGATACGCTGCTCGGCGATGTCGCCGGCTTTGTCGAGTTCGCCCTTGGCAAGCGCAACCTGGATTTCGTACAGCGCCGAAAGATGGTCGCGCATGTTGCCGAGCATATGGGTTTTCATCATCTCGGGCAGTTTGACCTTTTCACGGTTATCCTGATCGGCATTTACGCCCGGCGCGACAAACGCGAGGGCCAATACGGCGGCACGAACAAACAGTTTAATTTTCATTTTTTCATATTCCGTTAAATAGCGATTCGGACAAGGCTCACCGGCGCTGCCTCCCCATCCCCCATACCGCATCGGCAGATAAATCAAGCTTAGCACAGTCCCCGGCAGCAGCCCCCCGATGGCCGACGAGACGCGTTCCAGGCCGATGGCACGCGGCATGGCGATGGAGATCATGCCGGCGATGGTGCCGAAGCATGTCGAATGATCCGATACCTCTGCAATGCCTGACTATCGTCGAGCCTGGCATCCGGGCGGAACCTGTTTCTTTACCGTGAACTTGCTGAAACGGCATGGAAACGACCTGCTGACGCGCCCTATCGCCGTGTTGCGCGAGACTGTCCGTGTCGTGCGAAAACGCTACCCTTTCCTGATCCACGGCGGGGGGTACTGCCGGACCACTTGCATTGCGTGATCGAATTACCGCCCGAAGATGCCGATTTTGCGACACGCCGGCGCTTGATATAAATGGGATTTTCCAAGTGGCTGCCGCGCACCGAACGCTTGTCCGCGCGTAGCGCATCCGCCGAGGTGAACGGGGCATCCATTGGGAACACCTGATTCGGGACGAGGCTGATTACCGGGCGCACAGGGATTACGTGCCTATCAATCCGGTGAAACACGGCTGTGTCGAATGGGTATCCGACTGGCCGTATTCGACATTCCACCGTCTGGTTGCCGCCGCCGTCTATCCGCTGGATTGGGCGGGTGGAGGGGAGGTTGAGTTGTCACATGGCGACTGACTGTCGGCGCAATACAGGCTTTGCGCCGCATGTAAATTTGCCGCACGACCAACTATTGCCTTGTTTTCACGACTTGGTGCAATGCGCTATCGCTTATTACGCCATACGCGCTCCTTGTCTGCTAGTGCGAATTTGTTGGCGCGGCGTGTCCAGCAGGGGATGGAATTCCTACGTCTTCCAGTTCAGCCCTTGCGCTTTTTCCGCGAGTACCGTGAATGCATCCTGCTCAGGTTCTTCTGCGTGTTCTATCGTCAATGAGAATGGGAACCTTATCAAGAAGATGTATTGTTCAAATTGATCAGAAACAATAACTGACTCAATAGCTTCCTCCGTGGCATGCCAAACACTCGGTGCAACACGTCGAGGTTTCCGAACATTTGGCGTGTTGCTTCTCATATGCTCCAGAGCCGACGCTGGGACA
>JAGXQV010000160.1 GCA_018336195.1 Sulfuricella sp. | reverse complement strand
TGTCAGCGCCGACCTGAAATTGATCTAATTCTGGCGCTCTGGAAATGTTTTTTCCCGCCATCGTTATTTCTTTGTAATTTTCTTCTGAAACTCGAATTTAAAAATCTTCTTTCTGTTTTCTTCAGTGGTTTTTCTTGATGTATAAGCAGCTTTCTAAAACGAGCTGGGATTGTGTACCATTGGCATAAGGAGGGACAAAGCCAATGGGAGGCATCAATAGAAAAAAGTGCCGTAATTGCCATGCGTTATTTAAACCAAACCCTCGGAATAAAAAGCGCCATAAATATTGTTCAAAACCTGAATGCCGCAAGGCAAGCAAAACTGAAAGTCAGCAAAAATGGCTTCAGAAATCCAAGAACCGGGATTACTTTCGGGACTCCTCGAATGTGCTACGGGTTCAGGAATGGCGAAAAGCGCATCCCGGCTACTGGCGCCAAAAGCCAAAAGACGGGCAGGATGCGTTACAAGATCTCTTAATTCCACAACAGCATGAAAATACAGAAAATAAATTCAATTTCGCAACCGGTGCGTTACAAGATTTCGTAAACCAGCAACCGGCTGTTTTGATAGGATTAATCGCTCAAATCACCGGATGTGCGTTACAAGATGACATCGCTTTGGCGGCCCGGCGTATGCAACGATTGGGGAATGACATTTTAAACCCTATCACAAAAGGAGGCCGTCATGGAAAAACACCCCATTTACCCGGAACGGGTCCGAAAAATCCCCCGACAATTCAGTTGGGTGGACCATCGCTTGGTCCGTGAGCACCACATTGACCGCTTAAGCCACCCGGCGGCGGCGCTTTACCTGTTTCTGGTCACCGTTGGCGATGCCAGAGGATTAAGCTATTACTCTGATGGCATCCTCTCAGACCGGCTTGGCATGGATGGCAATACGTTTACCCAGGCCCGAGAGCAACTCACGCGCAGGGGCCTTATCGCCTACAAGAGGCCCTTGTATCAGATTCTTGCGCTGGATTGTTATCGGCAAACAGTTATGATGCCTGCCCCCCGAAACGCGACTGGAGAGTTACAATCGCTCGCAACGATCTTTAAACAGAACGGAGAGGGGGCGCCATGATCGATTATGAGCTTTTCCGTAAAGCAAAATATCTCAAAGAACAGGAGGGGTTAACACCCACTCAGATCGCAGACGCACTGTCTCTCGATCCGCGCACGGCCAGGAGGTGGCTTTCTCAGGATCGATTCAGGCCAAGAAAGACCACTTTGCGCCAAAGCAAGCTTGATTCCTTCAAAAATGATATCGTTCGGATGCTCGAAACCCATCCTTACACCGCAGCCCAGATCTACCAGCGAATTCGGGAGCAGGGATTTGACGGAAGATACACCATCGTCAAGCAATACGTGCGCAAAATCCGTCCGCATAGACCCCAGGCATTTCTTAAACTTTCCTTCGCGCCGGGTGAATGCGCCCAGGTCGACTGGGGTTCTTTCGGCTCCGTTCCTGTCGGGGAAACCATCCGCAGGCTCAGCTTTTTTGTCATGGTTCTTTGCTACAGCCGGATGATGTATGTTGAATTCACCGTTTCGCAGACCATGGAACACTTTTTGGCCTGTCATCAGAACGCATTTGATTTCTTCGGTTCTGTTCCCGGGAAAATCATGGTCGACAATCTCAAATCCGCAGTGCTGAAGCGTATCATTGGTCAAGCGCCGGTATTTAATCCCAAGTATCTCGAGTTCGCCGATCACCATGGCTTTTCCATTGTCGCCTGCAACGTCGGCAAAGGAAACGAAAAAGGCCGTGTGGAAAACGGAGTCGGGTATGTTAAGAAAAATTTCCTTGCCGGTTTGGATATCCCGAGTTTTGCGGCCATCAATCCGGCGGCCCGGCAATGGCTTGACACTATCGCTAATGTGCGTGTCCATGGAGAAACGCATAAACAGCCGATTACCCTGTTTGAGGAAGAACGAGCCGCTCTGTTGCAGCTGCCGGAAAATCCGTTTGATATCGCCACCGTCTCCCAGGTAAGGGCTTCGAGCCAGTTCCGTATCACTGTTGATACCAACCGGTACTCGGTACCAGCCGAGTATGCCGGCGCCGGTCTCACACTTAAAACCTATCCGGACAGGCTTTGCGTTTATTGTGACGAAAAGCTCATAGCCCGCCATTCCCGAAGCTATGAGCGCCATCAGGACTTTGAAGATCCGGATCATCCCAAAGAGCTTTTGGTCCAGCGGAAAAAAGCCGAGGAGCGAAAAATATTCATGCGTTTCCTGGCACTCTCCCCGAAGGCGGAGCAATATTACCAAAAACTTGAGCAGCGGCGCATGAATCCGCAACATCACGTTCGAAAAATCGTGGCGTTAAGCGAAATATACGGCGCAGACAAAGTGTCGCGCGCCATGGAGGATGCGTTTACCTTCCAGGCGTTTTCCAGCGAGTATATTGCGAACCTTTTGGAACAGCGCACGCGCCGTCTTCCCGAGCCCGGAGCGCTTTATCTCACCCGGCGCGAAGATCTGCTCGATATAAAAGTACAGCAGCCGGATTTAAGCATTTATCAAAACGAAGGGAGGCGCCATGAATGACAAGGAAAATATCCCGCTATTAACGAAAAACCTGAAGTATTTGAAACTCCCCTTTATGCTTGAGCAGCACCAGGATTTGGCGAAAGATGCCTCGAAAAAGCAGTGGTCTCACCTCGATTATCTTGAAAAACTGGCCGACGGAGAAGCAGCATTCCGGCAAGACCGCGCCACGCGGCAGCGTATCCGGATGGCGCGCTTCCCGGTCATCAAAACCCTGGAGCAGTTCAACTGGACCTGGCCAAAAAACATTAATCGTCTCCAGGTTCAAAACCTATTTCGGCTTCAGTTTGTCCAAGACAAGTCGAATATTATTTTTCTTGGCGGCGTGGGTCTTGGAAAAACCCACCTGGCCTCGGCCTTGGGTTACAACGCCTGCCTGAAAGGTCATAAGGTACTTTTTACCACGGCCATTGATATCGTCAACACCCTGTCGGCTGTCCAGGCCTCCGGACGCATGAAGGAGGTGCTGAAAAAATATACCCAACCAGCACTTATCGTAATGGACGAACTCGGCTTCCTGCCCATGGATAAAGTTGGCGCCGATCTGCTCTTCCAGGTTATAAGCCTGCGATATGAGCGGGGGGCAATGGTGATTACCTCAAACCGTGCCTTTTCGGACTGGCCCGAGATCTTCAACAACGACAGCACGCTAACCTCGGCTATCCTGGACAGGTTGTTGCATCACGCTGAAACTGTGCTTGTCGAAGGAAAAAGCTATCGCATGAAAGATAAAATCGAAAATTGAAAACAACCTGCCATTTGCCGCCGGAGTCGGAAAAGTCGGCTCCGGCGGCGATTTTACACATCACATGCCGGCGGCATTTTTAACCCGCCATTTTTGATACATTTTCACGCCGCCGCTAACAC
>JAGXQV010000159.1 GCA_018336195.1 Sulfuricella sp. | reverse complement strand
CCGCTGGGCCGGGTGGCTGGCGGCAAAAGGGATGGCGTGAATGGGCCGAATGAAAACTATGGCAAGCATAATCAATGAGTTACGAATGACGCCCAACGTGAAGGTAACCGGCGTTGACCGTCATGTTAGATTTTCGTCAGAGGTGCTTATGGGCGGTTAAAACTTCCCGTTCACGCGCCTGATTTCGATTGGGCCGCTACCGCTCTCGTCCCAGCCATTTTCAGAGTTCTCCCAGATCATTCCTTCGCCGTGATAGGCGGTGTTGGTGGGTTTCGATGTGTCCAGCGTGTCAAGGTAGATTCTGAAATTCGTTTTTGGCGGGCCGCCGATGGAAAAATAACCGGTGGCCACGCAATTAATATCGATTGAATAGACTCCGTCTAATGTGATTAGGATCGGTGTGGCGGATGTTACGGATGAGGACTTTATGGAGGTGCTTCCGGCAGATATTTTTCCGTTGGAAAAGGTGGCTTTGCCTGCGCTATTGACTTCATCTATCAGAAGCCATCCAAGGTTACCGAGTGACATCTTAAAAACATAACTCCCCTCCAGCGTCTTATTACTGCAAGTCCCTGCCTCAGCCGTCATAGCCATAGCAGCCAGCCAGCAAGCCAGCCCGGTTTTCAATGCGTTTTTCATAAAAATCCCTTTCTTTTTGCGTTCAACTTGGGTGTATGTAGTGGTCTTTTTATACCAATTTGGTTGGTATTTTTGTACCACCTCCAACCGAATTCCCGATCGGTAACGGTAACCGTAACGGTAACGGTTACCGGGCCTTCTGGCTATTCACCGAAAGATATAGCGTTGCCCCCGTCAATATGAATTTTCGAGGGGTGCAAAAATGGCTGAAAAAATGACTGAAGAAGAAAAGAAAGTGCTGATGGGGCGGGCCGTCACCTTGGGGGTGTGCTTCGCCATCTACAAGTTTGTACCGAGCAACTTTGTCAAAGCCATGGCGCTGGGTGTAGCGGGCGTAGCGGTGGCCAAACAGGTGCCCATGTTGCGTGACGGTCTGGTTTAAGGGAGCGTCATCATGGCTATCGTCAAGTGTCTGAACTTCAACAACGTCGTGCCCGGTGGCATGGCCACGCTCGACCTGCGCACGGTATTCGGCAACACGCTCGACCGGGTCATCATCAAACTGAGCACGGGCTTCTACAAATTCATGCTCAAAGGCATCCGCCTTAAAGCCAACGGCAAGATCATCTTTGATGACAATGGCAGCCATGTGAATCGGCGCATGAAATATCGCGGCGTGGACGATGATGCCGATTTCATCACGCTGGACTTTTCAGAGCTGGTCGCCAAAACGGTGGTGGGCCAGCGCTTGGGTTCAATCGACACCACACTGGGCATCGAATCGCTTGTGCTGGAATGCGACATCGCAGCCGACGCACCTACTCCGAAAATGGAAGCGTGGGCCGATATCAGCCTGCCGCAGGCTGGGCGGCCTGAGCGAGTCTTGCTGGGCAAGGTACTGGGTTTCACCCACAACTTTGGCGCAGCCGGAAAATTCCCCTTGAACATCCCCTATGGTCGTCAGGGTGGAAGCCTGATTAAGCGCATTCACCTCTTCAGTGCCGAAGAAGGCGAAGGCGCTATCGATGCCGTCGAGGTCAAAAAGAACGGCGTCGTGGTATTCGAGGCAACGAAAGAGGTGAACGACTACATGGCCAAAGAATTTGGACGTGTACCCCAGCCGGGCGTGTTCACGGTCGATTTTGTGCGCGACGGCAACATGGGCAACGTCCTCAACGTCGCCAACGCCACCAGCATGGCCTACTTCGCCAACGTCACCAAGGCCGGAAACGTCAATGTCGTGGTCGAAATGCTCGACCCGATGGCCAACAACTGACGAGGCGAAACCATGGCCGAATATGCCGATGGAACGTCTATTGCAGACGTGATTGCAGAACAGGACTCGTGGTTCTATGAAAACGGCGGAACGATTGATCTGCCCCCGGAAATCTATGGCGGCAGCGAGTATTACTCGTCTCTCTCAAGCGAATCATGGGATGCGTTCTCAACGGGGTTCGGTGACGGAAAAAACTACTCGCTGGACGTGCAGGATGCCCTTTGGGATGCGGTAATCGGAGAAGTTCTGCCCAACATAAAAACGGCCGGTGGCGCAGTCGCCCCGGCAGGCACCCCCACCGGCAACAAACCGGCAGCAACAGAAAACGGCAAACCTAAAGCCGCAGGCATGAGCGTCGGCACGGTGCTGATTATCGGCGTGGCAGTGCTGGTGGTGGTTGTGCTCGTCGGCAAAGGCAAGGGGCGCGGCTGATGGAAATGCCGCCTCTCAACCTGAATAACACGGCGACAAGTGGCACCGGGCCTCTCTTGTTTGATTCGAGTGGCTGGGTCATCAACTTTGACGAGCCGCAGCACAAGAAAACAAAAGTGGCAAAGGTTGCTGAAAGCGCAGCGGATTTCTTGATGTTGGGCGTCTGCGTCGTGGCGCTGCTCGTCATGGGCAGAAAGTTGGGGTGGGTTTAATGGGTCTATTCGGCGGCGGAAACTCGTCATCATCATCGACCGCAATTGACCAGCGTGTGGTTACGGGCAAGCGCAGCGTGGGCGTTTCGACCAGTGGCAGCAACAACCGCACCAACATCAAGAACTTCGACCCAAAGCTGGTCACGCGCGCATACAAAACGGTGGAAGCTCTATCCAGGGAAAACCAAGAAACCTTGCGCAAATTCGCCGACCAAGGCGCGGGTCTGACGCAAGCCTTTATGACCGCCAGCAGTGCCAATGCAAAAACGCAAGCCGAATCCGTAGCGCAAGCCTGGGCTGGCGCCAAAGGCCCCGGCATGGAAGTACGAGTGCTGGTCGGTGGGGCTCTGCTGATTGGCGCGGTGCTCGTCTACGCGGTGGCCAAAAAATGAAAAAAATCAACCAATACATCGGCAAAAACGAAACCCGCTACAGCTACGGCGGCGGAAAGTTTTTCCTGCTCTTCTACGCCATCACCCCCGTCACGGTCAGCTTCTTCAAAGACTCGCGCAGCGTCGGCAGTGCCGAAAACGTCCAGGGCGGATTAAGCGCCTGGATCGACTACGACGAAGTGCGCATTGAAAGCGTAGTGGCACAGGAAATCGGCTTCTTCATGAGCGGAAGCGAAGTTCGCTACCAACTCGAACAATCCAAGTCCTACGTCACCGTTCAAGACTTTCTCGCAGCCGTCATTCTGGTTGAACCCGAAATCAAAGGTCTGGACGAAGAAATATCAGCGTTCATGCTGCTGGTTGATGTCTGGAACGTCCCCACGCTGGAAGCCATTGTTTTGGCGGAAGAAAACCTCTCCGGCGCACTCAACGAAACCGCGCACGCCCTCGCCATGCT
>JAGXQV010000158.1 GCA_018336195.1 Sulfuricella sp. | reverse complement strand
AGCCGCTGAACACGCCGAGATCCGCATGAAAAATGGCAGAGGTCTTGCCGTGCATGAGTTGTTTGGCATGGACGATTTTCCCCCCGAAAGCCTGACCAATGCTCTGGTGCCCCAGGCAGACCCCCAGCAAGGGAATTTTTCCGGCGAAATGGCGAATGACTGGTACGGAAATCCCAGCTTCGTTGGGTGTACAGGGGCCGGGAGAAATCACGATGCGTTCCGGATGCATCGCCGTGATTTCCTCAACACTGATTTCATCATTGCGATGCACATGCACCTCCTCGCCCAGCTCGCCGAAATACTGGACGAGGTTGTATGTAAAGGAGTCGTAGTTATCGATCATGAGCAGCATGTTTGCTGGCTTCCTTGTGAGGGGATAAGACTGGCGTGATTGTTACATCCGGGGCGCGGTTTGTGTGTGGGTAGGGGTTTTCTTATGGGGGATCGGTGAAACCAACAAAATCGATTAAACCACTGTTGGATTATGTCTATACTTTGCGCCGTGCCGACGTGTGATCGGCACGGCATGTTTTCAAATAATCCCCATTGCGCAAGGAAAGAGGAGTTATTCATGAAATCGTTTGTGGCGTTGCTTGCCTTTGCAGCGTTTTTCGCTGTGTCCCCCGTTCAGGCCGAAGATAAACCCGATACCCCGAAGGCATTGTCCGGGGGCAAAGTCATCGGTGTGGAAGAAGCCAAGAAACTGGCTGATTCACGTGCTGCGCAATTCATTGATACCCGGTCACCGCTCAATTTCGGCAAAGGTCATGTGCCGGGTGCCAAAGTGGCCGCCTACAAGGAAAAAAGCGATTTCACCCCCGACTTTGATGCTTCTGCCGACAAGTTTGACCTCGACAAATTACCTGCCGACAAGTCTGCCAAAGTGGTGATCTACAGCGATGGCCCGAAAGGCTGGAAGTCGTACAAGGCCGCTGTAACCGCCATCAAGGCCGGATACAAAAATGTGATGTGGATGCGTGATGGCACCACGGCCTGGGAAGCCAAGGGCTACCCCTTCGAATAACCCCTTCCCATCAGAGGGGGCGATAGCCCCCCTGCAAAAATAACGGTACGTCCCCATTCGTACCGACTGCCGGATTGAAGCGAGGAGACAGGTATGACCGAAGCACTTTCCAACCTCACCATCCGTACCAAACTCATTCTTGCCAGCGCCCTGACTTTCGTGCTGATCGGCGTATTCGTCGGCATGGGCTGGCTCTCTTACCAACGTCTTGCCAAAGACAATCAGGCCAATGCACTGAGTGATCAACAGTCGCTGAACCTGCAGATCACCTTACGTGCCATCAACGAACTCATCGTGACCGAAGGTTCCTCCACAGCCTCAAAAACCATGGCGGTGGAAGGTCTGGAACATTTTGGTCAGGCGTTTGACGAGTTGCAGCAGTTGATCACCGTGCCTGAGGCCAAGCCCTTGTTTGAGGGATTACAGGGGCGTTGGTCCGTTTTCAAGGCCGAAACCGAGAAATTCAAGGATCTGCGCGAGATCAGCATGGAAGACGACGATGCCATGGTCGCCTTCGGTAATCTCATCAAAAAAGCGGGTGAGATCGATGCAGACGTGAAGGCGATCGATCAACTGGTGCATGGCATTACCCATGAAACCATTCGTTCCACCACGGTGACCATTCTGGTTTTGACGCTGGTGATGGGCAGTGCGCTCGGCGTTCTCTATATTTGGTTGTACCGCGCAATCACCATGCCCATTCAGGATATGCAGGCCACCATTGCCCGTGTACACCGTGACAAAGACCTGAATCAGCGTGCGCATGTGTTTGGCGACACTGAAATCGGTCAGGCATCGCGCTCGTTCAACGCCATGCTCGACGTCTTCAGGGAAGTGATTCGTGATGTACGCAACAGTATTGGCGGCCTGAACGAAGCCTCCAGCCAGGTTTCTGGCGCATCTTCGCGGGTGGTGCAGGTAGCAGACCGGCAACAGCGAGCGGTACACACGGCGGAACAGGCTGTTTCGGTGATTCGCGCCAGTGCCGACGATATTCGCGCCCAAGTCAACGAAGCTGTGGAAATCGCCCGGCGCTCCAGTGGTCTTGCCGACAAAGGTAGTGATGTGGTGCGCGAAACTGGCAACAGCATGGTGCAGATGTCCGACACGGCGCGCACGGCAGCGGAGCAGGTTTCGCGCCTGAGTGAACAATCGGCTCAAATTGGCGTGATCATCAACACCATTCGTGACATTGCAGACCAGACCAACCTGCTTGCCCTGAATGCGGCCATTGAGGCTGCGCGAGCGGGAGAACAGGGGAGAGGGTTTGCCGTGGTGGCAGATGAAGTGCGCAAACTGGCCGAGCGCACCGCGCGGGCCACCAATGACATTTCCGGTTTGGTTACCACCATTCAGGTGGGCATCACCCAGACGGTCGATGGCATGGAACGCACGGTCGAGAAGGTCAACGAGGTGGCCGAACGTGCGAAGGACGCAGGCGTGGCCATCGAGGAAATCAACTCGGGTACGCGCCAAACCATGCGTGTGGTGAACGACATTGCACAAGCCACGCAAAAGCATGCCAGCGCCAGCGACGAGATCAGCGCCAGCATTCGCGAGATAGCCCAATTGGCACGTGAAAACACCAAAACCGTCAGCGAAACCATGGATTCTGCCGGTGAGATGGAGACACTCTCCAGTAACTTCCGCCGTATGGTGGAGGCGTTCAGGGTTTAACCCGGCAAGTGGGGATGCAGAAGATGGGAAGGAGTAAGGCGAAGTGCGGGGTACTTCCTGCTACTGCGGAGAGTAGCCTTCTTCGCTTGGTTCTTTCCTTAAGGGGTGAACGAACGCCTCGCTGACCTGAAGCAGGAGCAATTTTCGTTCCTCACTCAGTGCCCGGAAGTTTTCGAGCAGCAATGCCTCCAGTTTTTCAGGCAGGCGGGAAGCCAGATGGCGTGGTTCTCCCTCTGCCAGCGCAAGCAATTCATGTATCTTGAGATCAAAGGCCGCCGCCAGAGCCTGAAGAACTTCCGGCCCAGGCCCATGTTTGCCGGTTTCGATGCGCGAGATATTTGCGGCAGATGTGCCCGCTCGCCAGCCCAGTTCTTCCTGAGTCCAGCCTTTCTCGTCACGCAAGGTTTTGATCGTCTCACCCATATGCATGGGGCGAGTGTGTGATTGCATTACGAAATCCGCAAAAACAATAGCGTCAATTACGCATTGAAAATTGCTATTAACGTAATACTTAGTGGGTATTGTGCTCGTTGCGTAACCCATGTGACATTCAACGCACCTGCCGATGATTGGCCTCACGGAAAACCACATGTACGCCCG
>JAGXQV010000157.1 GCA_018336195.1 Sulfuricella sp. | reverse complement strand
ACCGCTTCGGGCGCAAGCCGGTGATTTATTTCGGCCTGCTCCTGTTCGCCGTCGGCAGCCTGGTGGCGGCGCTCGCCACCGATATCTGGTGGGTGATTTTCGGGCGCGCCATTCAAGGCTCGGGCGCGATTTCCGCCGCCGTGACCGCGCTGCTCGCCGACCTGACTCGCGAGGAGCACCGCACCAAGGCGATGGCGATGATCGGTTCGACCATCGGCGGCATGTTTGCGCTCTCCATGGTGCTCGGTCCGGCGCTCTACGAGCACATCGGCGTGCCGGGGATGTTCGCTCTGACCGGCATTCTGGCGCTGGCTGCCATCGCGGTGGTGGCGAAAGTGATTCCCGACCCGCAGGGCAGCCATTTCCACTCCGATGCGGAAGTCGCCCCGGCGCGGCTCTCCGACGTGTTGCACGACAAGCAGTTGCTGCGCCTCAATTTCGGCATCTTTTCGCTACATGCTGCGCAAATGGCGATGTTCACGGTGATTCCCTTCGCACTCAAGGAAACCGGCAACCTGCCGGAGTCCCAGCACTGGAAAATTTACCTGCCGGTGATGCTGCTGGCCTTCGCCTTCATGGTGCCGGCCATCATCGTCGGCGAGAAAAAGGCCAAGCTCAAGCCGATCTTTGTTTCCGCCGTGGCGCTGCTGCTCCTCACCCAGATTCTGCTTTCCCAGTTGATTGGCAGTTTCTGGGGGATCGTCGCGCTGCTCCTGACTTTCTTCATCGCTTTCAACACCCTGGAAGCCAGCCTGCCGTCGCTGATCTCCAAGATCGCCCCGGCGCAGTCCAAGGGAACCGCGATGGGCGTGTATAATACGTCGCAGTCCATCGGGCTGTTCGTCGGCGGCGTGGCCGGCGGCTGGCTGGCCCACCACGTCGGCGACGGCGCGGTTTTCGCCTTCGGTGCGGTGCTCTCGGCGATTTGGCTGGTACTAGCCGCCACCATGAAAAAACCGCTGGCGGTGAAAACCAAGATGTTCCATCTCGACCCGCTCGACGCGGCGCAGGCACAGGTGCTTTCCGCGCAGCTCGCCGCTCTGGCGGGGGTTGCCGAAGCGGTGGTGGTCGGCGAAGAAGGGACGGCCATCCTCAAGGTGGACATGAACGGTTGGGACGAAGAAGGCGTAATGAATCTGATAGAGGGAGGAAAGTAGCATGGCATCTGTAAACAAAGTGATCCTGATCGGCAACCTGGGCAAGGACCCGGAAATACGCTACATGCCTTCCGGTGACGCGCTGGCCAACTTCAGCATCGCCACCACCGAAACGTGGAAGGACAAGAGCGGTGAGAAGCAGGAAAAGACCGAATGGCACCGCATTTCGATGTTCGGCAGGCTTGCCGAAATCGCCGGCGAATACCTGAAAAAGGGCAGCCAGGTGTACATCGAAGGCCGCCTGCAAACCCGCAAGTGGCAGAACAAGGAAGGGGTGGATCAATACACCACCGAAGTCGTCGCCAACGAGATGAAAATGCTCGGCGGTCGCAGCGGCGGCAACACCTTCGAAGTCATGGACAAGCCTTCTTCCGGCAGCAGCGCCCCGTCGGGCGGCGGACGGAGCGGGGGAGGGAGCAGCAATAGCAACAGCGGCGGCGCGGCCAAACCCGCCAAGAAGGGCGGCGACTTCGACGATTTCGAGGACGACATCCCGTTCTAAAAAGAGCTTCTGTACGTATAAAAAAACCGGGCGCCTTGCGGTGCCCGGTTTTTTTATGCGCGGCGCTTATTCGAGATAGCTTTTCACCAGGTCGAAGAAGCTGGAATAAAACTCCCATTCGGAAATCGTTTCCGAGCCGACCTTCACCAGCGATTCCGGGGTAGTCCCCAGCGGCAACGACAGCGAGCCGATCACCGGAATGCCCAGCGACGTGGATTGGCGCGACTTGCGCAACTCGTATTTGGACTGCACTGCGCTGGCGAACACGATGGCGCCCGGCGCCCGCTCCATGCACACCACCTTGATCTCGATGGAAGCAAAATTCTCGCTATCGACCTGGAAATCCTTCTGCCCGGTCGCGCCTTTGGGACTAGCATCGCTGACCCGGTAGCCCTGGCTCAACAAGGCCATTTGCGCGCTCTCGCAAGCTTTTGCCGCCGCTACCCGGAAATTGCGCACAAACGGCGAATCCTCCTTGAAGCCCTCGCCACGCAGTTCGTCGCCGCGCTTGGCCTCATGCGACGCGCACCCCGTCACCAGAAACACCGCAGCCAGCGCGGCAAGCACCCATTTGGTCATATTGTCCCCGCTCATCCGAACAGCGCCGCCACCTTGGCGCGATCCGGTTGCAGCACCACGCCCTTCTCGGTAATCAGTCCCGTCACCAGTTCCGCCGGGGTCACGTCGAAAGCCGGATTGCGGATATTCACCCCCGGCGCCGCCCACTGGCAATCGCGGAAACCCTTCACCTCGGCAGCATCCCGTTCCTCGATGGGAATCTCCGCGCCGCTGGCGATGTTCCGGTCGATGGTGGAAAGCGGGCAGGCCACGTAAAAGGGAATGTTGTGACGCCGCGCCAGCACCGCCACCATGTAAGTGCCGATCTTGTTCGCCACGTCGCCGTTGGCCGCCACCCGGTCGGTGCCGACCACCACCGCATCGACTTCGCCGTGCGCCATCAAATGGCCCGCCATGTTGTCGGTAATCAGCGTCACCGGAATCTTCTCCTGCACCATTTCCCAGGCTGTCAGCCGTGCCCCTTGCAGGAAGGGGCGGGTTTCGTCGGAAATCACCGAAATCTTCTTGCCGGCTTCCACCGCCGAACGGATCACCCCCAGCGCCGTACCCCACCCGGCAGTGGCCAGCGCCCCGGCGTTGCAATGGGTCAGCACCCGCGCCCCATCGGCCAGCAGCACCGCGCCGTGCGCCCCCATCGCCCGGTTGATGCGGATATCTTCGGCCAGCACTTCATGGGCCTCTTCCAAAAGCCGCTGCGCCACCTCCGCCGGAGCCGCCGCCCCGCATTCGCGCCACACCCGGCGCATCCGCTCGATAGCCCAAAACAGGTTCACCGCCGTCGGGCGGCTCGCCGCCAGCACCGCCAGCCCCTGCGCCAGCTCGGCAGCGAATTCGGCACAAGGCAAGGCCTGTAAACGTACCGCCTCCAGCGCCGCCCCGTAAGCCGCAGCGCAACCGATGGCCGGCGCGCCGCGCACCACCATGGCGCGGATGCCCTCCGCGACGCTCTGCGCCGAATCGTAAGGCAGATATTCAAAATGAGCCGGCAACACGCGCTGGTCGATCATTTCCAGCTTGCCGTTGCGATATCGCAGGGTTTCGACGTTCATGGGGGTTCCTGTTTGAAAGTTGCAGCGGAATGGGGATGGGCGCCAACCGTCTGGAAGAAGTGGGGGATTCTAATGGATGTCGGGGTGGTAGGCCATGCTTCATGGCAAGTCGGAATGATGGATTTTTGGCGGGTTTTCCCTTGCAAAGGGCGGATTTTGGCGATTTTTTTAAAGATTTTCCGGGGTGCAGAAAAAATCTCCGCGCCTGGCGTGGTTTTCCAGGTTAGTGGCAACAAGCGTAGAACCTATGATTAGCTTGAGTCGGCTGCAAAGCGATCCTAACTTGAAGTGTGAACATCAAATTGAGGAGAGCGAAAATGCAACCGACCCAAGTAAATTATTTTACGCCAGACGAAGAACTGTTGGCGGTATCGCTGGAATTATCTTCGGGCAGCTGGAAGATCGCCCTGCATGACGGCAGGCGGGACAAACCGGCGGTGCATACGGTGGCGAGCGA
>JAGXQV010000156.1 GCA_018336195.1 Sulfuricella sp. | reverse complement strand
CGCCATTGGCGGGCCAGTCGCCCAAGGGCGAGGCGCGTGTCGTCCACCACCAGCAGCGGCAAGCCGCTCCACTCCGGCTTCACGCCATCGACCATGGCTGCCGCCGCGCCTTGGGCAATGGCTTGCGCCACGAAGTCGTGGCCGTCGAACGTTTCGCCGCGCAGGGCGACGAACAGGTCGCCCGCAGCGATGTTGCGGCTGTCGCTGGTGACGCCGCTAAACGTCGCGGTTGGACCGTGGGCCTGGGCGCCGATCAGGGTGGCGGCCTCGGTGAGATTCAGCATGTCGGGTACTCCGTCAGGCAGCGTGCCACCACTTCCGCGTCGGAAAAGGGCAGGCGCTCGCCGTTGATTTCCTGGTAATCCTCATGGCCCTTGCCGGCAACCAGCACGACGTCGCCGGGCGCGGCGCGGCGGATGGCGGATGCGATGGCCAGGGCGCGGTCTTCGACCACGTGATAATGGCCGGTCATGGCGGCGACGATTTCGTCGATGATGAGCTGGGGAGCCTCAAAGCGCGGGTTGTCGCTGGTGACGATGGCTTCATCGGCCAGCCGCGCGGCGATTGCTCCCATCTGCGGGCGCTTGCCCTTGTCGCGTCCGCCGCCGCAGCCGAATACGCAGATCAGCCGCCCGTTGGTGGTTTCGCGCAGGGTTTGCAGGGTTTTTTCGAGGGCGTCCGGGGTGTGGGCGTAATCCACCACCACCAGCGGCCGGTTGGCGCCGCCGAGGGTTTGCAGGCGGCCCGGCACGGCGTTGATGGCGGACAGCGCGGCGATGGCGTCGCCCAGCTTGACGCCGCTGACCAGCAAGGTCGCCAGCACGCCGAGCAGATTGTGGGCATTGAACCGGCCCAGCAACGGGCTGCACAGCGTGGCGCTGCCCCACGGGGTAACCGCGTCGAAGCTGATTCCGGCAGCGGTTACCGTGAGATTGCGGCCCAACACCACGAAATGAACATTGTCGCGCTGTCCGGCGAAACCGTAGCCGACCGTCTGCACGCCGCTGCACCCCAGGCTGGCGGCCAGTTCCACGCCGAACGGGTCGTCGAGGTTGAGCACCGCGTATTTCAGCCCCGGCCAGCCGAACAGTCCGGCCTTGGCGGCGGCGTAGGACGCCATGTCGCCGTGGTAGTCGAGATGGTCGCGGGTCAGGTTGGTGAGGAGCGCCACGTCGAAATGCACGCCGTTGACCCGCCCTTGCGCCAGTCCGTGCGAGGACACTTCCATCGCGGCGCACTGGGCACCGGCGTCGAGGTAAGCGCGCAGGCTTTGGTGGAGTTCCGCCGGGTCGGGGGTGGTGTTGGGCGAAGGCGTCAATGCGCCGGGGAAGCCGTTACCCAGGGTGCCGAGCAGCGCGCTCTTGCGGCCCAGTTCAGTCAATGCCTGGGCCAGCCAGTGGGCGCACGAGGTCTTGCCGTTGGTGCCGGTGACGCCGATCATCCACAGTTTTTCGGATGGATTACCGTAGATTCGTTCGGCAATCACGCCGACCTTGCCGCGCAAACCGGTCACGCCCAGGTTGGGGGTGTTCCAGTCGCGATCCCATTCGAATTCCTCACGCTCCCACAGCACCGCGCCGCTGCCGGCGGCGATGGCGGCGGGGATGAAGCGGCGTCCGTCGGCGCTTTCGCCGGGATAGGCGAGGAAGGCGTCGCCCTGGCGCAGCTTGCGGCTGTCGCTGGTAAGGCGGGTAATGTTCACTCCCAGCGCGTCGAGCGCGGCGAAATCGAAAGTCGGAAAGGCGCTGTTGGTGGCGGGGTTCATACCACTTCCTTCACTTCCGGAGCGCCTTCCGGCGGCATGATGATGTTGCGGGTCGGCGCGTCCGGCGGCACGGAGAGCAGGCGCAACGCGCCCGCCATCACCTGGCTGAATACCGGGGCGGCCACCGTGCCGCCGTAATACTGGCCGTTGGACGGTTCGTCTATCATCACTGCGATGATTAGGCGCGGGTCGCTGGCCGGGGCAAAGCCGACGAAGGAAGCGACGTAGCGGTCTTCCAGGTAATGGCCGTTTTCCTGTTTGTGGGCGGTGCCGGTCTTGCCGGCGACGCGGTAGCCCACCACTTGGGCGCGCGGCGCGGTGCCGCCGGGCAGAACCACCAGTTCCAGCATTGAGCGCACGGCCTTGGCGGTTTCCGGGGAGATCACCCGCACTCCCGGCTGCGGGGCGTCCAGCTTGGTGAGGGAAATCGGCTTGATGTCGCCGTCACCGGCAAACATCATGTAGGCGCGCGCCAGTTGCAGGAGGCTCACAGAAATCCCGTGGCCGTAAGACATGGTGGCTTGCTCGATGGGTTGCCAGGTTTTCCAGGGACGCAGCTTGCCGGACGCTTCGCCGGGGAAATCGGTTTTCGGTGCGCTGCCGAAGCCGACCTTGTTGAACATGTCCCACATTTGTTCGCTTTTCATCGACAGGGCGATTTTTGCCGCGCCGACGTTGCTGGATTTCTGGATCACCCCGGCGACCGACAATGTCCCGCCGGCGTGAGCGTCATGGATGGTCGCCGCACCGATGGTGAGATGGCCGGGGGCGGTCTGGATCGGCGTCTCGGGCTTGACGATGCCGGCCTCCAGCGCGGTGGCGATGGTGATCGGCTTCATCGTCGAACCCGGCTCGAAGATGTCGGTGAGCACCCGGTTGCGGGTGGTGTTGCGATTCAGCTTGACGCGGTTGTTGGGGTTGAAGGCGGGCAGGTTGGCGAGCGCCAGGATTTCCCCGGTCTTGGCGTCGATGGCGACGACGGCCCCGGCCTTGGCCTTGTGTTCGGCCACGGCGGCTTTCAGTTCGCGGTAGGCGAGGTACTGGATCTTGCGGTCGATGCTTAACGTCAAATCGCGCCCTTCCTGGGGCGCGCGGATGCTTTCGACGTCTTCGATGATGTGGCCGAGGCGGTCCTTGATGACCCGCCGGCTTCCCGGCTTGCCGGCCAGGGTGTCCTGCCAGGCCAGTTCCAGCCCCTCCTGGCCGTTGTCGTCGACCCCGGTGAAGCCGAGCAGATGGGCCACCACTTCGCCCGCCGGGTAATAGCGGCGGTATTCGTGTTGCAGGAAGACCCCGGGAATGTTGAGTTCCATGATTTTTGCCGCGTGTTCCGGCGGCATCTGGCGTTTGAGATAAACGAAGTCGCGTTGCGGCTGATTGATGCGCTTGGTCATCTCGCTCTTGTCGAGTTCCAGCGCCTGCGCCAACTGGGTGAGCTTGGCGGGAGTGACTTCCAGGTCGCGGGGGCTGACCGACACCGCCTCGACCGGGGTGCTGATCGCCAGCGGCTCGCCGTTGCGGTCGGTAATCATGCCGCGATGGGCGCTGATCTCGACCACCCGGCTGACCCGCGCGTCGCCCTTCTGGCGCAGGAAGTCGTTGTTCAGGCCTTGCAGATAGAGGGCGCGGGCGAACAGCCCGAGGAACCACAGCAGCAGCACGATCGCCAGGATGCGCATGCGCCAGATCGGCAGGCTCAGTACTTCGGGATGGCGCGGGCCGCCCGAACCCTGGAAGAAATTGGCGACGCTGCCGGCCTTGAACTGATTGAGGGCGATGCTCACGGCTTCATCCTCCCGCTTTCCGCCGGCACCACCTGGATGCGCGAAGCATCCGGCACCTGCATTTCCAGGTGCGAGGTGGCGATTTTCTCGATGCGGGTATGCATTGCCCAAGTGCTTTGTTCGAGCTGCAACTGTCCCCATTCCACGTCCATCTGGCGGGCGACGGCCTGCTCCTGCTGCAATTCGCTGAACAGCTTGCGCGCCTTGTGCTGCGACGTGACCACGCCGACGGCGCAGAGCACCGCGATGAGGACCAGGAGCAGGTTGAGGCGCGTCATGTCAGGCGGTTCCGGTACGTTCCGCGATGCGCAGCACCGCGCTACGCGCGCGCGGATTGGCGGCGGTTTCCGCGGCGGAAGCCTTGTGCACTTTGCCCACCGCAACCAGGCGCGGCTGCGGCAAATCGCAGGCGCGCACCGGCAGGCGCGACGGCAGGGTGTCGGGCTTTTCCAGGTCGCGAATGAAATGCTTCACCCGCCGATCCTCCAGCGAGTGGAAACTGATCACCGCCAGACGGCCGCCCGGCGCCAGCGCTTCGACGCATTGAGGAAGCACTAGCGACAGCTCCTCAAGCTCTTGGTTGAGGAAAATCCGTATAGCTTGAAAGGTGCGCGTTGCCGGATCCTGACCCGGCTCGCGGGTTTTGACCGCTTTAGCCACGACCTGGGAAAGCTCTCGTGTGGTAGAGATAATCCCATCCTGCCGAGCCGCAACAATCGCTCTTGCAACCTGTTTAGCAAACCGTTCTTCGCCATAATCTCTGATTACCTCATAAAGTTGTTGCTCTGTCGTGCCGTTAAGCCACTCTGCGGCAGTCTCACCTGACGCCGTATCCATGCGCATGTCGAGGGGGCCGTCGAAACGAAAGCTGAAGCCTCGCGCCGCATCGTCGATCTGCGGCGAAGACACCCCCAAATCCAGCAAAATCCCGTCTACGCGGGCTATTTCCAGTTCCGCCAGCACTTCGCTCAATTGCGAAAAACGTCGGTGCACCAAGGTCAGTCTGGGATCGGCAATTTGCCGTCCCGCGGCAATCGCCTCGGGGTCGCGATCCAGCGCGATCAACCGCCCGGCAGCACCGAGTTGCTCCAGGATCAGCCGGCTATGCCCGCCGCGCCCGAAGGTGCCATCCACGTAAGTCCCGTCCGGGCGAATATTCAGCCCGGCTACCGCCTCGTCGAGCAGCACCGTGACGTGCCGCGCCGCTTCGCTCAAAGAGAAAATTCCCCGAGTGAGGGCGGCGGCACCGCATCCGGTGCGAAGGCCTTGTCCATCTGCTTGCTCCAGCCGTCCTTGGACCACAGTTCGAAATAGTTGCCTTGCCCCACCAGCATCACTTCTTTTTCCAATCCGGCCAGTTCGCGCAGCACCGGCGGTACCAGCAGACGTCCCGAGCCGTCCAGCTCGAATTCCTCGGCGTGGCCGAGCAACAGGCGCTTCCAGGCACTGGCGACGGGGTCGAAACTGGGCAGGGAATTGATTTTGTCTTCGATGGGAACCCAGGCGGGTTGAGGGTAGAGGAGCACGCAGCGATGGGGGTGGGCAGTCATCACCAGGCGTCCGCCCGACTGTGCCTGAAGCGCGTCACGATGCTTGCTGGGGACCGATAGACGGCCCTTGGCATCGAGATTTAACGCTGCTGCACCACGGAACATGCGACCCCTTTTCAACTTGGTTTGGGACCAAAGAATATCCACTTCGTCCCACCTTGCCCTACTTTTTTCCACTATATCGGCAAAAATAACCCCGGTCAAGATTATTTGTGGAAATTTCCTTTTAACGACAAGCAGTTACGATGGTTTTTTCAATTAATTTTATTCTTGTTAAAAAATAACAAGATAGCGCAATAAGTGAAAGTAACTTA
>JAGXQV010000155.1 GCA_018336195.1 Sulfuricella sp. | reverse complement strand
GTCACCGCAACCTTCATGGGCAAGCAATATGTGCTCAAGCCCGACTACACACTGGCAGTTATTCCGGCGGAACATGCCGGGGATGCGTGGTGGCTGGGCGCGGACGGCAAGGTCTACATCAAGAACGGCGACGGCAAGACCGCGCAGGGCTTTGCCGTGAAATAGAAAACCTCCGATGTTGTCACTTTGTCGGCCACCCGCAAGGTGGCCGATTTTTTTGGGCACTGCTGAACGGCTAAAGGGAGGAGGAAGTCAATGTGGATGCTTGGAAAAGCGTGCGTGTTGCGTACAGGGCGCGCTATTTCTCCATCCCGTAACGTACCAACTTGCCGCGTAGTCCCACCCGCGACAGCCCCAGCTCGCGGGCTACCGCGGATTTGTTCCAGCGGTGGCGCAGCAGCGTTTCCTTGAGGAGGCGCTTCTCCAGTTCTTCCATGCGTTCCTTGAGCGGGCCTTCGCCGGTGGAGAGGATCGCCAGGGCTTCCTGCTGATCTTCCCCAGCCGCTTGCAGGACGCGCGAGGAAAGCAGTTCCGCGCCGAGTTCCGGGTGGTCGCTCAGCGCCAGCATCCGCACTATTTCATTGCGTAGTTCACGCACGTTGCCAGGCCAGTGATAGGTCTGCAAAGCCTCCAGCGCCTCGGGAGTAAACCCTTGGCAGCGCTTGTCCAGCGCCGTCATGGCCTCTTCGAGGAGATGTGCGGAGAGCGGCGCGATATCGACGGGGCGGTTGCGTAGCGGCAGCATGTGGAGGGTGAAGGTGGTCAGCCGGTAATACAAATCCTCGCGGAAGCGCCCCTTGCGGACTTCTTCCTCAAGGTCGCGATTGGTCGCGGCGATCACCCGCACGTCCACCGAGCGGGTGCGCGAACTGCCGAGCGGGCGGATCTCGCCTTCCTGCAACACCCGCAGCAATTTCACCTGAAAGGCCGGCGTAGTTTCGCTGACTTCGTCGAGGAAGATCGTTCCGCCGTCGGCTTGCTCGAACAGGCCCACGCGGTTTTCGTAAGCGCCGGTAAAAGCGCCGCGCTTGTGGCCGAACAACTCCGATTCGAGCAAGGTGTCGGCGAGCGCGCCGCAGTTCTCGATCACGAAAGTCTTGTCGGCGCGGCTGCTGCCGTAGTGAATGGCGTGGGCCAGCAATTCCTTGCCGGTACCCGATTCGCCGCTGATGAGGATGGAAATGTCGTAGGGGGCGATGCGCCGCGCCGTCTCGCAGACCCGGTTGAGCGGACTGTCGGCGGCGCGCACCAGCCGCACGAAATCGTAGAAATTGCGCAGCTTCTCGCGCTTCGCCTGTACTCGCTTGCGCAACGCCGGCTCGCTGGTGCGCATCTCCAGCGACGCCTGCTGGTTTTCCTGCTGCAAGCGGAACAACTGCGCCGCCGCCCGCACGTTGAGCAGCAGCGATTCGGGGCGCCACGGCTTGGTGATGTACTGGTAAATCCCGGCGTTGTTGATCCCGGCGATGATGTCTTCGGTTTCCGTATAGCCGGAAATGATGATACGCACGATGTCCGGCCACTGCTCGCGCACCGTCTTGAGGAATTCCACTCCGCTCACCCCCGGCATGCGCTGGTCGCATAGGATCACGTGGATGAATTCCTGCTCCAGGATGGTGGCGGCGTCGCCTGCGCCGGAAGCGGTGAAAACCTCGAATTCTTCTTCCAAGGTGCGGCGTAGCGATTCCTGGGAACGGATTTCGTCATCGACGATGAGAACGGCAGGGAGCGTGGTCATGGCGCGATTATAGCGCGATGACCGGGGATGGGCGGATGTGCGCATGGCCTGGGTGGCGTGAAAAAACCTTGACACTCTGATTTGCAGAGTTATAAACTCTGCAAATCAGAGTTGAGGTTGGGAATTGCCATCATGAGTGAAAGTGCCGTGCGTCAAATCGACGCCATCCATTCGATGCTGTCGGCGGGGCAGCGCAATCTGCGCATCGAGCGCCATAGCTTGATTTTGTGGGGGCTGGCCGGCGGCGCGCTGTTCCTGTCGAGCGAATTCATCCTCACCGCCGAGCAATTCCCCGCGACGCGGGATCGCGCGGTGGCCTGGCTGCTTTTGCTGTGCGGCGTGCTGGGCGGGGTGGGCTACGCCGACTGGCGCCTGACGCGGCGTATCAAAGAGGCGCGCGACGAAGCCTGGTCGTTCATCCATCGCCAGGTGCTGAAAGTATGGTGGCTGTTGATGGGGACGGGCACCCTGCTGACTTTCGCGATGTTCTTCTTCGGCGGCGGCTACATGGTCTATGCGGCCTGGCTGGTGCTGCTCGGGATGGGGTTGTACGTGCACGGCCTGTTTTCCGAGGAGTTGCTGGAATGGGTGGGCGCGCTGGCGATAGCCGCCGGGATCGCCTGCCTGAGCGCCCGCCTGCCCGCGGAAACCATGCGCTGGCTGGATGCCTCGGTATTCGGCATCGGCCTGCCCCTGCTCGCCGCCATGCTGGATCGCGGACGCGCCCGCCCCGCGCCGCGCCGCTTGGTGCAGAGCGTGGCCTGGCTGGCGGTGGTGGTTGCCCTGCCGTTGGCCGGGCACCACTATGCCGGGGCGGTGCTGCTGCCCGAGGCGCCGGTGCTTTCCCTCGCCGCATTTCAGGCTCAGCGCGACCTGACGGGGCCGCGCATCGTCGCCCTTCCGGCGGGCGCGACGATCCCCGTCGAAATCGAGATGTCCGGCGACCTGTTCGACGCCGCGCAAAATCCCGTGCTGCCGCTCAAGCTCGCCGAACCCGTCGAATTGCTGCTGATCGACGGCAAGCTCAGCGGCGACGTGCGGCGCGCCGGTGGCGACTGGCAAAAAGCCCGCGAAGCCCGCTGGATATCCATACCCTGGATGAAGGGCGAACTCACCCCGGAACGCGGCCCACTGGTGCGCGCCAGCCTAGTGGTGGAGATGCGCGGAGGTGCCCGGTGAACGGGCCGACACCGCCCGGCGCGCCCCGTCCCGCCCGCGGCAAGGTGTGGCGCACCGTGCTGTGCTTGCTGCCGGCGGTGCTGCTCAGCGCGTGCGGCGCATTGTCCGGCGCCCGCCTGGCGGCGCCGGACCGCTTCGGCATGAGCCGGGTCGATGCCGGCCTCTACCTCGAAAACGGCGCCGACGCGGCAACCCGCGCCCGCTTGCTGGGCGAACGGGACCAAGCCGAAGCGGCGATCCGCGCCGCCTATGGCGATGTGGTGGCGCGCCCGGTGATCCATGCCTGCGTCAGCGAGGCCTGCTACGAATCGTTCGGCGGCAAGGGTTCGCGCGCCAAGGTCTACGGCGTGCGCATCCTGTTGTCCCCGCGCGGCTTGAATTGGCATTACCTCGCCCACGAATGGTCACATGCCGAAATGTGGTCGCGCCTCAGCCTGAACGCATGGTTGCGACTGCCCCAGTGGTTCGACGAAGGGGTGGCGGTGGCCATCAGCGCAGCGCCGGAAAACTCGGAAGAACACTGGCAATTTCTGGTTTCCGCCGGGGTGCCGCGACCGCCGTCCGCGGAACTGCGTACTTTTCGCTCGCTGCGCCAATGGGAGGAAGCGGTCGAACGCTACGGCGAAAAGAACAACGCCGCGCGGCGCGCCAGGGGCGAAGCGGAAGTTCGCCCGGTCTACACCGCGGCGGGCCACGAACTGCGTCCCTGGCTGGCGAAGCACGGCAGCCGGGGATTGCAGACCCTCCTCCGGAGGCTCAACGAGGGCGCGGAATTCGATGCCGCCCTGAACGCCGTCGAATAGTGCCCCCATGCCCGGCTATTTTTCCCCTCACCCATCAAGGAGTCCCATCATGAAAAACCTCGAACCATCCCTCGTTGAAGAATGCCGTATTGCACGCCGTCGCCCCCATTCCCAGGGCGAACCGCGCAAATCCGCGCTGTGCGGCGCGGCAGCCGGCATGCTCCTGGCGTTGTCGGGGTGCGCCTCGCTGTTTCCCCCCACCGCCCAGGACATGGCGAAAGTCCCGGTGGTACGCTTCGGCGAGAGCGCCCCGGCCAGCGGCGATTTCGTGATGTTTTATCCGAAGGGCGCGCCGCTGCCGGTGCTCGCCACGGTGGAAGGCTCGCTGCTCACCGCCACGGCCAGCGCCACCCTGCACGCCTCGGCGAACCGCGATGTTTACCAATACAAGCAATGGGTGAGCTTCGACGGCAGCAACTGGGTGTTCGGGCGCGACGCAGTGAGCGGGGAATTCCGCATCGAGTTGCCGGGCCTCAAGAGCGGCGCCAATCCGGGCGTGATGCGTGGCGAATTCAACCTGAAAGACAAGCCGTGAAAGGAAACCGGCATGGATAATCTCGATGCCCTGCTCCACCAGCCGCTACGCACCCAGATTGCCGCTTTTCTGGCGGGGTCGGGGGAGGCGACCTTCAGCGAATTGCGCCGCGAATTGGACGTTTCCGACGGCAACCTCGAATCGCACCTGAAAAAGCTCATCGCCGCGGATTACGTGGCGGTGCGCAAGGAAAGCGGCGCGGGGCGTCCTCAGTCGTATTACACCCTCACCGCCACCGGGCTGGACGCCTTGCGCGCCTATGTCGCGGCCTTGCAGCGGGTGCTGGCGTTTGGTGCCGCGAAACCGGCGGCGCCCCCCTTGGAAGCGATGCAACTCAAGCCGGCGGGATAAGCGCGTGTTGTCCGACCCGCGTTTCTCGCGGCGTTTCACGCTGAGTCTCGCCGCGGCGCTGGCCCTCCACGGGCTGGCGCTGTATGGTCTGCGCTTGCCCGCCCCGGCGCGGTTTGCCAAAGCGATGCCACTGTTGGAGATCACACTGACGCCAGCCGTTCCCGCCGCCCTGTCGGAAATCGCCGCAGCCGCGCCGCGCCGCAGCACGCCGATCCTGGCCGGGGCGGCAGTGGTTGCGCGGGAGCCGGCTCTGCCGCAAAACGTCGGTGGGCAGCCCGCCGAATTGCCACCCGCCGAGTCGGCGCGGGAAACCCCGCC
>JAGXQV010000154.1 GCA_018336195.1 Sulfuricella sp. | reverse complement strand
CTCAACCACGGCCTCACCCTCGACGGCGCCAAGCTCAAGCCCGCCAAGGTAAGCTGGCAGAACCAGGATCAGTTGCGTTTCATCCTCAAGGAAGGCAAAAAGCGCCAGATCCGCCGCATGTGCGAAATGGTCGGCCTGAAAGTGCTGGGGCTGAAACGAGTGCGCATCGGCAAGGTCATGCTCGGCGACCTCCCGGAAGGGCAGTGGCGCTATTTGCGCGAGGATGAGCGGTTTTAAAAAGGCGTCGGCGGGACGGTAGAGGAAGATGCCTGTCGGGCGGCAAGGGAGATTGGCTTTTTGATCGTTCCCACGCTTATTTATCTGATAGGTCTCGTCGTTCGCTGCGCGGCTCCTCTTGTGCCCTTTAGGGTATGCGCGCCATCCCACAAAAGTGAATTTCTAGAAGCGCTCTGAATTCATCGGGGATTGCGATGGAGAGTTTCCGGATGAGCACGAAAACGCCGTGCCCACCCGGACTGATGCAGGCCGGGAACCGGCCCGCAGAAGGGTTTAACGCAACGTGTAAGTCTGCGCCTGGTTGCCGAGCAAACCGCTGTAGCTCAGTTGGCCGGTGCCGGCGGACGACCAGCCGGGGGTGGCTGGCGTCGTCGGGGTCTGCAAGGTATAGCTGGGGCTTAGCGTGAAGCTTTTCCCGGAGACCTTCGCCACGATGTCGCCGCTGTCGGCATCGACCTGCACGCTGGCCTGGGCATCGAGCTGGGTAGCACTTTGCTTGAGGCCATTGAGGTCGCTCGACCAGGGCGCCAGGTTGGTCCAGCCCAGCGCGTCGCCGTAACGCTTGATGCCGCCGCTTTGCTCGACGCCCTGCGGATCGCTGGGCAGGGTGACCGGCGTGTTGCCGTTAAAGCCCTTGCCGCCGCTGGCGAACCAGGAGGGACGCAGCAACATGCTGCCGCCCTTCCAGGACTTGACCAGGTAGCTGCCGTCGGAGCGCAGGCTGGCGGTGAGGCTGGCGTCCTGCTTGCGCAGTTGGCGAATCACGTCGTCAGGGCCATAGGCGGAAGGCACCAGGGTGACCTGCACGCCGCTCTTGCGGTAGAGCACGGTAGCGTCGGCCTGCGGGAAAATGCCGTCGGGACTGCCGGGCGCAACGGTGACCTCGCCGATGGGGCGGAAGTGATAGACCTTGCCGCCGGCGTCCGCCGGCAGGGCGACCACGCCGAAGGTGTTTTGCCCGAGCTTGCCGGTGGGGAAGCCGAGGTCTTTGGCGATGGCATCGAGCAGGCTCATGCCGAGGCGCTCGACGGGCGTATCGAGGCGCGGGCTGGACTGGTCGGTAAAATAGCCGGCGATGCTGGCGTCGAAACTGGCGGCGCTCGGCGAGGGATCGCCGCTGAGCTTGCCGTCCTTGCGCAGCGAGCCGAGACGCAGGTTGAGGGTGCCGCCCTGGCCGAGCACGGCGGTCTCGCCGGCATACACCTGATTGCCGCCGCTTGCCGGGGCGTCGGCGGCGCGCACGGCGCGCCCGAAAACCCGCTCGGCGCGGGTGGTGCCGGACGCCGTCGTGGCAGCAGTCGCCGTGGCCGAAGTGGTCGCGCAGCCCGATTGCACGCTGACCGAGACGGCGGGTTCGAGTTTCTTGACGGCATAGCTGAAGGAATCGGCGACAAAGACGTTGCCCGAGCCGTCGACAGCCATGCCCCTAGGCGTAGCGAATCCCGACCCCAGCGTCGTAACGGTGGTGGTGTCGTCGGCGCTGATCGTGATCTTCTTGACGGCATTGTTGTTGGAATCGGCGACAAAGACGTTGCCTAGGCCGTCGACAACAATGCCGATTGGTCCATAAAGTCCCGAAGCCAGCAGGGTAACGATGGTGCCGTCGGTGCGGATCTTCTTGACGGCATTGTTGTAGTAATCGGCGACAAAGACGTTGCCCGAGCCGTCGACGGCAACACCCCTAGGGTTCTTAAATTTCGACCCCAACACGTTGGTGTTGCCGCCGGCGCTGATCTTCGTTACACCACCGACATCGGCGACAAAGACGTTGCCCGAGCCGTCGACGGCAACGCCCGTTGGGTAGTTAAATCCCGACCCCAGCGGCGTGACGGTTTTTCCGTCGGAGCTGAACTTCTTGACGGCATCGTTGCTGGCATCGGCGACGAAGACGTTGCCCGAGCCGTCGACGGCAACACCCCAAGGATTGTTGAGCCCCGAACCCAGCGGCGTGACGTTATTGCCCTCGGCGTCGAACTTTCTAATGCCATTGTAATCAGTGACGAAGACGTTGCCCTTGGTATCGATGGCAACGCCGGCCGGGAAGAAAAATCTCGGCCCCCAGGGCTTGATCGACCATTCCCCCGTCACCGGCGCGAGTTGCAGAGCGCTCGGCGTCGCGCAGGAGGTAATGGTATTGCCGCCTTGCTGCACCACCGGAATCACGCTGGTGCTGTTGACCGACACGGTGGCGCCGCTGACGCCGCAAATGACGGTCTTGCCGTCCACCGTGCAGAAACTGACCTTGGCGTCCTGGTTGGCGTCGCCGCTGATGGTGATGAGCGGGCCGCCCGTGCCAAGCTGGACTGTCTGGGTGGTGCCTTTGGCAACGCTGGTGCTGCCGCCGCCGGTCATCACCGGGGGCGGGGGCGGGGCGCTGCTGCCGGACGAAGGTGAGGAACATGTACCCGCGGCCTTGATGGTCATGGCGCTGGAGCCGACATCGGCGCCACCGCCAGTGGGCGTGACGTAGAAAGTGATGCCGTGCCCGACATCGCCGACCACCGGGGTATAGGTCGTGCTTGAAGAGGGTTGGGCGTGGTTGGTCGTGTCGTACCAATAGACGGCAGCCCCGCTGCCGGTATAGCTGCCGGTGAGCAATTCGCCCACGCAACCGGTGCCGCTGATGGTGACGCCAGAGACGGCCGCGATGGCGCTGGCGGAAAAGCTCGCCGCGAGGGCGGCGGCAAGTAGTTTCAAGGGAAATGCGCGAGTTTCCATAAAATCTCCGTTGGTCATGATGAATCCCGATTGACGCCAATCTTCGGCTGGATTTTCCGTTCACCCCGAAATAAGCGGTTCCGCCGATGTTCGGCGGCAAGGAGGAATATTTGGCCGGAAAATGGTTGCGTTTTGTCAACAATCTCTCTTTCAAGCGGGTGGAGTATAGCGCAACCCGCGATGCACTTCAGTCGTGCCCGGTCAAATTGGACCGGACAATCGCACCATGTGGGAGAAAGGGGAAACGACATAGTGCGATTGCAGCCCGCAATCATTCCAGCCCGCCCACCTGCGCGGCCTGGCTCCCGCCGGACGCCTCGACATCGACTCGCAAGGCCTGCTGGTGTTCACCCAGGACGGGCGCATCGCCAAGCACCTGATCGGCGCATGTTTGAAGTGTTGTGCTTGGCACCCCTCCCCGAGGACGACGGCGAAAAAATCCGGGCATTGCGCACGCGTTTTCAGTTGAGCCAGCCGGTCTTGGCGTCGGTGCTGAATACCAGTCTATCGACGGTGCGGCAGTGGGAGATCGGCAACAAACATCCCCGTGGCCGTCGCAAAAGTTGTTGAATCTACTGGAGCGCAAGGGGATTGAAGCGCTGATTTGAGCATTGTGTAGCACTGGAGAATCCAGCCCACCTTGGCGAGATTACCGCGCGGAAATGGAAAAAACGTGGTTGTTATTGCCAACAGCTTCCGTTCTATGAGTGTTTGAGCTAGGCTTAGTCCATTGACTAAGTCTTAAACGGGGGTGCCATATGAGCAAAATCATTAACGTGCATGAAGCCAAAACCCATTTTTCTCGTCTGCTGGAGCAGGCGCACGCTGGGCAGGAGATTATCCTGGCCAAAGCCGGGAAACCCTATGCGCGCTTGCTACCGCTGGCTGCGGTGCCTGCCCGGAGGCAACCGGGAAGGTTGGCAGGCAAAGTGGGCGATGCCTTTTTCGAACCTTTGCCCGAGGATGAACTGGCCGCCTGGGAAGGACGATGAAGCTGCTGCTGGATGCACACGCGTTGTTGTGGTGGTTCACCGACGACACCCGGCTCCCCGCGACGGCGCGGCAAGCCATTGCCGACGAGCGAAACGAAATTTTCGTAAGCGCCGCCAGCGCTTGGGAAATCGCCACCAAACAGCGTATCGGCAAACTGGAGGAAGTGCCCGAAGCCGCCAGACGCTTTGCGGAACTGGTCGAGGCCGATGGGTTTTTACATTTGCCGATAAGCCATCTTCACGCTTTGCGGGCGGGAGGCTATCCCTCCTCGCATCGGGATCCGTTTGACCGCGTGTTGGCGGCGCAAAGCGAACTGGACAGCCTGGTGCTGTTAACTTGCGATCCGGCTTTTGCGGATTTTCCCTGCCAGACTTTCTGGTAGCAAGTGGCGCAAATACAATACCGTCGTCACCCTGAACCCCCGAATTCGGCGGAGTCGATTACGTTTGATGTCAGGTGAAATACGCAGTTGGGTTTAATGAAGGTTGGGTTGGGCGCGGCCTTTTGCGCCGTAACCCAACAGGGAGCTTCGCCCCAAAACCTCCTTCGATCAGCCCAACTTACATCCTGAAATTTTGATCGTTCCCACGCTGGAGAGGCTGTGAAAGTATTCCCTCTCCATCCGGTAAAATAGGCCATCACATGCTGCCTCCCCGAGGAACCGATGACGACGCGCCGCTACAAGACCGGGCTGGATCGCCGCGAGCAGATGGTACTGCCGCCCTGCCTGGACGACTACATCTGTGCCGACAACCTAGCGCGGGCCATCGACGCCTATGTCGAGGGCTGCGATCTCGCAGCGCTGGGCTTCACCCACACCTTGGCCCCCAAGCACGGGGCCGGCCAACCCGCCTTTGACCCAGCCGACCTGCTCAAGCTCTACCTCTACGGCTATCTCCATCGCGTCCGCAGCAGCCGCCGGCTGGAGGCGGAGGCGCGGCGCAACCTGGAGTGCATCTGGCTGCTCGGCGGACTCGTGCCGGGCTACAAGACCCTAGCTGACTTCCGCAAGGACAACGCCAAGGCGCTCAAGGCCGCAGGCCGCGACTTTGCCCTGCTGTGCAAGGCCGCCGGGCTGTATGGCGGTGAACTGGTGGCCATTGACGGCAGCTTTGTGCGCGGTAACGCCAGCAAGGCCAGCATTGATACCCGGAGCCGCCTGGAGAAAGAGGGCGAACGCATCGAAAAGCTGATCGAAGGCTATCTCGCCGGACTGGACAAAGCGGACCGCGAGGGCGCCGAACCGCCCAGCGAAGACCCTGCCCTCAAGGACAAGCTCGCCCACCTGCGGGAGCGGCAGGCCGACGTCCAGGCACGCCGCCGCCGGCTTGAAGAAAGTGGTGAAGGCCAGTTTTCCGGCACCGACCCCGACGCCCGCCTGCTCAGCAAGAATGGTCAAGTAGTGGCCGGCTACAACGTACAAATCGCCGTCGATGCCAAGCACAAGCTGCTGGTTTGCAGCGAGGCCGCCCAGGACGGTAACGATGCCGCCCAACTTGCCCCTATGGCCGTGGCGGCCAAGGAACTCCTAGGCGTCGAGTTTTTGCAGGCCGAGGCCGACGGCGGCTACTACAGTCAGGCCCAGATCAAAGCCTGCGAAGATGTCGAGGTCACCGCCTACGTTGCCATCCCCAACAAAAGCCGCCTGCAACGCGAGGAAGGCCGCTTTGCCCGCGAGGACTTCCAGTACGACGCGCAAGCCGACCGCTACCTCTGCCCTGCCGGCCAGTCCCTAGTCCCACAGGGCCGCCAGGAGAAGCGCGGCGAGGTGTACATCCACTACGCTGCCCGCGCCTCCGGCTGTCAAGATTGCCCGCTTCGGGCGAAATGTCTCCCGGCCAAGACCCCTTATCGCCAGCTCAACCGCTGGGAGCACGAGGCCGTGGTCGAGCGTCACCGCGCCAGAATGCAGGTGGAAGGCACGGCCAGGATGCGAAGCCGCGCCGCGCTGGCCGAGCACCCCTTCGGCACCTTCAAGCTCTGGTTCGGCTGGACCCACTTTCTGGTACGGGGGAAAACGAAGGTCGGCGGCGTGCTGGGGCTGATGACCCTGTGCTACAACTTGAGGCGGGCGGTCAACCTACTCGGCGTCGAGGCCCTCATCGCCCTGTGCCGAGTGCGGGCGGCTGCATGAAGGGGCCACCTTTTAGCCGTCCAATCGCGGCGCGGAGGGGCCACGCGCCGCCCCGCTAAACTGATGCGGCGAGTCTCCCCAACCCGGCCCCGGTGCATTTAATCCCCCTCAAAACAGCAATATCCAAAACCAAGTCCTTTGCGAGGTTTGAATACTTTCACAGCCTCTGGAGCGTGGGAACGATTCTATCCAGTCGCCGATGTGGGCAACCTGCGTTTCGCCGGTTGTCCAGCGGATTTCCAGTATGCCGGGTTCCGGCACCCTGTCCCCTTACAGCGACTTCTGAAACTGCGAGACCAGCAGTTTCAAATCCCCGGCGGTTTTCGAGAGGATGTTCACGGTGATCTGTTCCAGTCCCTTGATGCTCAGGGAGTTGTCGTCGGAAAGTTCGGCGATTTGCTCCATGGTGGCGACGGCGGCGTTGGTGGAGCTTTCCTGGCGCTGCACCATGTCGGCGATCTGGCCGGCCATGGCGGTGGCGTGACGGGTCGCTTCCATGATCTGGTCGAGGCTGCGGGTGTTGGCCTGGCTCAATTCGGTGCCGCGTTGCACTTCTTCGGCCACGCCGTCCATGCTATGCACGGCGAATTGGGTGTGTTGCTGGATGTCCTGGATGGTATGGGCGATATCTTCGGTGCTGTTGGCGGTGCGTTCGGCGAGCTTGCGCACTTCGTCGGCCACCACCGCGAAACCGCGTCCCTGTTCGCCGGCGCGGGCGGCTTCGATGGCGGCGTTCAATGCCAACAGATTGGTCTGACCGGCGATTTCCTTGATGGTGACGCTGATTTCGCCGATTTTCTGGATGGCGTCGTTGAGATTGAGGATGGTGCCGCGCGACTCGTTGACCATTTCCGCGACCTTGGTCGCCGAGGCACGGCTGTCTTCCATGTGGTGGCTGCCTTCTTCGACCAGGGTGCGGGTCTGCTGCGCCGATTCGACACTTTGCCCGGCGTTTTCCGCGACGTGGGCGAGCGATTCGCTTAAGCCCCGTACCGAGGTGCTCGACGCGGCGGCCTGGGTGGCTTGGTTCTCCGAGCGGGCCAGCACTTCGTGCATTTCCTGGCGCAGCCAGGTGCAGATGCTTTCCATGGTGTTGGCGGAAACCAGCACGTCAGCGATGATGGCGCGGGTGTTGATACGCATCGATTCGATGGATTGCAGGAGGTGGCTGAATTCGTCGCCGCCGCCGAATTCCACCTGCTTGCCGTAATTCCCTTCGGCGAGCAGTTCCAAAGTGGCGGTGGCGTTGGTAAGTGCGGTGTCCATGCGCTGCACCAGCACGAAATAGGTCGCCAGGGCGATCAGCACGCCTGCGCCGGCCATCAGGCCCGCCCCCAGCGGGCTGCCGGAAAATCCCAGGAAACCCAGGCCGCCCAGCAACAATGCCTGGAGGAACAGGCTGATGCCCAGCCGCGCCTTGAAGCTCAACAGGCTGCGCCGTCCTTTCAGCGTGCCGGTGAGGGTGGCGCGTTTTTCGCGCACCGCGCGGTAAAGGTTTTCCGCGGCGCTGACTTGGTCGCGCTGCGGGGTATTGCGCACCGACATGTAACCGACGGTGCGCCCGTTGTCCTTGATCGGCGTGACATACGCCTCGACCCAGTAAAAATCGCCGTTCTTGCAGCGGTTCTTGACGATGCCGCGCCACGGCTGGTTGGCCTGGATGGTTTCCCACAAATCGGCGAAGGCGATCTCCGGCATGTCGGGATGGCGCACCAGGTTGTGGTTCTTGCCGATCAGTTCTTCCATCGAAAACCCGCTGATATCGACAAAAGCCTGATTGGCGTAGGTGATGATGCCTTTCAGGTCGGTCTTGCTGACGATCGGCGTGCCGGGCTTGAGGAAATGTTCGGTGGTGGTGACGGGGAGATTGGTTTTCATTTGGCGCAGCCCGGTAAACTGAATGGGGCACCGGACAATTCCGGTGAAACATTGGCCGGATTTTAGTCCAAAAAGAAGCGCAAGGGCGGGAGGCAGCTAGGTTTTTTTGGGATGTTCAACGCAACTCGGCGAGCAGACCGGCGATCATCCGTTGCGCCTGGTGGGCGTAGCCGCCGCCGAACAGGTTGAAGTGGTTGAGGACGTGATAGAGGTTGTAGAGCGTTTTGCGCGTCTGGTAACCGGGAGCGAGCGGCCAGGCGGCTTGATACGCGGCGTAAAAACCGGGCGGGAAGCCGCCGAACAGTTCGGTCATGGCAAGGTCGGCCTCGCGGTCGCCGTAATACACCGCCGGGTCGAAAATCACTGGTTTGCCGTGGACATCGGCTGCGTAGTTACCGCCCCACAAATCGCCGTGGAGCAGCGCAGGCAGCGGCTGATAGTCGGCAAACAGGGCCGGCAGGGCATCCAGCAGTTTTTCACCGCCACGCAGCAAGGATGCGGACGCGCCGTGGCGTGCCGCCAGATCAAGCTGAAAACCCAAACGGCGGGTACGCCAGAATTCAATCCACTCCGTTGCCGGGGTATTCTCTTGATGCGTCGCGCCGATCACGTTGTCACGCCGCCAGCCGAAAGTCGGGGCGGTGACGCGGTGCAGCGCGGCAAGTTGTTCGCCGAGACGGCGCGCTATTTTTTCGCCGCCTTGTCCGAATTCGATGTGCTCCATCACCAGATAAGCCGTGCCTTCCGCCACCCCGTGGCACAGTGGCTGCGGCACGCGAATGGTCCCGGCCCCGGCGAGTTCGCGCAAGCCCTCGGACTCCGCCTTGAACATGGCGAGCTTGGCTGCCTCGTTGGTCTTGACGAACCAGCGCTGTCCATCGCCTTCCACCACCAATACCGCATTGATGCAGCCGCCGCCCAGCGCCCGCCGCGAGGCGATGTGGAAGGGCTGGCCGGTCGTGGCGGAAATATCGGCGGCGATGGCTTGCCAGAGGTTCATGGCGATATTTCACACAATTTCTGCGCACCTGCCAAGACCCTCGGCCAGACGCGCGGCCAGTCGGGTTGGGCGCTGGCCTTTGCCATCAACCTCCGACCAGGACAAAACCTTGATCTTAATAAGGGATTCCCCGATAGCCACGCAAAACATATAAAGTTATAATTATCAATTATTTACAACAGCAGACACCCCTCGACGCCATGAGGCACATCAAAAAACCTGGGAGCATCAGGCGATCAAAGGCAAGAAAGTGAATTCTTAACGAATGGGGATGGAAAACGACAATTCACCGGTGAAGACCGGCCCGCCGGCTAGCGTCATGGTCGACACCACCCGAACGGCGTGCTGCGATCTGCCGGAGGTGCCCGGATTTCCCGAGACCAATTATCGCTCGCGCGCAACGCATACATGAATCACGAACCACCGCGAATGGGGCTTCCGCGCCCCCTGCATACCCCCGTCTTTTCAATAATGACGGCATCGATTCTTAAATGGAGATAGTCATGTTGCCCAAGAAACCCTTTGATTCCTGCAGGCACCTGTTGGGGACCCTGTTCCTGGCGGTACTTCTGTTCTGCTCATTTGTCGCGCCGGCCAAGGCCGTGATCAATGTCAGCGTTGCCCCGGGAGGAACGGTGGATATCATGATCGATTCGGTCGTGCCGAGCCATTCTGGCGGATGGGGGGCATTTACCTACCTTGCGCTGGACGGCCCCTTTGCCAAAGGAACGACTTCCCGCGCCACGATGAACGGGATCGCTGTGTACACCTGGGGGGATGGGACTAATAATTTTAATGCGACAAGCCCAAATAACCGGGTTTGGACCGGTGGCGAGGCACTTCGCTACACCAACGACGGCACCGGCCTCGGCACCACCGTGTTCGTAAGCGCCGCCTGGGGCAACGGCATGGACACCCAGGCGGAAACGATCAACATCCAGATCACCAATGACGGTGCCTCGGTTGTGTCGATCAACATGATGGACCCCAGCCCGACCGTGTCCAGTTCCGTGCGCTGGCAGGTCGTGTTTGATAAGTCGGTCACCGGCGTAACCGCCGGCAATTTCCAACTCGTGGGTGGGCCGACTGGTACCGCCATCACCGGCGTCTCCGGCAGCGGGGATACCTGGACCGTGACTGCCAACACCGGCAGCGGCACCGGTATCTTGGGCCTGAACATGATCAACTCCACCAGCGTCCAACCTCCGGTTCTTGGCCTGACGTTTACCGGGGCATCCTACAGTTTTCAGAATTATCCGACCATCGTCACGAACCCGGCCAACGTGACGATATCCTCCGGACAGAGCGCCACGCTCACGGCTACCGTTGGCAGCAGGACCGCCAGCAGCACCGACAAGATCTACTACCAGTGGTATAACGCTCCCGTCGGTACCAAAGCCAACCCGGTTTGCGCCCAGGGTAATACCTCGACCAGCCCCAAAGCCATCAGTTGCACGGTTGGCCCTCTCACTGCGACCCCGGCTAACGGTTACTGGGTCGACGTCTGGAACAACGACCCCTGGCACAACACCAGCACCGATGGCAAGGTAACGGTCACTCCGCCCCCCAGCGTAACCGCTATCTCGCCGACCGCCGGGCCTACCGCAGGCGGTACTGCGATAACCATCACCGGTACCAATTTCACTGGCGCCACCGCCGTCACCATCGGTGGCGTAGCGGCGACCAGCGTTACCGTGGTGGATACCACCACCATCACCGCCACCACCCCGGCAGGAACGGCCGGCGCGGCGAATGTGGCCGTTACCACGCCTGCGGGAACTGGCACGGGAACTGGCCTGTTTAGTTATGTCGCCGCCCCGACCGTCACAGCCATCAGCCCGTCCGTAGGACCGACCACGGGCGGCACTGCGGTAACCATCACCGGCACCAATTTTTCCGGCGCCACCGCGGTCACCATCGGCGGCGCGGCGGCGACCAGCTTCACCGTAGTGAATGCCACCACCATTACCGCGACTACGCCGGCAGGAACAGCCGGCACGGCAAACGTAGCCATCACCACTCCCGGTGGCACGGGCACCGGAGCCGGCCTGTTTACTTATTTCGCAGCCCCCACTGTTACGGGGATCAGCCCATCCGCCGGCCCGATTGCGGGCGGCACCACGGTGACCATCAGCGGGACTAACCTGACTGGCGCCACCGCCGTTACCATCGGTGGCGCAGCGGCGACCGGGATCACGGTGGTGAATGCGACCACCATTACCGCCACCGCCCCGGCAAGGACGGCCGGCGCGGCAAGCGTAGCCGTTACCACGCCCGGCGGCACCGGCACCGGAACCAGCCTGTTTACTTATGCCGCGGCCCCCACCGTCACAGCCATCAGCCCGTCCACCGGACCGACTGCGGGCGGCACAGCGGTAACCATCACCGGGACTAACCTGACCGGCGCCACCGCTGTCACCATTGGTGGCACAGCGGCGACCGGGATCACGGTGGTGAATGCGACCACCATTACCGCCACCACACCCGCAGGGACGGCCGGTGCAGCAAACGTAGTCGTTACAACGCCCGGCGGCACAGGTACCGGAACCGGCCTGTTTACTTATGCCACTGCCCCCACCGTGACGGCAATCAGCCCCACTTCCGGCCCAATCGCAGGCGGCACCACTGTAACCATCACCGGCACCAATTTCACCGGTGCCACCGCCGTCACCATCGGTGGTTCAGCGGCCACCGGTGTCACGGTGGTGAATGCCACCACCATCACCGCCACCACCCCGGCAGGAACGGCCGGTGCGGCAAACGTAGCCGTCACCACGCCCGGCGGTACCGGCACCGGAACCAGCCTGTTTGCTTATTTCGCAACTCCGACCGTTACAGGCATCAGCCCGTCCGCTGGGCCGATTGCGGGCGGCACCGCGGTAACCATCACCGGCACCAATTTCACTGGCGCCACCGCCGTCACCATCGGCGGCGCTGCGGCCACCAGCATATCCGTGGTAAATGCCACCACCATTACCGCCACCGCACCGGGAGGGACGGCCGGCGCGGCAAACGTAGCCGTTACCACGCCCGGCGGCACGGGCACCGGAACCGGTCTGTTTACTTATGCCGCGGTGCCCACCGTTACAGGCATCAGCCCATCCACCGGGCCGACTGCGGGCGGCACCGCGGTGACCATCACCGGGACTAACCTGACTGGCGCCACCGCCGTCAGCATCGGTGGCGTAGCGGCGACCAGTGTCACGGTGGTGAATGCCACCACCATTACCGCCACCACCCCGGCAGGGACGGCCGGCGCGGCAAACGTAGCCGTTACCGCGCCCGGCGGCACGGGTACCGGAACCGGTCTGTTTACTTATGCCGCGGCGCCCACCGTTACAGCCATCAGCCCGTCCACCGGACCGACTGCGGGCGGCACAGCGGTAACCATCACCGGGACTAACCTGACCGGCGCCACCGCCGTCACCATCAGTGGCGTAGCGGCGACCGGTGTCACGGTGGTGAATGCCACCACCATCACCGCCACCACCCCGGCGGGAACGGCCGGCGCGGCAACCGTAGCCGTCACCACGCCCGGTGGCACCGGCACGGGAACTGGCCTGTTCACGTATGCTGCCGCCCCCACCGTCACAGGCATCAGCCCGTCCGCCGGGCCAACCGCGGGCGGCACCACGATAACCATCACCGGCACCAATTTCACCGGCGCCACCGCCGTCACCATCGGCGGCGTAGCAGCTACCGGTGTCACGGTGGTGAATGCCACCGCCATTACCGCCACCGCACCGGCGGGAACGGCCGGCGCGGCAAACGTAGCCGTTACCACGCCCGGCGGCACCGGCACGGGAACCGGCTTGTTTACTTATGCCGCGGTCCCCACCGTGA
>JAGXQV010000153.1 GCA_018336195.1 Sulfuricella sp. | reverse complement strand
CGCCCCCCCCCCCACAAGGAACCCCGTCCATGGTCAGAACCACCGCAAAAAAGGTCGCCCTCGGCTTAAGCATCGTTTCGCTGCTATGTACGGCGATCAGCCTCGCCCTATTCGTTTACATGCTCGCCCAGCACGGCGTGACGGATGTGTGGAGCGCCAGCCTGTTCGCCACCACGATATTTTTCCTGAGCTGCGCCATCGTGCTGTTTTTCATGAGCAAACCGCCGCGCCACGAACTGCGTCCGTGGGACGAGGAAGAGCAAAAACCGGTCTAGAATTTACCCGGATTTACCGCAATTGATTGCGCGGTTTTCCCGAGTTCAACTACAATGAAAATCCATAATCAGCAGGGGGATTAAGATGATCAACTCAACCCGGTTCGGCCAAGTGGACGTCGATTCTGCGGTCACATTTACCTTTCCGCATGGCATTCCCGGCTTCGAAGCCAGCACCCAGTGGAAAATGTTTTACGAGATAGGGGACGACGGCAAGCCCAAGTCCGGCTTCGTTTTCTACCTGCAATCCCTGAGCGACCCGGACGCCTGCCTGCCGATCGCCGATCCCGGCGTATTCGGCTTCGGCTGCGAATTCGTGCTGTCCGACGCGGAACTCGCCGAACTCGAGCTGGAAGACACCAAAGACCTCGCCGTATTGGTGGTGCTGTCGAACAAAGGGCCGGAATCCGAACCGGTTTCCCTGCAAAACGTATTTGCCAACATCGCCGCGCCGATCCTGATCAACGTCAAATCGCAAATCGGGATGCAGAAGATTTTTGCCGGGCCGGAAGCCAAGATCAGCCAGGTCGTCGCCTGAGCGACGGAATCCCGGTCGAAAAAAAGCCCCCACACTGCGGGGGCTTTTTTCGGGCGTCAAACCTACTGAATCGTAAGTTTTTTGCTGGCAACCGTCTGTTTCTTGGGCAGCGTCAGTTCCAGCACCCCATCGGTATATTTGGCCACGGAAGCGCCTTCGTCGATGTCCTGGCTGACGGCGAAGCTGCGATAAACCTTGCCGGTGTAGCGCTCGCTACGCAGCAGCTTGTCGCCTTCCCTTTCTTCCTTGACGCGCTTCACCTCGGCGCTGATCGCAACCTGATTGCCGTCGATGGTGACGTGGATATCCTCCTTCTTTACCCCCGGAATATCGGCATGCACCGTATAGGCCTTGTCGTTTTCCTTTACATCCATCTTGACCTGCATGGGCTGCAACTGCCCTTCCAAACGGACGGGCCGGAAAAAACCCCGGAATAAATCGTCAAAAGGTTCAGTCGTCACATCGAAGGGATCGTAACGTGAAATATTTGCCATCTTTATCTCCTTAAAACAATTACGAATCATGGGGTTCGGCGGAATTTCCCCGCCTTAATTTCAATATAGGGAATGTCCGGGGAATTTCAAGGGGCGGCGTTCCCGTCTGTTATCATAGCGCCCCATGCTGACCATCCAGAATCTCGTTTATCTCCACAGCGGGCGGCCCCTTTTCGAAGGCGCCAACCTGCAAATCTTCGCCAACCAGCGCATCGGCTTGGTAGGACGCAACGGCTGCGGAAAATCCACCCTGTTTCGCCTGATCCGCGGGGAAATCCGCCCGGACGGCGGCGAAGTGGCCCTCCAGCAAGGCAAGACGCTGGCCTTCGTGGAACAGGAAATCGCCAATTCCAACCGTTCCGCGCTGGAATTCGTGCTCGACGGCGACAGCGAACTGCGCGCCCTCGAAGCGCTCCTCGCCCGCGCCGATCACGACGCTGCCTGGTTCGACGCCCAACACCGCTTTGAAGCCATCGAAGGCTATGCCGCCAAATCCCGCGCCGCCCAACTGCTCGACGGCCTGGGTTTCGCCCCGGATGCCCTGGAGCGCCCGGTGGAAAGCTTCTCCGGCGGCTGGCGGATGCGCCTCAACCTGGCGCGCGCCCTGATGCGCCGCGCCGACCTGCTGCTCCTCGACGAACCCACCAACCACCTGGATCTGGAAGCCATCCTGTGGCTGGAGCAATATCTGGCGCGCTATCCAGGCAGCCTGATCATCGTCTCGCATGACCGAGAATTCCTCAATGCCTGCGTCAATCGCATCGCCCACATCCACAACCGCGCCATCGACCTGTATACCGGCGATTATGACGCCTTCGAGCGATCCCGCGCCGAACGCGCCGAACAGCAAAACCAGGCATTCCGCCAGCAGCAGACGAAAATCGCCCATCTTGAGGATTTCGTGCGGCGCTTCCGCGCCAAGGCCACCAAGGCGCGCCAGGCGCAAAGCCGTCTGAAAGCCCTGGAACGCCTGGAACGCCTGGCGCCTGCACACCTCGAAAACGGCCATTTCGAACTGGAGATCGAAGCCCCGGAACGCAGCCCCGACGTATTGCTGCGGGTCGAAAAAGCCGCTTTCGGCTACGGCGAGAAGACCCTCTTTTCGCAACTCGACATGGTGGTCAGCGCCGGGGCGCGCATCGCCCTGCTGGGGCCGAACGGCGCCGGCAAATCCACCCTCATCAAGCTGCTCGCCGGCGAACTGGCGCCCACCGAGGGCAGTTGCGAATACGCCCCGGATCTGCGCATCGGCTATTTCGCCCAGCATCAACTGGAAAACCTCGATCTCGCCGCCACCCCGCTGGAACACATGATACGACTCGCCCCCAAGGCCACCACCCAGGATTTGCGCAACTTCCTGGGGCGCTTCGGGCTGGCCGGCGAAGACGAAGACCGCCCGGTCGCCTCGTTCTCGGGCGGTGAAAAAAGCCGCTTGGCGCTGGCCTTGCTGGCTTGGCAAAAGCCCCACCTGCTGCTGCTCGACGAACCCACCAACCACCTCGACCTCGACATGCGCGACGCCCTGAGCCTGGCCTTGCAGGAATACGGCGGGGCGATGGTGCTGGTTTCCCACGACCGCAGCCTGATCCGCGCCGCCACCGATGAACTGTGGTTGGTCGCAGACGGTGAGGCACGGCTATTTGACGGCGATCTGGAAGATTACCGCACCTGGATCGAAGCGCGCCGCCCCCGCGAAACGGTGAAGGTCGCGGCGGAAAAACCCAAACGCGAGCCGCAGGTAAAGAAAAAGGCGTTGCTGTCGAAAAAAGGTAAGATAGAAACCGAGCTGGCGCTGCATCAGGAAAATCTCGCAAGGGTCAACCAGCGCCTCGCCGACCCCACTCTTTATGCCAACCCCGCCGACTCGCGCATCGCGGAACTGAACAGCGAGCGCGAAGTCCTAGAAACACGCGTCGCCGCGTTGGAAGAAAGCTGGCTGGAGTTGGAAATGGCGCTGGAAGACGCCGAAGCAAACTAGAAAATCACCCGGCCATTGGAGAAGCGCAATGAGCAAACGGCAAGCCAAGAACCTGCTACAAAGCATCGTCGATTTCACCTTGTTTTTGCTGATGGTGCTCGGCGTGGGCGGCGTGACGTTCAAGTTCCTCGCCCCCGACGGCTGGTTCAAGGTGGTCATGGACGAACTCGAAAAATTCGGCCTGGGTCAGGCTCTGATCATCTCCATCGCCGCGCTGATCGCCTTCCTCCTCGCCAAACGCTGGCTCGAAGGCTTCCACATGAAAGCCGGCCTGGGCGACCTGATTATGTACGCCTGGATGCTGTTGGGACTTTACTTCGGCATACACTACATCGTCACCGGCAGTTTCTGAGCAATTCTCCCCCGGCGCCTAACCCCTAGCGGGGGGCGCCTTTCTCATTTCGCAAGACCATTCTCCAGCACCACCGGCGCGAATCCCCCCTGGGGGGTGCGGAAATTGGTGGTCTGTCCCTGGTAGAGCCGCGCAGCAACCAGTTGCGGCTGGCCGGCGTAGACGTAGTAGCGAAAATCCATTTTCAGTTCGGCGGCTTCCTGCAACACCCGGCGACTCGGCGGGACGAAATCCTGGGCCACGTACTGGCCGGCAAGGATCTCCTGCCACACCCGGCGGGTGAGCTTTTCGCCGCGATAGGCGCCCTTGCTGCCGTAGCCGTGAATCGGCTTGAAAAACAGGTGGCGACGCTCGCGCCACAAGGCTTCGGCATTGTCCGGGGTGACTTCGACGGTGGCGGGAATGCAGCGCGCCAGGCACTCGGCAAGTGTTTCCGGCGCGCCGAACCGGCACAGGGTAGGCGGATCGCACAGCAGCGCCAGGTTGCGCTTGTCGGCGTACAGGGCGTGGGCGCGCGGGTGGGGAGTAACGACCGCCGCACCGTCCAGGTAGGCATTGCGCAGGGCGGCGTTGCCCGGTTCTTCCAGCATGAAGTCGGTGAGGCGGTTGTACACCAGGTCGATCCGCGTATCGCCGCAGAAGAGCGCGCCGTCGCGATAGGCAAGCTCGGCGGGGGCGGCAATCACCGCATCCAGACCGGCGCGGCGGAACAGCGCCTGAAACAGCAGGAACTCGGGATAGAGATATTGCCCGGCGGGATCTTCATCGACGATGGCGACACTGCGCAAAGGCCGGTCGCCGCACTGCAAGCGCCATTCTTCGCGGAACATGGCCAGGAAGATGTCTTCGAGCTGCTCCGCGTCGCGCCCGCCTTCGCGCTGGGCGGCGGCGAGCAGCACGTTGAGCAGTCCTCCGCCGGCGTTGGTATTGATTTCGATAAGCTGGGGCGTGGTGTCGGCGAGATGAAAATCGTAGCCGAAAAACACCCCCCGCGCGCGCGGCTCGAAATGGGCGATCCGCGGTGCGCGGGCCAGCACGGCCGCTTGGTAGGCAGGCAGCGCCACGGTGGCTTCCACCGCCGCGATAAGCTTGCGCATCAACGCATCGGCCTCGTTGGCGAGGCGGATCGCCCCGGCGGCGAACAGGTGCGGTCGTTGCTCCAGGAGGGCGCGGCTATCGACCGCCGCGCCGCAACGTTGGGCCATCAGCGCATGGAGATGGGCGAAATCGACGAAAGGATTGAGCAATCTTCGCTTCTTGAATTGGGGGACGCAGCATCATGCTGACGGCGCGAACGGATGTCAACCAGAGCCGGTCGGCACCCCGCCATGCCGTGCCAAATCGCACAGCCGTGCTGTTTGGCACGGCATGGCGCCAGCCAGCCCACTGATTTTGCAACGAATACGCTTGGCACACCGCTTGCGTAATGGGGTTGTTCATCAAATTGCACTTTTTGGAAAGGCTCCCATGAAAACCCGTCTCCTCCTGACCCTCCCCGCCGCGCTGCTGGCCGGCAATGTGCTGGCCGACACCGCCAAGCCGACGCGCCTCGAAGAAGTCATTGTCACCGCGCCGCTGATGGCCGAGCCGCTGACCATCGTCACCGACCCCAAAGCGCCGCGCCAGCCGGTGCCGGCACACGACGGCGCCGATTATCTGAAGAACATTCCCGGCTTTTCGGTGATCCGCAAGGGCGGCACCGATGGCGACCCGGTGCTGCGCGGCATGGCGGCCTCGCGCATCAATATCCTGCTCGACGGCGAAAACATCCTGGGCGGCTGCGGCAATCGCATGGATCCACCCACCGCTTACGTGTTCCCGGAATCCTACGACCGTATCACCGTCATCAAGGGTCCGCAGACCGTGCTGTACGGGCCGGGTAATTCCGCCGGGACGGTGCTGTTCGAGCGTAGCGTGAAACGCTTCGACCCGGCCGGCTGGAAATTCAACGGCAGCCTCACCGCCGGCAGCTTCGGGCGCAACGACCAGGTGGCCGACCTGCGCGGCGGCAACCCGGATTTTTATTTTCAAGGCACCGGCACCCGTTCCGATTCCGGCGATTACCAGGATGGCGCGGGCAACACCGTGCACTCCGCCTTTACCCGCTGGAGCACCAGCGGCGCACTGGGCTGGACGCCGGATGCCAATACCCGCGTGGAGTTGACCGGCATCCAGAGTGACGGCGAAGCGGCTTACGGCGACCGCACCATGGACGGGGTGAAGTTCAAACGCGATAACGTCGGCCTGAAATTCGAGAAGAGCAAAATTTCCTCCTTGCTCGACAAGCTCGAAGCCAACCTCTATTACAACTACGTCGATCACGTGATGGACAACTACTCCCTGCGCCCGGTCGCCGGCGCGGCGGCGAAGATGGTCAGCAACCCGGATCGCGAAACCACCGGCGGGCGCGCCGCCGCCACCCTGAAATTCGGCGATGCCACCCAGTCGGTGGTGGGCGTGGATTTCCAGGCCAACAAGCACACCCTGCGCAGCGCCATGGGGGCAATGGCCGACAGCTATTCCAGCCGCAACCGCGTCGAGGATGCCAATATCCGCAACCACGGTCTGTTCGGCGAAGTCACCCATTACCTGAATCAGTCCGACAAGCTGGTCGCCGGCTTGCGCGCCGACCGCTGGAACGCCCAGGACAAGCGCGCCACCCTGTCCATCGGCACCGGCATGGCCGCCGCGACGGTCGCCAACCCGACCGCCAACAAGGAGCGCAGCGACACCCTGGTGAGCGGCTTCGGACGTTTTGAGCGCGACTTGGCCGGGATGCCCGCCACCGTTTATGCAGGTGTCGGCCACACCGAGCGCTTCCCCGATTACTGGGAGATGATCTCGGCGACCAAGGAAAGCGCCACCACCCTGAGCGCCTTCGATTCGCGCCCGGAAAAAACCAACCAGTTGGATGTTGGCGTGGTTTACAACAGCGGCAAGCTGAGCGCGTCGGTGTCGGGCTTCTACAGCAAGATCAACGACTACCTGATGGTGCAAAGCAACTACGTCAAGGCGTCCCTGACCGGCATGGGTAGCCGCACCGCCACCATCGTGCGCAACGTCGACGCCACCACCTGGGGCGGCGAGGCCGGGATTGCGTATGCGCTGAGCGAGGTCTGGAAGGTCGATGCCGCACTGTCCTACGTGCACGGCGACAACGACACGGACGGCACCGCACTGGCGCAAATGCCGCCCCTCGAAGGACGTCTGGGGCTAGGCTACGACAACAAGCTATGGTCGGTCGGCGCGCTGTGGCGGCTGGTTTCCGAGCAGACCCGCTACGACCTCAACAAGGGCAACATCGTCGGTCAGGATTTGGGCAAATCCGGCGGCTTCGGCATCTTCTCGTTGAATGGCTCCTATCGTCCCAAGAAGGGCGTACTGGTGTCCGGCGGCGTGGATAACCTGTTCGACAAGACCTATGCCGAATTCATCAGTCGCGGCGGCGCCATGGTCAGCGGCTACGACCAGACCACCCGCATCAACGAACCGGGCCGCACCTTGTGGCTCAAGCTCAACGTGGCGCTCGACTGACAAACATAACAACCTCCTCCTCCGATACTTGGCCCGTCCTTGCGACGGGCTTTTTTTCACTTCATAAGCTGCAGCCCACATACATCATGAAAAAAACGATTTCCGAAAATAGCCTGCGCAATAACCGCAGTGGGGTGGCGCAATGCGCTATCGCTTATTGCATCCTACCGCTAGGCATCCTACCTCTATGCGCCGTTGCGGCGGAAAGAACCGCCGTACTCGATGAAGTGGTGGTTACCGCCCCGCCCGCCCTCGACCCGCTGACCGTGCGCACCGACCCCAAGGCGCCGCGCCAGCCGGTTCCCGCCCAGGACGGTGCGGACTACCTCAAGAACATTCCCGGCTTCTCCTCGGTACGCAAGGGCGGCACCAGCGGCGACCCGGTGTTTCGCGGTCAAGCCGGCTCGCGCCTCAATCTGACCATGGACGGCGAAAGCGTGCTGGGCGGTTGCGGTATGCGCATGGACCCGCCCACCGCCTACGTCTATCCGGAATCCTTTGATGCGATCACCGTCCTGAAAGGCCCGCAGACCGTGTTGCACGGCGGCGGCAACGTCGCCGGCACGGTGCTGTTCGAGCGCCAGCCGACCCGTTTCGCGACGCCCGGCGCACGCGGCCAGGCCAGCCTGATGGTCGGCAGCTTCGGGCGCAACGACGTAGCGGCGGATGCTGCGGCAGGCACCCCGGAGGCCTATTTGCGCGGCAACGCCACCCGCTCCGACGCCAACGATTACACCACCGGCAACGGCACCGTCGTGCATTCCTCCTACACCCGCTGGAGCGGCAACCTGGCCGCCGGCTGGACGCCCGACCCCGATACCCGCGTGGAAATCACCCTGGATCGCAGCGACGCCCGCGCCGCTTACGCCGACCGCAGCCTGGACGGAGCGAAATTCGCCCGCGACGGCTACGGGTTCAAGCTGGAAAGGCTGAGACTCGCACCCTGGCTGGATAAGCTCGAATTCCAGGCGTATCACAACTACGTCGACCACGTGATGGACAACTTCAGCTTGCGTCCCGTGGTGCCGGTGAACAACTTCAGCTATTACCAGGTTTCCAATCCCGACCGCACCACCGACGGCGCGCGCCTCGCCCTGCAACTGATCCCGGCGCCCCAGGCCAAGCTCACCGCGGGGCTGGATTACCAGCGCAACAGCCACACCCTGCGCGCCATCACCCGCGCGGTACCGATCAATTCGGGCGCCGCGCCGTACATCGACATCGACAGCAAGGTGCGCACCCCCGACATGACCTTCGACAACACCGGCGCCTTCGCCGAACTGGCCTGGGAACTGGGCATCCAGGATCGCCTGGTAGGCGGGCTGCGCAGCGACCGGCTGGAAGTGCGCAACGACAAGTCCTCCGGCTCGGGGGCCAAAGCCAGCCTGTCCGACCGCACCCAGGGCGCGTTCCTGCGCTACGAGCGGGATTTTGTCGAACTGCCGGTGGCCCTGTTCGCCGGTATCGGACGGGCGGAGCGCCCGGCGGACTGGTGGGAGCGCAACCGCGATTTCTACCTCAAGCCGGAAAGCAATACCCAGCTCGACCTCGGCGCGATCTGGAACGGCGAGCGCCTGCGCGCCTCGCTATCGCTGTTCCGCGCCGCACTCAACGACTACATCCTGGTGCGCGACGACAACACCGCACGCAATATCGACGCCAGCACCCACGGCCTGGAAGCCGACCTGGTGTGGAATCTGGCGCGTCACTGGAACCTCAGCGGCACGCTTGCCTGGGTGCACGGCGACAACCGCAGCGACGGGGTGCCGCTGGCCCAGATGCCGCCCCTCGAAGGACGCTTCGGTGCGACCTACGACGACCGCCGTTTCAGCTACGGCGCGCTATTGCGGCTGGTTGCGCGGCAAGACCGGGTGCACATCGGCTACGGCAGCATCGTCGGCCAGGATTTCGGCGCCACTTCGGGCTTCGCGGTGTTCTCCCTGAACGCCGCGTATCGCCCGAAAAAAGGCGCGCTCATCAGCGTCGGGGTGGACAACCTGTTCAACCGCCACTACGCCGAACACGTCAACCGCGCCGGCTCGGCGGTGCCCGGCTTCGACCCCATCCTGCGTCTCTACGAACCGGGGCGCAACCTGTGGATGAAGGTGAATTACGCGCTGGATTAAGCCGGGTGGCATCAAGGCCGGGGTGAGAAATGTCCCCCGGACGACCGTTCCGTAGCGTTGTGTCAATCCTCACCGGGTGTGCGAAATTCCACACCAAATAAAGGGTTGCCGCTTCACAACAGACTGAATTACATGGCACTTTGTTTTGGCATGGATGTTGCGAATGATCTGCGTCCATTAACGCGGATGTTTTTTACATATTAACTTTCTTTAAAACCACAGGAGTCCATTCATGTTCAAGTTTTCCCAAATCCACCTCGCGGTGCTCTCCGCACTGACGCTGGGAACTTCCCTGCCGGCCTACGCTGCCACCGTATCCGGCAAGGTGATCGCCGGCGCCGCCGTATCCGGCGCGACCGTGTGCATCGACAAGAACCGCAACAAGGCTTGCGACAGCGACGAAACCAAGGCAAGCACCGGCACCGACGGCACTTTCAGTGTGGCCGGAGACGGCGCCGACCAATACCCGGTAATCGCCGAAATCGCCAAGACCGCCAGCCGCGCGGCCTACACCCTGGAAGCGCCGGTCGGGAAATACGCGGTGATTTCACCATATTCCACGCTGGTGAAAAATGAGATGGACAACGACACCGGGATGTCGTTGGCGGAAGCGGAAGTGCTGGTGAAACGCGATTTTCTGGTGAGTGGCGCAGTGCTTTACGCCGATTACAGCGCCAGCGGCGGCGATGCCGACGCCAAGGCCAAAGCCACGGTGATTGCCGATATGCTGGCGCGGCAGATGGACGAAGCGGGCAAGCTTGTCGATCTCGCCGACCTCGACAAGCGCGCCGCCGCCGCGCTGTATGCGCGCAACACCGCCGGGCAAAGCGCCATCCGCATGGTAGAGGCGATTGCGGCGGCGGGCGGCGATGCCGGCAAGGCTGCCGACAAACTCGACCTGACCGACCCGGATCGTGCCGCCATCCTGCAAATTCTGGAGCGCGAGAAGCTGGTTGGCAAAGTCGTCACCCGCGCCGTCAAGGACACCTACCCCGGCAATATGTTGGGCGCCCTTTCCTACGACGCCAGCACCAACCGGGTGAAGTTCTCGGTGAGTTCCTACAAGGACGGCGAAGTGCTGCGCATCGCCACCACCGCCACCACACCCGACATGATGAAGCTCGACACCCTCGCCAAGGCACCGCTTTCCCGCGTCGCTTCTTTTGCGGCGCTGCCCGATGGCTCCATGCGGGTGATGACCAACGCCAAATCCGAAACCGTGTGGACGACCATGGAAGTCGATCTCGGCGGACAGACCATTCCGCTTTCGCAGTTGATCGCGGCCTCCAATGCCCCCAGCACAATGCCCACTGATATGGACATCAAAGTGACCTTCCAGGCGGGCGACAAGATGTGGCGCGAACATCACACCAAACACCCCTTCGGCCCCGACCAGGTAGTTTTTTCTTCTTCCACCAAGGATACCAACGTGGCCTCGCTGGAAGCCTGGGTGAAATCGAAGAACGATATCTATAACGTGTTCGATACCCTCGCCCCGCGTATCTACGGCAGCAGCCGCAACGCGGGCAGCAATTACGACCTGTATTTCAAACCCACCAGCGCCACCAATCCGCTGGCCGGCGGCGACGTGATGGGCCACAACATCACCGCCAAGGTGGAAAGCAAGGTGGGCAGCTATTACACCCAGGTGGTGGGCGGCGTGACCTATCTGATCGTCAACCCGGCCATGCTCACCCGGCAAAGCAGCGCCGGGCCGAAGGTGTTCATTTACGATGCGGCTACCAAAACCATCAAATACGCGAGCTACCGCGATTACGTGAACCATTGCCTGTGCTGGCAGCGCAAACTGAGCGTTTCCGCGCTCAACCGCATCGCCGACGCCTTGCGCTCGGCGCACAGCATTCTGATTACCCCGGCCACCAATGCCTCCACCGCCACCGGGCATTACCTCATGCCGGCGGGGGCTATCCCGGTGTCGGGCGGGTTCGCCGCGCTGGATACGCCCCAGCCACCCTCCGGCGGCGCTTTCTGCGGCGGCTGTGTGCTGGGCAATTGCGGCGCTTGCCCGATATCGGAAGTCATCGGCATGCGCTGAGTGTCGCCCGCTTGGCTTCACCCTGCCCTCTCCCAACCGGAGAGGGAGACCACCCCGTTTTCAGGAGAAAAAATCATGATCCGTACCACCCTCTTTACCACCCTGCTGGCTGCCGTGCTGGGCCTTGCCGCAAGCGTTGCCGGGGCCGGCGAATTGAAAGCCAACCGCACTGCGCTGATTTCCGGTGAAACCCTGGAGCTGACCTACACCAGCGACAAAGCCGTCACGCAGGACGTCTATCTCGCTATCGTACTGGCTGACGGGGCGACCTTCTTTATGGACACCACCGGCAATTTCCCCGCCTACAAAGCGGGGGCCGCCACCCCGGCGCGCCTTTCCAAACCGGCGGCGGGCAGCCACAAGCTGCTGTCCTTCACCGTGCCGGAGGGCTTTACCCAGGAAATCAGCTTTTATGTTGCCGAAGGCCGGGCGGGCAGCGACATCCTCGCCGGCGATACATGGAATTACGACGTGGACACCCGCCGCAGCAAAACGGTAAGTTTTCAGAAGCGCGCCACCGAGCTGGATGGCGGCAGTGTTTCCGCCTCCACCGGGAAAACCCTCTACGACCAACACTGTGCGGTTTGCCACTCCGATCCCAAGCTCAATCTGGGCTTCATCCAGCGCGGTATCGACCCGAAGAAAACCATGGCGAAAAACGCCAGCCTGGTGCCGATGAAATACCTGAGCAAACTGTCGCGTGACGAAATCATCAATATCGCCGCCTACATTGCCTCGGCGCGTTAACACTCCCTTGGTCTTCCGGTTTTCGGCGGACTTTTCCCCGGTGTCGCCTCCAAATGGCACCGGGTTTTTTCACAGAGGAAAAATAAACATGACCTCGTTTCGCCCCTACCTGCTCGCGGCTTGCTGTGCCGCCGCGCTGGGTGCTGCGCCGCTGACCGGCGCCGACAGCTTCACCGCCAATCTCGCCACGGTCAATCCCGGCCAGACGCTGGAACTGACCTACCAGGCGGACGCGCCGCTATCCACGGACGTGTACCTCGCCGCGCAATACAACGGCGCGCTGCTGTTCGTCGACGAACAGGGCGGCATCGTCGCCTACCAGCCCGGCACAGCCACTCCGCCCCGTCTGCGCAGCCCCGGCGCGGGCAGCCACAAGCTGTTTTCCTTCGCCATGCCGGAGGGCTTTTATACCAGCCTGACTTTCTACCAGGTGGCCGGCAAACCCGGTTCCGACTTGCTCGGCACCGGCAATTACGACTCTGCCACGTTGCGCACCGTCAGCGTCAGCTTTGCCGCCAAGACGGCGGGCGCGTCCGGTGGCGGCAACGGCCGGGCGCTGTACGCCGAGAATTGCACCTCCTGCCACGGCCCCAATCCAGGCGAGAACATCGCCAACATCCAGTCCGGCGGCGATGCCCAAAAGACGATCACGGCGATCAAAAAAGATTCCGGCGGGATGAAATACCTGTCCTTCCTTACCAGCGATGAAATCTCCGCGATTGCCAAATGGATCGCCAACCCTATTTGAATCTGAGCGTAAGTAATGGAGATGAACATGCAGACAAGAATCAAGGCCGCGCTGTGCGCTACCCTGTTATCGGCCATCCCGCTGGCGGCTGCCGACAGTCTGGTGGCCGACAGCACCGTGCTGCTGGCCGGTGAGACCTTCCAGATGAATTATCTGACCGAAACCCCGGCCTCCCAGAACATTTACGTCGCCACCGTCGTGGATGGCAACCTGTTATTCCTCGACGAAAATGGCGGGCTGGTTCCCTACACGGCAGGCCAGCCTACCCCGGCGCGCCTGAAAGCCCCGGCAGCAGGCAGCTACAAGGTGATTTCCTTTACCATGCCGGAAGGGTTCTACCGTAATTTCACCTTCTACAAAGCCACCGGTAAACCCGGCAGCGACCTGCTCGCCGCTGGAAATTACGATGCCGCTTCATTGCGCACCCTGAGCGTCAGCTTCACCGCCAAGCCCGGCACGGCAGGGGCGGCGGCGGTCAACGGCGGCGCGCTGTACGCGGCGCATTGTTCCTCGTGCCACAACGAAGACCCAACCGGTAATCTCGGCAACATCCTGAAGGGCACCGATCCGCTGGCAACCACGGCGGCCATCAAGAATCCCGCCGGGAAAATGGGCCACCTGGCGGCCCTGACCAGCGACGAGATTACCGCCATCGCGGCGTGGATTTCCCATCCTCGCTTCGACTGTCATTGAGATTGCGCGAAATTAAGCAAACCTTAATCCGCGGCGGGCAAACTGGCGCCAGGCAATATTGCATTCATGGCGGAGAGATTCGTTCCGTTACGAATTGACATATTTTCCCGGCCATCCTGCACTAAGATAAACATCCAGGCCGGATGTCGGAGCGACGGGTATCGCCCCTCCGATTTTTTGATTTGAACAAGGGAGTTTTCATGAAGCGAAATTCCATCCTCGCCGCAGCGCTGCTGCTGGCCAGCGGCAGCGCCTTCGCTGCAGCCAACACCGATGCCCCGGCACCGGCGTTTTCCGCACCGCAACTAACTTCCGCGACAACCGTGAAACTCGGCGACTATCGCGGCAAGGTGGTGTACCTGGATTTCTGGGCGTCGTGGTGTCCGCCGTGCCGTGCCGCCTTTCCCCAGATCGACAAGCTGTACGGCAAATACCGCGGGCAGGGCTTCGAAGTGCTGGCGGTGAACCAGGACATGCAGCGCGACGATGCGCTCAAATTCCTCAATACCCAAACGGTTTCCTTCACCCTGCTGGCCGACCCCGACAGCCGCATCGCCGAGAGCTACGGCCTCAAGGCCATGCCCAGCGCCTACCTGATCGACCGCAAGGGTGTGGTGCGGCACATCCATCGCGGTTTCAAGGAAAATTCCGTCGCTGAACTGGAAGCGCAACTGGTGGCCTTGCTGGGAGAACAACCATGAGGATGGTAATAGCGATGCTGCTCGCAGCCGCCCTGGCAGGCTGCGCCAACGTCAAACCCTGGGAACGTGGTTATCTCGCCAAGCCGGAGATGGCACTGGACGGCGACAAGGCCGACGCACGCTTCTACCAGCACATCTACACCAGCAAGGAGGCGGCGCACGGCGGCTACGGCGTGGGAGGAGGCGGCTGTGGCTGCAACTAAATCTCCCAAACGCGCCGCCCAGGCGCTGGCAATGGCGGCCCTGGCGCTGCCGGTGGTTCCCCTGCCGGTGGTTGCCGGCCAGATGGAAGCCGCCCAGGCCGGCCTGAAATACCTCTACTACAGCGAAGACCAGCGCATGACCGCCTCCTCGCCGCTGCTGTGGGTGGATGCGCCGGTCGGCGAGAATTACGACGTTTCCGTCGCCACCACCCTGGATTCGATGTCGGGCGCGTCGATCCAGTACGTCTCCAACCAGAGCGGCAAGCCGGTGCACAGCCTCTCCAGCGCCTCGATCCGCGACGAGCGGCGCGCCGCCGACCTGCGCGTCACCCGCCATTTCGAGGAAGGCAGCGTGGCGCTGGGTGCTTCGATATCCTCCGAACACGATTACCTTTCGCAGGGCGTCAGCGCCGACCTGCGCTTGGATTTCAACGACAAGAACACCACCCTGGCGCTGGGCGTGGGTGAAACCAACGACCGTATCGGCTCGACCATCAATCCGCTCCTCGATGAAGGACGGCGCACCCGCGATTTCCTGGTGGGGGTCACCCAACTGCTCACCCCGGTGTCGCTGATCCAAAGCAACCTCAGCTATTCCGACGGTTCCGGCTATTTCAACGACCCCTACAAATTCACCCTCAGTTTCCTGAGCGGCGTGCGCGCCCCGGTCGTGCAGAACGACACGCGCCCCGACGGACGCCGTGCCGTCTCGTGGCTGACCCGCTACCGCCATTACCTGCCCGCCTGGCAAACCGCGGTGGCGGCGGAATACCGTTATTACCAGAGCAACTGGGGAATCGTCGCGCATACCTTGGAAGTCAGCGCCACCCGCGATTTTGGCAACGGCTTCAAGCTCACGCCAACGCTGCGTTACTACAGCCAGTCGGCGGCGGATTTCTACTCGCCCGTCCAGACCAGCCGTACCGCCATCGGCTCCAGCGACGCCCGTCTGGCGGCGTTCGGCGCCTATACCGCAGGGCTGAAGGTGCAGAAGAACTTCGGCGAACGCACCACCCTCGACGCCACCGCCGCGGTGTATCGCCAGGAAGCCGGTTACCGCCTGAACGGCGGCGGCAGCCCCGACTTTCCCGGACTGACGGCGCGCATCCTGATGGTGGGCGTGAGCCGGGTGTTTTAAGGAAGCAACCTGGAACTCCACACCTTCTCCTTCCCCGCCATGTCGTGCAGCAACGAGCTGCAATTCTTCGCGGCCAGCGCGACACGGGCGGCAACGGTGGCGAATGCCGTCATCGGCGAGGTGCAGCGCATCGAGCGGCGTTTTTCGCGCTACCGCGACGACAGCGTGATCAGCCGCATCAACCGGACTGCCGGCGGGGAACCGCTTGAAGTGGACGAGGAAACCGCCGCGCTGCTGGACTACGCGGCTTCCTGCTTCGACCACGGCGACGGATGTTTCGACATCACCAGCGGGGTGCTGCGGCGGGCGTGGAATTTCAGCGCCGGGCAGATACCCGGACGTGCCGCAATCGACGCGCTGTTGCCCTTGATCGGTTGGGACAAGGTGGAATGGGAGAAACCCCGGTTTCGCCTGCCGCTGGCCGGGATGGAGATCGATTTCGGCGGCATCGGCAAGGAATACGCCGCCGACCGCGCCGCCATGGTGTGTCGCGAGATGGGCGTCGCCCACGGCTTCGTCAATCTGGGCGGCGATCTGTGCGTGTGGGGGCCGCAGCCGTGCGGCTCGCCGTGGCTGATCGGCATCCGCGACCCCGGCCAAGGAGAGAAAATCCTGGCGCGCCTGCCGATTTTCAGCGGTGGGCTGGCGACCAGCGGCGACTATGCGCGCTGCCTGGAAATCGACGGACGGCGTTACAGCCACCTCCTCGACCCGAAGAGCGGCTGGCCGGTGGCGGGGATGCGCAGCGTCACGGTGCAAGGGCCGAGTTGCCTGGTGGCGGGGAGCATCACCACCATCGCCATGCTCAAGGGCGCGGATGGCCTGGCCTGGCTGGAAGAATCCGGCCTGCCGTTTCTCGCCGCCGATGAAGCCGGGCAACTCCATTCCAGCTTTGCTTTCAGACCCGCCCGAAGCGGCTCCCCGGCAAATTTGCGGGGTTCTTGATTCACCGAATTTCAGGAGTTTTACGACATGCGTTTTCTGGTTTTCCTGCTGTTTTGTCTTTCCCAGCTTGCCCACGCCGCCGACAGCGAGCCGCTGGAGGCCGCACAGGCGTTCCGCATGAGCGCGCGGGCCGTTGCCGCCGACACCCTGGAAGTACGCTACCAGATTGCCGACGGCTATTACCTGTATCGCGAACGCTTCAAATTCGCCGTGGAACCCGCCGAATACACCCTGGGCGAGATGCAAATCCCCGCCGGCAAGGTCAAGCAGGACGAGTTCTTCGGCAAGGTGGAAACCTACCGCCACGAAGTGGTGATCCGCCTCCCGCTGAGCGGCGCCGGCAATGCCAAACGGCTTACCCTCAAGGCCACCGCGCAAGGCTGCGCCGACATGGGCATTTGTTACCCGCCTTTTACCCAGAGCGCCGAAATCGCCCTGGACGGGACGGCGGCCACATCCGCCCCCACTGCCGCCAAGTCAGGCGACACCGACAGCTCGCGCATCGCCAACCTGTTCAAGGGCGGCAGCTTCTGGCTGGTGATCGCCTCGTTCTTCGGCTTCGGCCTGCTGCTGGCCCTCACGCCCTGCGTGTTCCCGATGATTCCGATTCTTTCCGGGATCATCGTCGGACAGGGCCAGCATCTCACCAAGGGCCGCACTTTCGTCCTGTCGCTCTCCTATGTACTGGGGATGGCGATCACCTATGCCCTGG
>JAGXQV010000152.1 GCA_018336195.1 Sulfuricella sp. | reverse complement strand
TTCAGGCCGGTTTCATCATGTCCCTGCCGGTCTATCGCAACGGTCTTCCCCACGCCACGCCGGCGGAGCGGCGGGCCAGCCTGGCCGGCTGGGTGTATGCGCCATTCCGTATGAACGACCTGATGAACGGTTTGCTGGGAAACGCCTTCAACGAAACCAGCGCGGTTTTCGACCTGGAGATCTACGACGGCGAGCAACTCTCGGCGGAGCGCCGGATGTACGATTCGAACGTCCTTAGCAGCGGCTCGGACGAAGGTCTGGCGAAGCTTTTTCAAAGCGTCCGGCACATCGAAATCGCCGGCCATACCTGGTCATTGCTGATCCATTCCCTGCCGGCGTTCGAAGCGCGCCTGGTCAGCGACAAGTCTCGCCTCATCCTGGCGGCCGGCGGCGGGGGCAGCGTGCTGCTGGCCCTGGTGGTGTGGCTGCTGGTCGGCGGCAGGATGCGCGCCCAATCACTGGCCGAAAGAATGAACCACGACCTGCTCGAAAGCGAAGCGCGCTTCCGTGCCATGGCCGATTCCGCGCCGGTGCTGATCTGGGTTGCCGGGACCGACATGCAATGCACCTGGTTCAACCAGACTTGGCTGGCGTTCACCGGCCGCACCCTCGGACAGGAACGCGGGGAAGGTTGGGTCGCCGGGGTGTTTCCCGAGGATAGGGCGGGCTGCCGGGCAAGCTATCGCGCCGCGTTTGCCCGACGCGAACCGTTCCGCATGGAATACCGGCTCAAACGCCACGACGGCAAATACCGCTGGGTGCTGGATTCCGGCGTGCCGCGTTTCGACAGCCAGGGTGAATTCACCGGCTACATCGGTTCCTGCATCGACGTGAGCGAAAACCGCGAAGCCGTGGAAGCCCTCCACGAAAGCGAGCGGACGCTCCACGAAAAGATGGACGAGCAGCGCGCCTTGCTGGAAAACGCCATGATCGGCATCGCCCTGCTGATCAAGCGCAATTTCGTGTGGACCAACCACAAGATGGACGAGATGCTCGGCTACGGACCCTACCAAATGGCCGGCATGAGCGCCGAGGCCATCTATCCCAACTCGGAGGACTTTCAGGAACTCGGCGAAGCAGCCTATCCGCTACTCGCCGAGGGCGGCTGCTATAGCGTCGAGCGCCAGCTCAAACGGCGCGACGGCACGTTGTTCTGGGCCAGCATGAGCGGCAAGGCCATCGATCCGGAAGATATCGGCAAAGGCTCGTTCTGGATCGTCCAGGATATTTCCGACCGCCGCCGCGCCGAGGAGGCGTTGCGCGACAGCGAGAAACGCTTCCGCTCGATGTTCCAGAACCATAGCTCGGTGATGCTGTTGATCGACCCGCACAGCGGCTGGATCGAGGATGCCAACCAGGCGGCGGCGGGTTTCTACGGTTATCCGGTGGAAACCTTGCGGACCATGAAAATCACCGAGATCAACACCATGAGTCCCGAGGCGGTCGCCGCCGAGCGGCAGCGTGCCCTGCTGCACCAGCGCAACGATTTCGTGTTCATCCACCGCTTGGCCGATGGCAGCCTGCGCAACGTCGAAGTCCATTCCAGCCCGGTGCTGGTGGCCGGGCACGAGCAGCTTTTCTCGATCATCCACGACATTACCGAACGCAAACAGGCCGAGTCCGCCCTGCGCGACAGCGAGGAACGCTGGAACATGGCGCTGGAAGGCTCGGGCGACGGCGTGTGGGATTGGGACATGCAAAGCGGCGCAGTATTTTTCTCGAAACGCTGGAAGGAAATGCTCGGCTACGCGGAAGCCGAAATCTCCGGCGACGTCACGGAGTGGGAACGGCGCGTTCATCCCGACGACCGGGAATCCGTGGAACAGGCTCTGCGCGGCTACCTGGACGGCCAGTTACCCACTTACGCCTGCGAACACCGCGTGCAGCGCAAGGACGGTTCATGGATCTGGATCCTCGACCGCGGCAAGGTGGTCAGCCGCGACGCTGCCGGCGAACCGCTGCGCATGGTCGGCACCCATACCGACATCAGCCGCCTCAAGGAAGTCCAGGGACAACTGCGCCTCTTCAACGAAAACCTGGAACAGCGGGTCGCCGAGGAAGTCGCCCGCAACATGGAAAGCGAGCGCCTGCTCATCCAGCAATCCCGACTGGCGGCGATGGGCGAAATGATCGGCAACATCGCCCACCAGTGGCGGCAACCCCTCAACGCGCTCGCATTGCTCCTCGCCAACATCAAGGACGCCTACGATTTCGACGAACTCGACGAAACCTACCTGGCAACTTCAGTGGTGAAGGGCAACCAGTTCATCCAGAAAATGTCGACCACCATCGACGATTTCCGCAACTTTTTCCGGCCCAACAAGCTGAAACAGGATTTCAACCTGACCAAGGCGGTAGACGACGCGCTCAGCCTGGTTAGCCACAGCTTGAGCAACCACAATATCGAAGTCCGCCAGATTCCCTCCGGCGACATCCTGGCCCACGGTTTTCCCAACGAATTTTCCCAAGTGCTGCTCAACGTCCTCAACAACGCCAAGGACGCGATCCTGGAAAACCAGCCCAATGAAGGCGTCGTCACCCTCAGCCTCGGCGAAGACTCCGAAGGCGTCTGGGTCGAAGTCGGCGACAACGCCGGCGGCATCCCCGACAAGGTGATGCCGAAAATCTTCGACCCCTATTTCACCACCAAGGAAAAAGGCACCGGCATTGGCCTATACATGTCGCGCATGATCATGGCGCACATGGACGGCGACATCGAGGCGCGCAACGACGAGGAGGGCGCGGTTTTCCGCTTGGTGTTGCCGAAAGCCTCCCTCGACGAAGCGTGAAAAGCTCGCGCTTTAAATATTGGCGAGTTCCGGCGAAATAAAGCGAAAAGGGTCGATTTTCCACTTCTCCGGGGATTCGTGACCCACCACCTTGTCCATCTTCTCGCGCGGGCGGGAGAGGTCGACATCCTCCGGCTGCATGAAGCAGTTGTTCTTCAGGTCGTAGACGATGCGCACCACCGGCTGGGTGAGACTCTTGGTCTGGCGGATGACGATGGCCAACTTGTTGCTCTCCAGGCGCGCCAGGGTGCCGACCGGGAATATTCCGATGGTCTTGATGAATTGCTGCACCAACTCCTTGTGGAACTGCTTGCCCGCGCCCTCGAAGAGCTGGCGTATCACCAGGCAGGGATCGGTGGCGGCGCCATAGGCGCGGATCGAGATGCAAGCGTCGTAGACATCGACAATCGCGCCCATCTGACCGAATAGCGAGATGCCGTGTTCTTTCAGCTGGTTGGGATAGCCGGTGCCGTCGAGCCGTTCGTGATGCTCCATCACCACCGCCAGTGCACGTTCGGGAAAGCCGGGAGTGTTCTTGATGAATTCGCCGCCCCAAGCCGGATGCTTGCGGGCGATCACCAACTCTTCCTCGGTCAGTGTCCCCGGTTTGTCGAGGATGGCATCGGGAATACGGATCTTGCCGATGTCGTGGAACAGGCCGCCGAGTCCCAGTTCCAGCACCGCGGCCTTGTCCATTTCCAGGGTCAGGCCGAAGGCCATCATCAGGGCGCAATGGCTCACCGAATGCTCCAGCGCGTAGCCGCCCTTTTTCTTCTTGCGGCACACCGTGACGATGGCGTCCTTGTTTTCGCTGACCGACTTGTGGATTTCCACCAGCAGCGGGAGGAACGGCACGATCTCGATCTTCTTCCCGGCGCGCAGATCGGCAATGGCGTTTTCCAGAGCGGAGCGGGCCTTGCTCAGCAGCATCCGGGCGTCGTAGAGCTCGTCCGCCAGCGGCTTGGCCTTCGGTTCGTTCTGTTTCCTCATGCGCGCCAACTCGGCGATGGCCTGGTTCGCCTTCTTGCGCTCCTCGTCCTCGTCGATATGATCCAACCCTTTTTCCGGGTTGATGTAGAGTTCTTTCACGCCCAGCGCAACCAGACGGTCGATCTCGTTCTTGCTGATAATCAGGAAATTGCGGGTTTCGCCGATGCGATCACGATCCTTCAGGCTGCAATTTACCTCTTCGACATACATGCCGGGAATCAGGTCTCTGATCTTGATTATTTTTTTGCTCATTACCTTTGTTCAAATAAAATACCGGATATCCAAAATTATACTGGTAAACAATTATGCGATTGAAGTAATCTCGCCCGCCGCTCGACATTCTTCTCCGTGCGCAACTTGGGCGAAGTGCTCGCCAACTACGTGCACGACGCGGTTCCTGTGGAACTTTGCCGGAACCCGTCCGTGCGGTCTCGTCGCTCCTGGATTGAACCACCGCGTCGGCAGTCAGGGTAATTTACCGCAGAAGCTGTTTTAGAAATGTAGCGAGCGGCCGTCAGCCGGGGTCGGCAGGAGCGGAGGAACCGGAATGTACAGGTAGTACATGAGGATTCCGAGCGCCTCCCGACCCCGGATCACGGCCGCGCAGTAACTTATAAAACAGCTTCTCGGATGAGATTTACATGGCGGGTTCAGAGGGGATGGTTTCAAACCCAGTCGAGCGTTGTCCACGGGGGATTGACAGAAAATTTATCTGTTTGGTGAGCAGTTCCCGGATAGGTACAGCGGCTCAAAGCCCAAGCTGAACAACCGCCCGCTTTTCCTCCGCGATGATGTCGCCGTAGCGCGACAAATGCCAGCCGGCGATCCCGATGACGACCAGGCACGCCATCATCGAGCGCCCCCTCCTAGCCGCTACCGGTTATCCTCCTCGACCGCTGCCTTGAGCATTTCGAAAATATCCGGGATTGCCGAAACCACCCGGTTCCAACTGGGGATGAGCGGTGTGGCAAGGGGGGTTTCCAGGTACGCCTGGGCCGCCATGCCGATGGCGCGGGTGAACGCTTCGACCGCCATCGCCTCGTCGTGGCGGTCGAACTTGAGGCCGTTGATGGCGGCATCGGCCTCGTACTTCATGATGGTGTCCTCGGCCTGGCGCAGATAGGCGACCGACAGGGATTTGAAAAACCCGTCGGAAAACACCACTCCGTCGGAAGCCAGGGTGCGGAAGATCGACTTGCAGATATCCACCGTCATCCTCATCAGGCCCTGGGCCGGATTTTCGGCGGAGAGGGCTTGATGCTTGTGGTCGTAATTGGCGGCGATGTCCACCTGGCACACCCGGCGCGGCGAATAATTGCGGTACACCTCTGCCAGCGAGCCGACTTCCAGTCCCCAGTCCCAGGGAATGCGGTTGACCCGTGCCAGATCGGTAATCATGCAGAATTCCCCGGCGAGCGGGTAGCGAAAACCGTCGAGAAAGGCCAGAAAGCCGTTGTTCCCGACGATCTGCTGGAGGGCGCGCACCAGTGGCGTGACCAGCAGGCGGGTGACGCGCCCGTTGAGCTTGGTGGAAACCCGTCCGTAATAGCCCTTGCAAAACACGTAATCGAGGTTGGGACTGACCACCGGGTAGCACAAGCGCGCCAGCAATTCGCGGCTGTAGGTGACGATGTCGCAGTCGTGCAGAGCAATCACCTGGGACTTGCCGCGCGCCAGCACGTAGCCGTAGGCCAGCCAGGCCGAGCGTCCCTTGCCGCGCTCGCCGGCATCCACGCCGTTGCGGGCGAAGGTTTCGTAGATTTCGCTGATCCGTTTGCCGTCGTTGTGGACGATCTTGATTTCCGTGGCGATCGGCGCCATGAATTCGCGCGCCCGCTGGAAGTCCCGTTCCGAGGCCTTGTCGAGGGTCAGCACGATTTCGTTGAGGTATTTGACCTTGGCGAGTTCCTGGACGATGCCGGGCATCGCCGGCCCTTCGAATTCCGAGTACAGCGCCGGCAGCACCAGGGCCAGCGGGCGGGTTTTGGCGAACCCTGCCAGCTCGGTTTCCAGGCGCTCCAAGGAGGGTTTGCCGAGTTGGTGGAGGGTGGTGATGGTTCCGGACTGAAAAAAATCAGACATGCTGCGTCCTTCCGCTTAGAGATGTTCGATTTCGTCGTGCTTTTCCGCCGGACTCTCTCTTTCGATCATGCGTTTCGCCGCATCGATGCCGCCCACCCCGAAGGAGATGGCCAGTGCCGTGACGATACCGCCGAAGATGATGGAAAAAGCCGCCAGCACGATGCCGGGTGCGATCTGGAGTTGCTCCATGGACATCGCCAGGATCAGTACCGTCAAGAGGATGCGCACGGCCTCGGCCAATAGCCGGGAATAGTGGTAGCCGCTGTTGACCGCGGCGATCAGCACCGCCCGGCTGACGAAACCGGCCAGCAGCGAGCCGAGCACCAGAATCAGGGCGGCCGAAAAAGCCCGCGGCAGATAGGCGAAAAACTGCTCGACCAGATTGTCGATGGCCGCCACCCGTAGCGCGCCCAGGCCGATCATCAGGGTGACCAGGATCATCAGCCACAACAGCACGGTGCCGAATAGGGCGGAAGGCTTGCTCCACAGGTCGCCCTTGCGCATCAAGGCGGTGATGCCGACCCGATCCGACCAGCGGTCGAAGTTGACGGCATTCAGCGATTTCACCAGCACCACCTGGAACAGTTTCGCCAGCGCCACCCCCACCGCCAGGATCACCAGCATTGCCAGCAGGTTGGGCAGGAACACCTTGAATTTCAGGAACACCGCTTCCAGCGGTTCAAGGATCAGATCAAAAAAATCAGCCATGGCATTTCTCCTAATAAATTAATTATTTCCATCCCGTTACCAGATAATCCTTGTTGCGCTCGAACTCCACGCACAGCTTCTCGATTTCCGCCTCCGCCTGCGCGGCATCCATGGTTTCGGCGGTGAGGACGAACGACGCGGTCTTGCCGATGTACAGCGGGGTCAGAGACTTTATCAGGTGCTCCACGGGGAGCTTCCGGCGGCGAAAAGCCAGGGCATAGTCGTAGACGACCCGCGTCCACAGACCCAGGGGAAAGTGGAAATCCCGGTCGGGCAGTTCGCCCAGCCTTTCGACCTCGCGAAAATCGCCGGCACCGAGGATATCGATCCAGATCTCGCGCAAATTGCCCAGTCCTGCGCGGAACATGTCCAACATCCGCGCGGTGTTGACGGAGACGTGTTCAAGCCCGACCGTGTATTCGAAGCCGAAGGCCGGCACCGCAACCGAGCCGCGAATGGGCTTCCATACCTCGGCGTAGTCCTCCATCAGCGCGAAAGTGGCGCTGACCACCTGGTAGAGCATGCTGGAGAGGTCCGCGCCGGGATCCTTTGCGTCGTGGATCTTGGCGCCGAGAAACGCCTGGGTCACCTTGAAGGCGTTGGCGAGCGCGGTGGTGGTCATCCAGATGTCGATGCCGAAGCGCGCCACGTCGGATTCCCACACGTCCTTGGCGAGATAGAAGCGCGCCAACTCGCCGGAAAAGCCGAAATCCCCGCCGATAGGCTGGCGCACCTGCTTGCCGTAGAGGGCGCGGGTCAGCGGATAGACGATGCTGTTGGTGATGGTGCCGTCGAATTTGTGACGGTGGTAAAGCGGCGCCACGTAGTCGAAACCGCCCTGCAGCACCGGCTTGACCAGCAGCTCGATCCACTCCGGGGTGATGCTGCGCAAATCCGAATCGACCACCACGCAGGCTCGGGCGTCCAGCGCCGCGGCAATCGCGAAGATGTCGCGAAAGGCGCTGCCCTTGCCGGGTATGCCCGAATAGGGGAAAACGATCTTGGAAATCGGCTCGACCCGGTGATGCAGGAGGATGGCGCGGTAATCCTCGATGGAGGAGGCCCGCACCACATCCATGGTGCCGTCGCTGGAGCCGCCGTCGGAATTGACGATGACCGCCCGCTGGTCGGGAAAGTACTTGGCGAGGCCGGCCTGCACGGCGCGCACCACGTGGCCGATGGTGCGCGCACTGTTGAAGCTGGGGATGCCCACCACCAGATCGGCATGGGAGATCTGGTCGATTTGCTCGCGCACCTCCTGGCGCAGGATCGTTTCGCTCATTGCCGCTGCCCCGCGTCGGGCGGCGCTTCCAGCAGAATCAACTGGATATCCATGACGTTGGTGCCGGTAGGGCCGCTCTTGAAATGACTATGTTCGCCCGAAAGTTCGTCGTAGCGCCGGAAAAATTCATAGGAATCGTTGTCGTGCAGGTAGCTGAGCGGTTCCAGCCCCAAGCCGCGCGCCCGCGCCGCCAAGGCGCCGTCGACGAAAGCGCCCGCCGCGTCGGTGGGGCCGTCGCTGCCGTCGGTGGCCGCGGAGAGCAGGCATATCCCGGTGCTGTCGGCGATCTCCAGGGCGAACGCCAGCGCCAGTTCCTGGTTGCGCCCGCCCTTGCCGGCGCCCGTGACGGTGACGGTGGTTTCGCCGCCGCTCAGCAGGCACAGCCGTTGGCCGGCGCGCAATTGCGGCTG
>JAGXQV010000151.1 GCA_018336195.1 Sulfuricella sp. | reverse complement strand
GCCTGGGCCGCGATTTCCAGCGCGGCCCAAGCCGTTCCAAACACGTCCTTAAAGCAACAGGGAGCCTGACAACATGCAAATCCCCCGATACCTCTTCACGTTTTTTATTCTTTGCGCGAGCGGCCTGGCGAGTGCCGCCGCCGATGATGCCGCCGACCAAGCGCAACGGGTGGCGCAAGGTAAGCGCATGTACCGGGAGGGGATATTGCCTTCCGGCAGCCCGATGCGCGCCACCTTGAAGGGGGATATCCCATTCGGGGAAGGCCAGACGGCGTGCGTCGGTTGCCACCGGCGCAGCGGCCAGGGCAGCAGCGAAGGCCAGACCCAGGTTTCGCCGCTGACCAGCGCCTGGCTGTACCAGCCTCGCCACACCGGGATCAAGAAACAGGCGTTCGTGGCGCGCGGCGGCCGCCAGGAACTGCGCCCGGCCTATACCGACGAAACCCTGGCACGGGCCATCCGCGAAGGTATCGATCCCGCCGGGCGGGATTTGGCCCAGCCCATGCCCCGCTACGACTTGAGCGACGAACAGCTCAAGCCGCTGATCGCCTATCTGAAAACCCTTTCCGCCGACATCCCGCCGGGCGTGACCAGCCACGAGATCCATTTCGCCACCGTGGTCACCGACGGCGTCCAGCCCCGCAAGCGCAAAGCGATGATGGACGTTCTGGAGGCGTATTTCCGCGACAAGAGCGGCGAATCGGGCAACGCCGCCCAGCGCAAATGGCGGCTGCACGTGTGGCACCTGAAAGGCCCGGCCCGCACCTGGACCGCGCAACTCGAAGCGTATTACCGCAAACAGCCGGTATTCGCCATGGTCAGCGGCATCGGCGCCGGCAGTTGGCGGCCTATCGACGAATTCTGCGAGCGTTTCGAAATCCCCAGCCTGTTTCCCAACACCGATTTGCCGAAGATCGCCGACAACAACTATTACACCCTGTATTTCTCCAAGGGCACCGCCCTGGAGGCGGAAGCGCTGGCGAACTATCTGCGCAGCCAGCCCGATCAGCGGCCGGGGACGATAGTCCAGGTATACGGCCATGACGAATGGGGCGCTTCGGCGGCCCAGGCATTGCGGAAATCGCTGGGCAAATTCGGCATCGACAACCTGCGCGATGCGCGTGCCGCCGGCGCCAAGGCGCTGACGCCCGATTTCTGGAAAAGCGCGCTGGACTGCGACCGTCCCGGCGTGGTGGTGATCTGGCAACCCGATCCCGACCTGCAAGGACTCAAGGATTCGGCGTGCGGCGACAAGCTGCGGGGGATTTACGTTTCTTCCAGCCTCAAGAGCGATGCGTTCCCGCCGGTGCCCAACGACTTCCGCGACCGGATCTACGCGGTTCACCCGTTCGACGTGGACAAATCCATCCGCCAGCGCTATCGCAATATCGAAAAATGGCTAGGTGCCAAGCATGTCGAGATCGTCGACCGGCGCCTGCAGGCCAATACCTTCGTGGCGGTGGCCACCGCCGGGGATGCGGTCATGAAGCTCGACAACAACTTCTCGCGGGAATACCTCATGGAGCAGATCGAGGACATGGGAGACAACACCGCCGCCAGCCCGGTCTATCCCAATTTTAGTTTTGGCCCGAACCAGCGCTTTGCCTCCAAGGGCAGCTACATCGTCAAAATGATGACCAGCGGCGTGGTGTTCCCGGTGACCGGCTGGATCGTTCCGTAAGCGAATGGAGTTAAGAACATGACGGCGCTCGGTTCCGACGCCTTCGTGTTCTTCGGCGCCGGCGGCGAACTGGCTTACCAGCGGATTTTTCCGGCATTGCAGGCGCTCAGCCGGCGCGGCCGCCTCGCCATGCCGGTCGTCGGCGTCGCCAAATCGGGCTGGGATCTCAATTACTTCAAGGCGCGTGCTCTCGCCAGCCTGGAAAGCCACGGCGGCGTGGATTCCGCAGCCAGCGCCAAGCTCCTGGCCCGCCTTCATTACGTCGACGGCGACTATGCCGATCCCGCCGTTTATGCGCAACTGCGCCAGGCGCTGGGCAACGCCGCGCGGCCCTGTCACTATCTGGCCATCCCGCCCGGCCTATTCGCCACGGTTGCCGACGGCCTCGCCAAATCGGGCTGCGCCAAGGGGGCGCGGATCATCGTCGAAAAGCCATTCGGCCGCGACCTCGCTTCGGCGCACCTGCTCAACCGCACGCTGCACCAGCGTTTTCCCGAATCGGCGATCTTTCGCATCGATCATTTCCTGAGCCGGGAAGCGGTCGAAAATCTGCTCTATTTCCGCTTTGCCAACGCCTTCCTCAAGCCGGTATGGAACCGCGCCCATATCGCCAGCGTGCAGATCACCCTGGCCGAGCGTTCCGGCGTCGCCGGGCGCGGGCATTTCTACGAAGAAGTCGGCGCGATCCGCGACACGGTGCAGAACCACCTGCTGCAAGTGGTCGCGCTGTTGGCGATGGATGTGCCGGCCGGCCACGGCCCCGATGCCATGCGCGACGAAAAGCTGCGGGTGTTACGGGCGATGCGCCCGCTCTGTCCGGCGGAAACGGTGCGCGGCCAATTTCGCGGCTACCGCGCCGAGAACGGCGTCGCGCCCGATTCGCAGGTCGAGACCTTCGCCGCGCTGCGCCTGCATATCGAGACCGAGCGCTGGGCCGGCGTGCCGTTCTACATCCGGGTCGGCAAACGGTTGCCGGTGACTTGCAGCGAAGCGCTGGTGAAACTCAAGCCCGTGGCGCATCCGCTGTTCGATGCCATCGAACCCGGCCAGGAGAACTATTTCCGCTTTCGCCTCGCTCCCGACTTCGTCGCCTCGTTGGGCGCGCGGATCAAGGCGCCGGGCGAAGCGATGGTCGGCGAAGCGGTGGAACTGGTCGCGCACCGCGATCCCGGCGACGGGATGAGCGCTTACGAACGCCTGCTCGGCGACGCCCTCCGCGGCAATGCCGCGATGTTCGGGCGCGACGACTGCGTCGAGGCGGCCTGGCACGTGGTCGAACCGATCCTCAACGGCGCCGTGCCGCTGCTCGAATATCCGCCGGATACCTGGGGGCCGTCCGCCGCCGGGCACATCCTGGGCGGCGAGAGCGGCTGGCATAACCCTGCCTGATTCGGCGCCAAACAAGGTGATGGGTAATGGGAACGATCAACCGATGAAGACGATTACTCAGCATGTAGAACCTATGATTAGCTTGAGTCGGCTGCAAAGCAAGCCCGGATGCAGCGCCGCGGAATCCGGGGCCGCCGCGAGGCGGAAACGACGCCGGGAAATCTCGCCAGGGCGGATACGGGGATGATCGTCGAACGGCGTGGCGCCGGAGGTTGCACCCTCGCGGGTGCCCCCGGATTCCATTTCATTCCATCCGGGCTACGAAAGCTGCTTTTCCAGGATCATAAAAAAACCCCACCGGCCCTGGCCGGTGGGGTTGAAGACGCGAGTTCCGCGTCGTGGGGGGATCGGTCTACTTCTGGAAAGCGCTCTGGAGGCGGCTGTTCACCATGGAGAAGAACGATGCCAGCGCGTCGAGGACACCCTCGTTCTTGGCGAACTTGGTATCACTCTCCAGCTTGCCACCCGAGGGGCCGTTGTGGCAGTCGTAGCAGGTGACTGCCTGGCCCGCGACATAGTTGTGGTTGTTGAGGGTCTTGGCCATCTTCACCTGGCTCAACGGGCTGCCGCGGAAGTCCGCACCGTGGCAGTAGGCGCAAGCCGCGCGGGCCGTGGTGTTTTCCGCCACGCTGCGATGGTTGCTTACCCACGCCGAGCCGATGGTGTGCATGCCGTGTGGGCCGCCGCTGGTGGTGTTCGGCACCGAGCTATGGCAGGCCGTGCACTCGAACACCGTACCGGCATGACCCTGAACGGCGATGCTTTGCACGTTGTCGTTGTCGTGAGTGGACGGATATTCCGCATGGGTGGAACCATGACAGGCCGAGCACTTCATGCCGCCGTGACCGGTGCTGAAGCGATACAGGCTGAACCCGGCGCTCGGCACGTTGGGGGTCGCGGCGAACGTCTTGTCTGCCCAGGTCAACGGAATCCCGTTGGCATCGACACCTGTCGTGCCGCGCAGGCCGTTCCAGTGGCAGGAATCGCAGGTGGGCATCGACAGCCAGCCCTGACGAGTCGCCGCACCGACCTGGCTGGTCTTGCCATGGCAGCTCTGGCACTGGTAAGTCGGGCCGGACATGGCGCCGCGCAGGCACTGGGTAACCGAGCCGGGGTGGCACTTGTAGCAGGAGTTGCGGTTGGCTTCGTTATCCAGCGTCATGTTGACGTCCGGATCGACCACCGTAGCGTGCCGCCCATGAATCGCCTTGGTGAGCGGGGAGATGCCGGTGATGCCGGTGGGGAATCCCGCCTCGATCTGGTAGGCATTGGACACGTGGCAAGCTACGCACAGCACCGGTTTACCCGTGACGGCGGAGTTGTACAGGCCGTTGGGATAGCCCTTGGCGGCCAACGCGGCGACGTAGGTGGCGTTGCCCGTCTGCCTTTCGTCGTGCAGGCGCAGGATGTTCTTCTTCCAGTCCTTCAGGGGATCGGGGTCGAATACCCAGCCCGCCGCCGGCCTGGCCGCATTGGCGGCGGCATTGGTGCCGGTGTTGGAGGTATGGCAATCCTGGCAGTCCAGCATGTCGCTAACCGGCAGCACCACCTTGGTCGTGGCGAGGATCTGCCCGGCGGTGTTCTTGGCGACGATCTGCACCATCGGATAGGTGTTCTTCCTGCCGGCATCATCGACGTTGGTGATCGGGATACCCACGGCTTCGAACCAGTTGTTGGTGGCGCTGTAGGTCATCGGCGCCGGGGTGTTGGAGGCCATCGGCGCGCCGAGCAGACCGACATCCGGGGCAGGCGAAAGACCGAACAGGGCTTGCGCGTAGGTCCAGAAATTGGTCTTGGTGGAGCTGATGGTGTTGATCGAGCCGGTCAGATCCGGGGTGGCCTGGTAGGTCAGCGTCACGCCGCTGGTCACCAAGGCGCCGGCCTTGTTCTTCAATTGGGCATTGACGGTATTGAGCGGCGGCAGGATGGAGAACATCGAGTAATCCAGCCCGTCGAAGCAGTGCATGCCCAGGTTGTTCCACGCCAGCAGGGTGTAGTTGCCGGCTGTCGCGGCCATCACCGTTACCGCTACCGTGCGGCTGTTGAGGCTGTCCGCGATGGTGACGGTGGCAGTGCCGACGGCCACGCCGCGGATGGTGGCGACGCCGGAAGCGTAGGTCACCGTGGCGATACCGGTGTTCGACGATGTCGCGGTGACCGTGCCGGTGGCATTCGAGACGTTGACGGCCGTGGTGCTGCCCACCAGGACTTGCGCGGTGGTTGGCGAGACGGTCAGGGCGCCGGCGGACGTGACGGTTACTGCAACCGCACGGCTGTTGAGGCTGTCCATGATGGTCACCGTTGCCGAGCCGACGGCGACGCCACGGATGGTGGCGACGCCGGAAGCGTAAGTCACCGTGGCGATGGTGGTGTTGGACGAAACGGCGCTCACCGTGCCGGTGGCGTTGGTCACGTTGACCGGGACCGTGCTGCCTACCGCGACCGATACCGAGGTCGGCGAGACGGTCAGGGCTGGGGCGGCGGTGACGGTGACCGCTACGGTGCGGGTTTCGTCGCTATCGCGGATGGTGACGGTGGTCGAACCGGCGGATACGCCGCGGATGGTGGCGACGCCGGAAGCGTAAGTCACCGTGGCGACGGCGGTATTGGCCGAGGTGGCGGTAACCGTGCCGGACGCGTTGGTCACGCTGACCGGAACCGTGCTGCCCGCGGCGACCGATACCGAGGTCGGCGAGACGGTCAGGGTCGAGACGGCAGTGACCGTTACGGATACCTGGCGGCTGGTGCGGCTATCGCGAACGGTGACGGTTGCCGAGCCGGCGGAGCGGCCGCGGATGGTGGCCGTGCCATTGCTGTAGGTTACCGTGGCGACATTGGTGTTGGAAGAACTGACGCTCACCGAACCGTTGGCATTGGTCACGCCGACGTTGGCCGTGCTGCCCACCGGTACCGAGACCGAGGTCGGCGAAACCGTCAGGGCGGAGGTGACCGTGACGCTGACCGTGCGGCGCGACTCACTATCCCGGATGGTCACCGTGGCCGTACCGGCGGAGCGGCCGGTGATGGTGGCCGTGCCGGAAGAATAACTGACTGTGGCGACGCTGGTGTTGGAAGAGCTGACGCTCACCGAGCCGTCGCGATTGGTGACTGCTACGGTGGCGCTGGCGCCAACCGCAATCTGTACCGATGTTGGTGAAACACTGAGAGCAAGGGCTTGTTTCACGGGAGCCAGCATCAGCGCCACGGTAAACAGCCCCGCAAGAAGGGCATAAAAGTAATGCCCAAATTGTCGTGGTGATAGGTAGTTCATGTCATCCTCCGTTTTCCAGTTTTTTCAGATTGCCGGTTGGGATTTGCGGCGCCGGGAATAGATGCGCGCGCCCCACCACAGCAGTTCACGTGGCACTTCAAAGCAATTCAAAAATAATGGGGAGGGAGGATGTCCGCAATAAGGTGAAAACCGTAAAGAGTTCAACCCAAAGGGGAATTAGTACGGATGCCCACAAATATCCGCCCCAGAAATAGTTATAGGGACGAAATGAGGGTTGTCAATTTTGCGGGGCGGCGGCGCTGGGTATTTTGCGATGTCCCATTATGGGACCTGGAAATTGCACCAGAAATTCGGTATTCCCGCGGAAAGCCTGATCTATCCGCCCAAAACCTCCCCGGCCGGTTAGCGCTGGGTTTGCGGCAATAAAAAACCCGCCGCGGCGGGTTCTTGAAATGGCAATCCGGACACTTGTCAGGCGGCCTTTATTTCCTTTATTAGCGGGCGTTGTCTATCCGCCTGCTTCGATTTTCTCTGGGACTCGACCACCCCCTGGACTATCGCCTTCATCTCGCTTTCCGCGAAGCGCTTGAGCGCATCGCGCATCAAGGGCTGGTAACCGATGCCGTGATACTCGGCGATGACCTTGAACGATTCGATCAGCGACTTGTTCAGCCGGATCGAAATCATCTGCATACCCAGCGCCTCCTCGATACCGGATTCCAGTTCCGGCGGCGCCCGCTTGACGTGCGTTTCGCTGGCGCCGAGTTCCCGGGACTCCCAGGTTTCATCCGTGCCGGCAATCAAGTTTTGGTCATTCATTTTCAATCTCCATTGGCGTGGCTATTTGCCATGCCGCTCATATATCCCGATTTCGGTGTCGTTCGGCGCATACGCCGTCTTGATGTGCACCCTGCCGTCGATGGCGATGAAAACCACCTTCAAGAGGCGGTTGCCATTGGTCGGCGCGATAAACCACAGCGTCGGTGGGTCGGTCCGATGGTCTTCCCGCTCATCCATCAGGAAACCGCCCTCGCGGTTGTCGAAACATTGCTCGATTTCCCGCCGGGCAACGCCGTGTTTGGCTTTCAACTTATCTAAAACCGGCTGGGAAATAACGAGGGCATTCATGCATTAACTGTATATACAGTTAATTGGTGCGTCAAGTTTTTGGCGACATATCTACCGATATATTCCTATTCATGATGTATATACAACTGCTAGGGTTTTTTCAGCCTCCCCAAGTCGTCGACGATCTCCTGCGAATGGCGGGAGGTGTCGACCTTGAGGTAGGTTTTGGCGATATTGCCTTGCTGATCGATGAGGAAGGTGTAGCGCTTGGCTATCCGGGCGATGCCGAGGTTGCGCAGCGCGCCGTAGCTGTCGGCGACCTTGCCGTCGCGGTCGGCGAGGAGCGGGAACGGGAGGTGGTATTTCTGCGCGAACGCCGCGTGGGAACTGCTGTCGTCCACGCTCACGCCGAGAATTTTGGCGCCCAGCGCGGTGAGCTTGTGGAGGTCGTCGCGGAACTGGCAGGCTTCCTGGGTGCAGCCGGGAGTGTCGTCCTTGGGGTAGAAATACAGCACTACCCAGTTGCCCCGGTAGTCGGCCAGGGCGTGGCTCTTGCCGTTCTGGTCGGGAAGCTGGAAGAGTGGCGCGGCCTGCCCGGCACTGGGCGTTTCGGCGGCGTAGGTGAGGCGCGCCCAGATCGTCATCAGGGCGATCAGGGCGAGAGCGATCCAGGGGGATTTCATGATTCATTCCTTTCCTTCGTTGAGGGTAATCACGCGCAGCAGCGGATTGCCCGCCGCGTCCCCGACCGGGGTGTGGCGGGCATCGACGGGAAGGCGCGCGGCGGGGAGGTGGAGTCGGAAAGTGGCGATCTCCGCGCCGGCGGCGACGCGGGCCTGCTCGTCCTGCGCCAGCAGGTCGCGAAAGTCGAGGTTCAGGATGCCCGGCACCGGCGTGTTTAGCAGCACGGTGGCAAGCGGCGACATCGCCAGGATTTTCCAGTCCGGGCCGGTAATTACCACGGCACCGGGGAGTTGCGGAACAATGCCGCTTTTGCCGATTTTCGTCAGCACCAGGCTGGCGCGCACCCTCGCCAGCAACTCCTTCTTGTTGAACGGCTTGCTGATGAAATCGGTGGCGCCCGCTTCGATGCCCTTGAGGCGTTCCTCCGGCAGGGACAGGGCGGTGACCATGATGACCGGCAGCGCGGCGAACTCGGGGTCGTCGCGAATCTCGCGGCACACCTGGTAGCCGGTCATGCCCGGCATCCGCACGTCGAGCACCATGATGTCGGGCTTGTCGCGGCGCAGGGTAGTCAACGCCTCGGGGCCGCTGACCGCCTCCAGCACGCGATAGCCGGCGTCCTTGAGGATCAGGCGCAGCAGCTTGACGTTGGGCGGCGCATCGTCCACCACCAGCACCGTCGCTTCGAAGAGCGGCACGTCGTCAGGCATAGGCCGCCTTCCGGCCTTCGCGGATGAAACGCGCCACGATTTCCGGCAAGCGCCGGGTATCGACCGGTTTGCTCAGGTAGCCGTCGAAGCCTGCCGCGAGGAAGCGGCTTTCGTCGTTCTTCATCGCCTGAGCGGTGATTGCCAGCGCGGGAACGTCGTCGAACGCCTGATTCGCCCGGATGGCGCGGATCAGATCGAGGCCGCTGCCGTTGCCCAGGCGGATGTCCAGCAGCAGCAGATCCGGCGTGCCGTTCTTGAGCAGTTCCAGGGCTTGCTCGACGCTGTCCGCCTGCTGGATGCGGTAACGCTTGCGGTCGCCCAGCACCACGCAAATCAGCTTGCGGTTGGCGGCGTCGTCCTCGACCAGCAGGATGTCCTTGGGGAGTTTTTCCATCATGTCTCCATCGGTTCTTCTTCACTGTTTCAGTTCTTTGCCGTTTCGTAACGACTCAAGTCACTGCCAAAAAGCCCCTCTCCCGTGTGCGGGAGAGGGGTTGGGGAGAGGGCGGCTGCACATTGGCACGGCTTGTCGGAACACAAACACCC
>JAGXQV010000150.1 GCA_018336195.1 Sulfuricella sp. | reverse complement strand
CCCCGCCATATTGCCATTTCTTTGCCCCCCCCCGGGCCATTGCACGATGTGGCTCGCCCATTTGGAAAAGGGGAACCGCGTAGCGCGATTGCCGTGCCGAAAGCAGCCATTGCGGAGGCGGCTACCAAACCGATGTGGTAGCATTTGCCGCTATGTATCGCGCTTATAATTCCATCAAAGTCCTATTCGAAGCCCTTCGGTCGCCGGTCGTCGCCTTCCTCGCTTGGGCGCTGCTGGGGGCGTTCGCCGCCCCGGCAATTGCCGGTTCGCGGCAGGTCGAGGTTCCCCCCGACATCCGCCGCATCGTCGAGCGCGGCGAACTGGTGGTTGCCATGCCGCGCCACGATGCGCCGCCGTTCTTTTACCAGAAGGACGGCGAGACTCAAGGGATCGACGCGGAACTGGCGCGGGGACTGGCCAAAGAACTCAAGGTCAAGCTGCGCTTCGACCGTAGCGCGGCGAGTTTCAACGAGGTCGTCGACGTCATCGCGCGCGGCGAGGCCGACGTGGCCATCTGCAAGCTGTCGCGGACCCTGGTCCGGGCCAGGACCATCCGTTTTTCCGAGCCTTACCTGAGCCTCCGCCATGTACTGGCACTCAACCGCCTGCGCTTCGCCGAACTAGCCCATGGCCGCGATCTGCCTTCGGTGATTCGCCGTTTCGAGGGAACGCTGGGGGTCATCGTCGATTCTTCCTATGCCGATTTCGCGCGGCACAATTTTCCCCACGCAAAAATCCTCGAATACCCCGATTGGGCGGGCGTCGTCGCGGCACTCAAGCAGGGTGAGGTGGCGGCGGCCTATCGCGACGAATTCGAGATCAAACGCCTGCTCAAGACCGATCCGCTCACTTCGCTGCTGCTGCGCACCGTGACGCTGACCGACACCCAGGATACCCTGGGCATCGCGGTGGCCCACGACAGCCATCAACTGCTCAGCCTAATTAATCTCTACCTGGCGCAACGCCCGGAAAAACTCAGCGTGGAAAAAATCCTCAGGCGCCACGATGCCGACTGAATCCGTGGAAAGCCGCGCCGACGCTTATCGCAAGCTGGCCAGCCGGCCCGCGCTGGTGTTCAGCAGCCTCGCCGCCGGCGCGGCCCTCGGCCTGCTCGCCCCGGCCTTCGCCATGGACATCGGGGTATTCGGCGACATCTACGTGGATTTGCTGAAAATGATCATCCTGCCCTTTATGGTCACGGCAGTGATTTTCAGCTTGCGCCAACTCATCCACGAAGGCGGAGCAACCCGCATGTTGGGACGGGTCGCCGTTCTCCTGGTCGCGGCGACGGTGGCGGCGGGGCTGATCGGCCTGCTCGCCGCCGTAGTCATCGCGCCGGGCAGCCATCTCTCCTCGGAAACCCTGCTGACCCTGTCCAAGCTGGTCGGCGAGGATCTCAACCGCACCGGCCACACCGAAATGGCACTGTTCGGCAACGAAACGACGGAAAAAGCCCTGACCTTCGGCGAGATGGTGCTCGCCCTGATTCCCAGCAACATTTTCGCCGCCCTCGCCCAGGGCGATACCCTCAAGGCCCTGGTTTTCTCCCTGCTGTTCGGACTGGCCATCGGCCAGGTGCCGCTCACCTCCTCGCTGTCCCTGACGCATACCCTGGAAACCATCTACCAGGCCTGCCTGAAGCTCACCCATTGGTTCAACTACATGCTGCCGCTGGTGATCTTCTCGATGGTCGCCAGCCAAGTTGCCCGCACCGGGCTGGAGCCGATGCGCGCCATGCTCAAGTTCCTCTTCGCCCTGAGCGCCGCTGCGCTGGTCATCATCGCCCTGTCGATCTGGCTGCTGCGCTGGGCCAGCCGCCTTCCCTGGCACGCCGTGCTGCGCAGCCAGCGCGAACCGCTGACCATGGCCATCGCCACGCGCAGCAGCGCGGCCTGTATGCCGGCGATGATCGAGAGCCTCACCGACCACCTGCATTTCCCGCGCACCCGCATCGAACTGCTGGTGCCGCTGGGGGTGTCCCTGCTGCGCCTCGGCCCGGTGCTTTACTATGTGATCGCGACGTTTTTCATCGCCCAGATGTACGGCCGCGAACTCCAGGCGGCGGAGATCGCCGTGGTGGTGATCGGCTCGATGCTGGCCGGTTTCGCCTCGTCGGGGATGTCCGGGTTCGTGATTATTTCGCTGACCGGCGTGGTATGCGCCTACATCCACCTGCCTTTCGAAGCAGCGCTGGCACTGTTCCTCGCCATCGACCCGATTTGCGACATGCTGCGCACCGTGGTGCTGGTCGCCTCCAACAACGCCTTTGCGGCGCTTGCCTGCAAGCGCACGGCGTCGGCCTAGGGGACTGCCCATGCTGGGAATACTGGGTGGCATGGGGCCTGCGGCAACCGCCGATTTCTTCACCAAGCTGGTCGCCTTGACCCCGGCACAATGCGACCAGGAGCACATTCCGCTGCTCATCTCCTGCCTGCCGCAAACTCCCGACCGCACCGCCGCCATCCTCGGCCACGGCCCGTCGTGCCTGCCCGCCCTGCTTGCCGGCCTGCGCCGTCTGACCGACGGCGGTGCCCAGGCCATCGCCATTCCCTGCAACGCCAGCCACCATTGGCACGCGCAATTGCAGGCCGCCGTCGCTGCGCCGATCCTCCACATCGCCGATGCCGCCATCGCGGCGCTGCCGCCCGGCGACGGCACGGTGATGCTCATGGCCACCCGCGGCACGCTCGCCTCGGGTTTTTACCAGCGCAAGCTGAGTGCACTCGGCCGGCGCTGGCAAGTACCCGCCGCCGATGAACAGCCAGCGGTGGACGAGGTCATCGCCGCCATCAAGCGGGCCGACCTGGCAGGTGCGAGCGCCGCGCTGCAAGGCCTGTGGACAGCCTTTGCGGGGGCCAGTATCGACGCCGCCGTCATGGCCTGCACCGAAATCCCGCTGGCCGCACAGCACCTGCCTGCGCCGCCCTTCGCCGCCATCGACACCAACCTCGAACTGGCGCGCGCCGCCGTCACCCATGCCATTGCCCAAGGCTGGAACCGCACATGCTGAAGAAACTCGCCACCCATCCGGCGGTCATCGTCGCCGCCATCGTCGGCGGGGTAATCCTGGGCATCTGGGCGCCGGCTTTTTCCTCGGCCATCGGGGTAATCGGCGCGGTGTACATCAACCTGCTGAAGATGGTGGTGTTGCCGTTCATGATTTCGGCGATCGTTTTCAGCCTGCGCCAACTCTTCCAGATGGAAGGTTTCGAACGCAGCATCGTCAAGGTGACAATCCTGTTTCTCGCCGCCATCGGCCTGTCGGCAGTCATCGGCGCCGCCGCCGGCAGCCTCGCCGGCCCCGGTCGCAACTTGGCACCGGACACCCTGGTGGTGTTCGGCAAGATGGTGGAAAAATCCTCGGGAACCGCGACCGACTACCAACTGCCCCTTGCCACGCCGGAACAAACAGCCGAGGGCAGCATGCTGCGCAACATCGTCCACCAGATCGTCCCGGAAAACGTGTTCGCTTCGCTGGTCAAGGGCGACAGCCTCAAGGTACTGGTGTTCGCCATCCTGTTCGGGGTGGCCTTCGGCTTCGCCCCCAAGCGCATCGCCGATTCGCTTACCTACACCCTCGAATCGATCTACCGCGCCTGCCAGACCCTCATCAAGTGGTTCAACCTGTTCCTGCCGCTGGTCCTGGTCGCCATGCTGGCCTCGCAGATCGCCGAGACCGGCCTCGACCCGCTGGTCGCGATGACCAAGTTCGTGGTGTCCTTCTGCGTGGTGTCGGGCCTGTTGGCGGTGCTGTGCGCGGTTTTCCTGATGGCGCGGGCCGGGGTTGGGGTGGGGAAATTCCTCGGGGTATTCCGCGAAACCCTCCTGCTCGCCATCGCCACCGGCAGCAATACCGCCTGCATCCCCAATTCCATCGAGTCGATGGCGGACGGCTTGCGTTTCAACCGCCCCATCGTCGAGTTGCTCACCCCGATGGGCGCGGCGCTGCTGCGCACCGGCCCGGCCCTCTACTACGCGGTGGCGGCGGTGTTCATCGCGCAGCTTTACGATCGCCCCTTCGGTGCCGACCAGTGGCTGATGCTGGCAATCGGCGCTTTCGTCGGCGGCATGGCCTCGGCAGGCAGCTCGGGCATCGTCACCATCAGTTTCGGCGCACTCACCTGCGCCTACGTGGGCTTGCCCTTCGAGGCCGCTTTCGTGCTGTTCGTCGCGGTCGACCGGGTCTGCGAGATTCCCCGCACGCTGTACAATGTGATGTCGTCGTGCCTGATTACCGCCCTGGTCTGCCCGCGCCCGGAACCCATTCCAGCACCTGCGCCATAAGGGAAGAGGAGGAACATGAAAGATAAGGACATCGTTCTCGCCGTCGCCACCCTCAAGGGCGGCAGCGGCAAAAGCACGGTCGCCGGTTGCCTGGCGGTGCACTGGCGCGAGGCCGGCCACCACCCGGTGCTGATCGACGCCGACCCGCAGCGCTCGCTGGTGCGCCTCGCCCAGCGCGAACGCGCCCTGGGCGGCGTGCCGGTCCACGAATCCAGCGAGTCCGGCGACGACATCGCCACGCTGGCACGCCACTTGGCCACCGAGCACAGCCCGGTGATCGTCGACACCGCCGGTTTTCGCGCCCCTTCGACGCTGGCCGCGCTGGCCGCAGCCAACCTAGTGCTGGTGCCGGTCAAGCCCTCGCCGCTCGACGTCGACGTGATGCTGGATACCGCGCGCGCCCTGTTCCACACCGCCAACGGCAAGGTGCCGCGCTTTTATTGCCTGCTCACCCAAACCACCCGCGACAGCGTGATCGCCCGCCACATCCGCAACGAACTGCGGGAGGGCGGCTTCCCCCTGCTGGAAAGCGAGTTGATCAACCGCGTCGGTTACTGCGAGGCGGCCCTGTTCGGCGCCACCCCTACCCTCCTCGACCCGCGCGGCCCGGCAGCCGCCGACATCGCCGCGCTGGCCGCCGAAATCGAAAAACTCCTGGAGACCGCACCATGAAAAAACGTCTTCCCAAGGCCACCCTGAGCACCCTAGACGACATCCACAGCGAAACCGCCAATACCGCAGCCGACAGCGCCGAACCCGCAGCGGAAACAGCGCCGGAAGCGGCCGCTACGGAGGTTCCGCCGGAACAGTCCACCACCGTGGTGGCGCTGGCCCCGTTGCACGACTCGGCCAATCGCGAGTTGCGCCAAGCCCAGGCACTGAACATAGTGGAACGCTACACCACCTATTCAGCGCTGGGTGGTTGCATTCCACTGGCCATTTTCGACACCATCAGCGTCAGCGCGGTCATTTTCAACATGGTGCGGGCCTTGGCCGAACATTACCAGACACCGTTCCAGAGGGATCGCGTCAAAGCCGGCGTCGCCGCCCTCTTGGCCGGGGTCGCCACCCCCAGCTTGGGCAACGTCGCCACCCGCTTGGCCGGCAAGCTGATTCCCGGCGCCTGGCTGATTAGCACCGCGGTTTCTTCGGCGGCTGCGGCCGCCCTCACTCGCTACATCGGGAACGCCTTCATCGAACACCTGGAGTCGGGCGGCACCACCCTCAATTTCGACATGACGCAGATCCTGGCCCGTTTCCGGAAGACGGCCGCAGCATAGGGCTTGCCCTCAATAGTGCCAGGTAATGGTAAGCCCCGGCGCCGGCGCCGCGACGCTGACGCGATAGCCGGCAGCAGCCGGCAGATCGGCGACGGTCCAGCTCGCCGCCGCACCTCGCGGCGCTTCGACCAGCCAGTTGCGTTCGACCTCGCCGGTCTCCACACAAAAACTCGCCAGCGGCCTTGAGAGTCCCTCGCCGAGCGCCTTGACCACCGCTTCCTTGCGCGTCCAGCAGCGCAGAAAGGCGTCTTGCGCTTCCGCTGCGGGCAATGCCAGCAGCGCGGCGCGCTCGCTCGGGTGGAAAACTTCCGCCAGCGCATGGGGATCGGCAACGGCGTCCCGGCTTTCGACGTCGATGCCGACCGCTACCCCACGACACAGCGCCACCCATACGGCATCGCCGGAATGAGAAATACTGAACTCGATGCCGCAATCGGGCAACCCCGGTTTGCCCCACGGGTTGCCGACGAATTCTCCGGATAGCCTCGCCACGCCCAGTTCCCGTGCCAGCAAGGCGCGGGCGAGTGCTCGCCCGACCAGGTGACGCACGGCATCCAGGTGCCGGTGGAAACGCGCAGCGCGTTCCTGCTCGCCGGCGCTCGCCCACGGCAACGCGGCTTGCCGCCAAGCGTCGACATGCCCCTTCAGATCGATGCCGACGCAGGCCACATGCGCATCGCCTAGCGGCGGTGGATCGATGGCAAAAAGGGGGGCGAAAAAAAACGGGCCGGGAGTATGCAAAAGGACGGGATGCCGAATACTATTATCAATAAAATCATTTATATTGTATCATCGCGGGGCGGTTTGACATGGAGCGCATTCACCGCCATGGATCATGGCAATGGCTGCGCCCCGCGACTCCGCTGGCCACTCCACATTCGGCTCGTACTTAGGGTGGAGCGATCTACTCATCACTAATCTAGGTTTGGAGGAAGACATGACCAAGACGACTACCGAGAATTCCGCTTCTGCCACTGATTCAGGGACTGCGGAAAGTGTTTCATCCGAAACTTCTACCGAGAATTCCGCTGCCGCCACGGAATGTGCTGCGGTTGAATTGACCCGCGACGACAAGGCAATGGCACTGGTGAATGGTTATGTACCGTGGTCGGCATGCGCCGGCTTGGTGCCGCTTCCCGGCGTGGACATGGCAGCGCTGGTGGCGGTGCAATTGCGCATGCTGTGCAAGTTGTCGGAAATGTACGAGATTCCCTTCAAGGAAAATGTCGTCAAGGGCACTGTCAGCACCTTGCTCGGCGCGGTCGTGTCGAACGGACTGGGCGGCGGACTCGGGGCGCTGGCAAAAGCCATTCCCGTGATCGGACCGGTTATCGGTGTGGCAGTCGTGCCCGGCATGTATTCGGCGGCCACTTACGCGGTGGGTCGCGTTTTTGTTTCCCACTTCGAAGCCGGCGGTACTTTCCTCGATTTCGACCCGAAGAAGATGCGTGCATTTTTTGTCGCCGAATTCGAAAAGGCCAAAGGGCAGCCCGATACCGCCAAAGCACTCTGAGCCGTTTCGGCTTTCACCCGCGCCCGTCGGCCCGCCTCGCGGGTTGAAGGGCGCGGGTGGTTTGTAGGTCGGTTTGTCACAATAATTACAAGAGTTTTATGCAACCTGATTTCAGGCGGAAGTTCCGCGCTGCCGGCATGTTCGCACTCGCAGCCTGCCTGGCGCTGTTTGCTATGGACAAAGCGCTGGCGGATGCCAAGGAGCAATTGACGGGACGGAACGGTGTCGCGCTGCCACTCCAGCAGGTGATCCGCAATGAGCGTCCGCGCGGCCCGGTGTTCGTCGCCATTCCGATTGCCTATGTATTTGGTCTGGGTGGTGATCGCAGCCCAACCTATTGCTCTCCCACGATACGCGCCGATAATTCGTCCAACATGCCGGTCGAAGAGCTTATCGTCGGCATCGAATATCAGACCAAGGACGGGCGAGCGGCGGGAGGGACCGTCACGCGCTATGATAAAATCAAGATCGGCCATCAGGACACCCACTATTTCTACCAGTTGACGGTTAGCGACTGCAGGGGGCTCGAAGGAAAATTAACGGTCGTGCACTGTATTTATTCATCGGGCGCGGATTGTTCCGGCGACGTTCAGGCGGTCGGCTTCGGCACCATCCCCCTCCACTTGAGTCCTCGTTAAATCGGGAGAAATCGCCATGCTTCCCCTCATCATCGCGTATTTGATTCTCAGCTTTATGGTGGCCCTCCTGGCGCGACGCACGCCACTGGGGTTTTTCCGCGGCTTTCTCTTCAGCGTCATGATGACCCCTTTCCTCATCCTGCTCTTTCTGCTGATTCTTACCTCCCTGGACTCGAAGACCAAGAAAGTCGACGAAACACCGGCCAGCCCCACTCCTGACTGCTGATGCGTCTCGTTGAACTGCTTCTCGACGAAACCCGGACCTCGCTACGCCGTCTGGGAATGATGGCGGCGGTAGCCGGCATCAGCAATGCCGCCCTGCTGGCCATCGTCAACAACGCCGCCGGGCACATCAAGGACGGCCAGCCGCAACTCACCAGCGTGGTGTTGTTCCTGCTCTTCATCCTCGCCTACGTTTATTCCCAGCGCTATGTCCTGCTCACCACTTCCGCCGAAATCGAGCGCCTCGTCCACAGCTACCGCGAAAGGCTGGTGGGGCGCTTGAAAATGTGCGAGTTGCGCGAAGTCGAGCATATCGGCCGAGGGCGAATTTTTTCCTCCATCAGTTCCGACACCCGGGTCATTTCCCAGACCGCGAATGCCCTGGTGATGGGCGCGCAGTCGGCGCTGCTGATCGTATTCGCGTGCGTTTACCTGGCCACGATTTCGATGACCTCGCTGGTACTTTCCGCCATTTTCCTGAGCATCGCGATCGCCATTTACCAGGGGAAGATGCAGGGAATCTCCAATACCCTCCGGGATGCCGCCATAGAGGAAAACCAACTGCACGACCTGGTGAACGGGCTCCTCGACGGATTCAAGGAGGTCAAGCTGTCCAGCCGGCGGGCGGCGGCGGTGCTCGCCGATGTCCTGGCGGTTTCCGACCGCACTGCGGTGTTTCGTACCATCGCGCTGCAATCGATGGGCGTCATGTTCATTTTCGCCCAAACGTCTTTTCTGCTGCTCCTGGGGACCCTGGTATTTCTGACGCCGATGTTCGGCTCCAACTATTCGGGCACGGTCATGGAATCCATGACCACGGTGATATTCCTGATCGGGCCGATTTCCGGGTTGGTAGGAACGATCCCCCAGATCGCGGTAGCCAACTCGGCCGCCGAGAACCTCTACAATCTCGAACAGTTGCTGGAGTCCAGCATCCACGAGAAAAATGGCAGACTGCAAGCAGACCGCTCCGGCGACTTGCCAGCGGCGATGACGACCCTGGAGTTGCGCCAGGTATTTTTCTCGCATGTCACCAAGGACAGCCAGTTCGATGTCGGGCCGATCAACCTGACCATCCGCGAGGGCGAGACGATCTTTATCACTGGCGGCAACGGCTCGGGCAAATCCACCCTGATCAAGCTGCTCACCGGCCTCTATTCGCCGCTTTCGGGCGAACTGCTGGTGAACGGCGCTCCGGTGACGATGGCAAGCGCCCAGGCCTTCCGCGACAGGTTTTGCGCGGTATTTTCCGACTTCCACCTGTTCCGCAAGCTCTACGGCATCGCCATGCCGGATGCCGCCGTTGCCAACGCCTGGCTGGAAGAAATGGAGATCACCGGCAAGACCGAGATCGGCGGCGACGGTTTTTCCACTGTCGACCTGTCCGCCGGGCAAAGGAAACGGCTGGCACTCATCAGCGCCCTGCTGGAGGACAAGCCCATCGTCGTGCTCGACGAGTGGGCGGCCGATCAGGATCCGCATTTCCGCCGCAAATTCTACGACGAACTGCTGCCGCGCATGAAAGCGGATGGCAAAACGATTATCGCAGTGACCCACGATGACCGCTATTTCCATGTCGCGGATCGTCATCTCCACATGGAGGAAGGTAAATTGCACGATTTGACGGAGAATTTAGCGAATGGATGACACGACCAACTCCACTCCCGCCCCGCGCTCCCGCCCCAGCGGCGGGCTGCGGCGAGCCTTCTGCAGGGCGCACGCGTGGTTGCGCGCCTATCGCCACGAAGTGGTTATCCTGACGCTGATTTCCGCGATCGCCTTCATTTTTCTCCTGCCCTTCACTTATCACTCCATTCCTGCCGGCCACGTGGGCGTGCTGTGGAAACGTTTCGGCGGGGGGACGGTGACCGACGAAGTCTATCCCGAAGGTTACCGGCTGACTTTTCCCTGGGATCTTTTCTACATCTACGATGCCCGCCTGCAAAAGGTGGAAAAGGAAATCGAGGTACTCACCTCCGACGGTCTGCAGATCAAGCTGCTACTGGTGTGGCGCTTTCACTTGTTGCCCGAAACGGTCGGACTCCTGCACAAGTTCGCCGGCCCGAATTATGCCGAAACGATGGTCACACCGACGGTGGGCGCCCGCACCCGCGACGTCATCGCCATCTATCAGCCGGACGAGGTGTACACCGAGCGGCGCTTGAAAATCCAAGAACAAATCCTCGAAGCGGTGCGTTACGACATCGTTGAAAGCTTTAATTTCCCCGGCACCAAAGTCAAGTGGCTGGAGTTCGAGGATGTGCTAATCAAGGGCATGACCCTACCGCCCGGCGTTCAGGACGCCATCGTGCGCAAGAACGCGGTGTTCCACGAAATGGAGGAATACACCTTCCGCGTCCAGAAGGAACAGAAGGAAGCCGAGAGGAAGCGCATCGAGGCGGTCGGCATCCGCAATTTCCAGGAAATCGTCAGCAACGGCATGTCCGACTCCTACCTGCGCTGGCGCGGCATCGAAGCGACCATCGATCTGGCGAAATCCAACAATGCCAAGGTGGTGGTGATCGGCAACGCCAAGAACGGCTTGCCGCTGATCCTCAACATGGATGGCAAGGAAAGCCTCGACCTGCCCGGCGCCACGCCACCCAAGGCGAGTGTTGGGAAGACGGAGAAAGCGCCAAATTAGCCGCCCCGCTCCCGTTTCGCTGTATTGCCTGCCCTACGCCGGCGGCAACGCCTTCTCCTACCGCCCGCTGGAGGCCTGCCGTCCGCCGGGACTGACGGTGTCCGGCATCGAACTGCCGGGGCGCGGACGGCGTTCCGGCGAGGCATTGCGCCACTCGCTCGAAGAACTGGCGGACGATGCTTTCGCGCAATTGCGGGGAAATCTGGGGACGGGCCGCTACGCCCTGTTCGGCCACAGCATGGGCGCGGCGCTCGCCTACCTGTGCTTGCAGCGGATACGCGATGCCGGATTGGCGCTGCCGGAGGCGCTGTTCCTGTCGGGGAAAGCGGCGCCGGGGGTGATTCAGGATAAGGGCCGGCACCGCCTGCCGCGCCCCCAATTCATCGAAATGCTCCACAACCTGGGTGGATGCCCGCCGGAAATCCTTCAGCACCAAGAGCTGCTCGATTACTTCGAACCGATCCTGCGCGCCGATTTCCAGGCCATCGAAACCTGGCGGCATCGCCCCGCAGAACCGCTACCGGTTCCCCTGGTGGTCCTGGTCGGGCGTGAAGACGAAGTCACCCGCGACCATGCCGCCGCGTGGTCGCGGGAAACCAGCGGCGAGTTTCAATTGCACGAGTTCGACGGCGACCATTTCTTCATCCACCGCCACTGGACTCGAATCGCCGCGCTCATCGCAGCCACGCTAGGCCTGGCGGTTTCCTAATTCGGAAATTTCCCGCCGGCGGTTGGCCGTCCATCCACGCCCCAATCGCCACCCAAGGCCTTGTAGAGATTGACGGTGGCGACCAGCGCGGCGCTTTGCGCCTGAGCCAGGGTCTGTTCCGCGTTGAACAGGCTGCGCTGGGAATCCAGCACTTCCAGATTGCTGGTGATACCGTTTTCATAGCGTAGCTTGGCGAGATGGGCGTAGCGGCGCACCTCATCCACCAGTTTGGCCTGGGTGGCCTTCTGTTCACCGCTCTTGGTCACGCCGACCAGGGCATCCTCGGTATCGCGGAACGCCCCCTGAACCGCCTTGCGGTAACCATCCAGCGCCTGTTCGCGGCGCGCTTCGGAAATCGCCACCTGCGCCGCCAGGTTGCCGGCATCGAAGATGGGCAGGTTGACGGCCGGCACGAATGACCACATCCGGTTGGCGCCGCTAAATAATTGCGAGAGCTGTGTGCTCGCCCCGCCCAAGGTGGCGGTCAGGGATATGGTGGGAAACAGGCTGGCGCGGGCCGCACCGACGCGCGCGTTGGCGGCAACCAGGGCCTGCTCGGCCTGCGCGATGTCGGGCCGGCGCGCCAGGAGTTCCGATGGCAGCCCGCCCGGAACGGCAGGGGCGGTCAGCGCAGCCAGGCTGCGCCCGCGTTGGATCGCGCCGGGATTGCGGCCGAGCAACAGGCTCAACTCGTTTTCCTTCTGGGCCACCGCCTGCTCCAGTTGCTGGACGCTGAGCACGGTACCCTGGTATTCGGCGCTGGCCTGCTTGAACTCCAGTTCCGACACGGTACCGACCTCGTAGCGCCGCGTCGCCAGGCGTAGCGCTTCCTGGCGGGAGTCGCGGGTGCGCCGGGCGATTTCCAGGCGGGCATCGAATTCGCGCAACTGGATGTAACTGGTGGCCACCGAACTCACCAAGGTCAGGAGCACCGCCTGGCGCGCCTGTTCCTGTCCAAGCAGGTCGGCTTGAGCTGCTTCCGAGAGGCGGCGGATGCGTCCCCAGAAGTCGAGTTCCCAAGCCAGGTTGAAGCCGCCCTGAAAAACGTCGGCGATGGGGGTGGTGCCTTGGCTGGTACGGGTTTCGTTGACCGACACCGACACCTGGGGCAGCAGCGGCGCACCGGCGACGGTACGGATGGCCTGGTATTCGAGCAGGCGGGTGGTGGCGATGCGCAGGTCGAGGTTATGCTCCAGAGCGGATTCGATGGCCGCCGTCAGAACGGGATCGTTAAACTGTTCCCACCAGCGCAACGGTAGCGCGGGAACCGTTGCCGGCGTTGTCGCGTAGCGAAAGCCGGCGGGCACGTCGAGCGCGGGGCGCACATAATCCGGCCCAGTCGAGCAGGCCGCCAGGAAAACTGCCAGGAATGCCGGGATCAAACGAGGTCTGGTCATGTCAATGCCCTCCCCGGCCACTGGCGGCCGATTCGCTAGGTTTGCCCCGCTGCCGCCACTCACCGAACAACTCGATCAATTTGTAAAAGAGGGGCACGTAAAACACCGCCAGCAGCGTCGCCACCAGCATACCGCCGAGCACCCCGGTGCCGATGGAGTGACGGCTGGCGGCCCCGGCACCGCTGGCGAAGACCAGCGGTACCACGCCCAGGATGAAGGCGAAGGAAGTCATCAGAATCGGCCGGAAACGCAAGCGGGCGGCCTTCAGCGCCGCGTCGAAGGCCGATAGCCCCTGGGCGCGTTCGAGAACGGCGAATTCGATAATCAGAATGGCGTTCTTCGCCGACAGCGCGATCAGGGTCAGTAGGCCGATCTGGAAATACACGTCGCTGCTGATGCCGCGCGCGGCAATCGCCAGGTAGGCGCCGCACAGGCCGAACGGCACCGCCAGCATGACGCCCAGTGGCAGCGACCACTTTTCGTACTGGGCGGCGAGAATCAGGAAGATCATCAACAGGCCGGCACCGAAAACCAGCATCGAACTGCCGCCGCTCTTCTTTTCCTCCAACGCCTGCCCCCCCCACTGGTAGCCCATGCCTTGCGGCAGCGATTCCAACGCCACCTCCTCCATCGCCTGCATCGCTTGACCCGAACTGTAACCCGACGCGGCAGCGCCATTCACCGACGCCGAAGGGAAGCCGTTGAAACGGGTAACCGCCGACGGGCCGCTGGAATAACTGATCTTGGCGAGCGACTTCATCGGCACCATCTTGCGGTTGGAAGCGCGCACGAAGACGTTTTCGATATCCTCGGGACGCGCACGGAATTCCGGCTCGGCCTGCATGGTGACTTGGTAAATCTTGCCGAACTTGCTGAAATCGTCGACATAGGACGCCCCGAACAACGATTGCAGGCTGCTGAACAAACTCGGCAGGGGCACCCCCAGGGTTTTCGCCTTCTCCCGGTCGACGTCGATATAGAGTTGCGGAGAAGCGCCGCGGATTTGCGTCGATAAACCCATCAATTCAGGACGTTTTCTGGCCTTGAGGATGAACGCCTTGGTCGCGGCCTCCAATGCGGCGGCATTGCCCTCACCGCGATTCTGGATGACGAAATTGAAGCCGCCGGTAGCGCCCAATCCAGGTATCGAAGGGGGATTGAAGGCGACCACGTTGGCTTCGCGCACCTTGGCAAAGCCCTCCCACAGGGAGCCGAGTACCGCGTCGGCATGCATATCGGGGGCTTTTCTTTCGTCCCAATCCTTGAGGATGACGAAATAGGTCGCCGCGTTCGGCACCACCTGCCCGTCGAGCAGGTTGAAACCGGTAAAGGAAATCACCTCGCGCACCGCCGGATGTTTCAACATGCCCTGTTCCACTTCCCGCGTCACCACGGTGGTACGGTCCAGGCTGGCGCCATCGGGCAATAGCGCGGCGCCGATCAGGTAGCCTTGATCCTCGGGCGGCACGAAGCTGGTCGGCATGATCTTGAACAATCCCAGGGTCACGGCAGCGACCGCGCCGTAGACGACCAGCCCGAGCGCCGCCCGCTTCATCAGGAAGCGGGTGCCGTTGGTGTAGCGCTCGGTCAGACGTTCGAAACGCTGGTTGAACCACCCGAAAAAGCCGCGCTTCGCACCGTATCCGGGTTTGAGCAGGATGCCCGCCAAGGCCGGCGTCAGGGTCAACGCAATCACCCCGGAAATCACCACCGAGATGGCGATGGTGATGGCGAACTGTTTGTAGAGTTGCCCGGTGATGCCGCTCATGAAGGCCACCGGGATGAATACCGAACACAGCACCAGCACGATGGCGATCACCGGGCCGGTAACCTCGTCCATCGCCCGCCGCGCCGCCTCCTTCGCATCCAGGCCGGCTTCGTGCATGAGGCGCTCGACGTTCTCGATCACCACGATGGCATCGTCGACCACGATACCGATGGCCAGCACCATACCGAACAAGGTCAGGGTATTGATGCTGTAACCGAGCAGATACATGCCGGCGAACGAGCCGAGAATCGAAACCGGCACGGCCAGCATGGGAATCAGCGTGGCCCGCCAGCTTTGCAAAAACACGAAAACCACCAACATCACCAAGAGCAGCGCTTCGAAGAAGGTATGTACCACTTCACGAATCGAAACTTCGACAAAGCGTGTCGCGTCGAAGGGCACCGAGTAGCCGATTCCGGCGGGAAAGCGCTTCGACATGTCGTCCAGCTTTTCGCGGATATCCCGCGCCAACTCAAGCGCATTGGCTTTCGGCGACTGGTAGACGGTAATCAAGGTGGTCGGCTTGCCGTTCAGCGAGCCGAGGAAATCATAGCTCTGCGACCCCAACTCGACGCGCGCCACGTCCTTCACCCGCACCCGCGCCTGATTGGCGCCGGTACGCAGAATAACGTCGCCGAACTGGCGGGGGTCGGTCAGTCGCCCCCGCGCAGTTACCGGGAAGGTCAGTTCGACCGGCTCCTTGTTCGGCGGCGCACCGATCTGGCCGACCGCGACCTGGGCATTTTCCTCGCGGATGGCGTTGGCGATATCGTCGCTGGTGATGCCGAGTTGCGCCATGCGGTCGGGTCTCAGCCAGATCCGCATGGAATAGTCGCGCGCCCCCATGATTTCGACCCGACCCGCGCCGGGCACCCGCTTCAATTCGTCGATGACGTTAAGGCTGGCGTAGTTGCTGATGTAGACGTCGTCGTAGCGACCGTCCGTCGACTGCACGGCAATGACCATCATCATGTTGGCGTTGGATTTCGAGACCGTCAGCCCACCCTGGCGAACCGGGCCGGGCATCTGGCCCAATGCGGCATTGGCGCGGCTCTGGACGTCCGACGCAGCCTTGTCGATATCGACGCCGATGTCGAAATTGACCGACAGCGACATGCTGCCATCGGCAGTGCTATTCGAGGTCATGTAGGTCATGCCGTCGGTGCCGTTGACCTGCTGTTCGAGCGGCGCGGCGACGGTGGAAGCCACCGTGTCGGCGCTGGCGCCGGGATAAGTCGCCGAAACCGAAACCGACGGCGGCGTAATCTGCGGATACTGGGCGACGGGCAGGTTCTTCATCGCCACCAGACCGGCCAGGGTGATGAGGATAGAGATGACCGCCGCGAATATCGGTCTGTCGATGAAAAAGCGCGAGATCATGGGGGGCTCCCGCTATTTCTTGGGTTCGGTTGGCGGGGCGGGCGTCTTGGCCGTTTCCGGGACGATTTTCAGCGGCGCCCCCGGCTGCACTTTGACGATACCGCCGACCACGATCTGCTCGCCGCTCTTCAACCCCGAGTTGATGAACCACTGGTCGCCGTGCCAGTCGCCAACCTCCACCGGGCGCACTTCCGCCTTGTTATTGGCGGCGACGTACACGAACTTGCCGGTTTGGCCCTGCAAGACCGCCCGTTGCGGCACCAGTATCGCGTTAGGGCGGGTTGCGCCATTCAGCCTTACCCGCACGAATTGGCCGGGACTCACCGCCAAATCGCTATTCGCGAAGGAGGCACGCACCGCATAGGTACCGGTCTGGGTATCAACCGATGGCGCCGAGAAGTTGATCTTGCCGCGCTTGGGCAGCAAGCTGCCATCCGAGAGAATCAACTCCACGTCGAAATCGAGGTTCTTGGGAAAACGCAGCGTGCCCTGTTTGGCTTCTTCCTTGAAACGCAGCCATTCACTTTCCGAGATGCTGAAGCTCACCCAGATCGGGTCGACTTGCGCCACGGTGGTGAGCGATCCGCTGGCCGCCGGGCTGATATACGACCCTTCGGCCTGGGTGGAACGACCGGCCAGACCGGTCACCGGGGAAGTGATCCGCGCATAGGACAAATTCATCGCGGCACGCGATTGCTCGGCCTGACTGACGGCCAGTGCGGCATCCGCGGACTTTTCAGCGGCGCGCGCATCGTCGACATCCTTGCGGCTGACCGCATTTTCCGCCACCAGCAGTTTCATGCGATCCAGGGTTTGGCGGGCATTTTGCACGGCGCTCTCCTTGTCTTTCACCGCCGCATCGGCACTGCCGGCAGCCACTTGCAAGGGGCGGGGATCGATCTGGAACAACGGCTCGCCCTGGCGAACCAATTCGCCTTCCGCGTAGAATTTCTTCATCAGGTAGCCATCGACGCGGGCACGGATTTCCACCAGGCGTGAACTTTCGGTCTGACCGATGTATTGCAGGGAGATGGGAACGTCCTGCGGCGTGATGGTCGCGGTGGTCACTTCGAGCGGCGGGAATGCCGGCGGCGGCCCGCCTTGCGGCCCACATCCCACCAACATCAGGAAACACGCCAGCAGCCCGTAGCGCATTGGTTTTGGTTGATCGCAGGAATTTTTCATCGCTACCCCTTTTTATTCGATGGCGGGTTCACTCGAAATGCAATATCCAATGGCGACTCGGTGTCTGCGCACCGTCTTTTCTCAAGAATACCCCAAATGATGCTCCAAACTCCAGCATTTCGTTTGGGGCAACACGGGATTAGTCTGGCGACGGCGGTCGCTGCCGCCGTGCCGACGGGGCGATGCCGGGACGCAGCGGCTGGGCGGGCGGATTTTCTTGCGCTTCCTTGACCGCCTGGGCCAGCAGGGCGATGGTGGGATTCTCGAATAGCGCCCGGAACGGCAGCTCGACCTGGAACTGCACGCGGATTCTCGACATCACCCGCGTCGCCGCCAGGGAATGTCCGCCCGCCGCGAAAAAGTCGCTATGGATGCCGACCATGCCGAGCCCCAGCACTTCTTTCCAGATTTCCGTCAAGGCTCGTTCACGGTCATCGCGCGCCGCGACGCAAGCGGTAGAGCTGTCCGCCCGTGTCGTATTAGGGCGCGGCAGCGCGTCCCGGTCGATTTTCCCGCGGGTGGTGAAAGGCATCGCGGTCAAGGGCACCCAGCGTCCCGGCACCATGTAAGCGGGAAGCCGCGTTGCGAGGTAAGCCTGCAACGCCTCCGCGGAGAGCGGCTGCCGCGCCACGTAATAGGCGACCAACTCGGTTTCGCGATCCGCTGCCGGGTAGGCCTCCACCGCCGCCTCCGCCAGCGCCGGATGCGCCTTGAGGAGCTTTTCGATCTCTCCCGGCTCGACCCGGTTGCCGCGAATTTTCACCTGGCGGTCGTTGCGCCCCAGGAAGCACAGCAATCCCTCCGCCGTCCAGCGCCCCAAGTCACCGCTGCGGTAGAGGCGCTCGCCGAAATTGAAGGGATGGGCCACGAATTTCTCCCTGGTCTGCTCCTCGTTGTTCAGGTAACCCCGCGCCACGCCCACCCCGCCTATATACATCTCCCCCGCCACGCCGATGGGAACCGGGCGCATCGCCCGGTCGAGCAGGAACACGCTCATGTTGTCGATGGGTCGCCCGATGGGAATGTTCCCGACGGCGAGGTCCGGCGTGACGAATACCGCCGTGGTCACCACCGTGCATTCGGTGGGGCCGTAGTTGTTGGCGATCCGGATGTCCCCGCGCCCCACGTCATGGAGGACGTCCCCCCCGGAGATAATCTGGATTTTCCCGGCCAGGCGCCCCGCGTGTACCCGGCAAACCTCCTCGCAGAGGCTGGGCGGCAGAACACAATGGCTGATCGAGTGGGCAAGGAAAAAGCGCACCAGCAACTCGGTGTCGTGACGGGCCTCGGCGTCGAGAGGATACAAACAGGCGCCGCAAAGGAGGAAGGGAAGAATCTCCAGCACCGAGGCATCGAAAGCGGGGGAGGAAAAGAGCGCGCTGTGACTATCGGTATCCAGCGCGTAAAAGCGCCGATGCCAGGCCGCGAGGTTGACCGCGCCGCAATGTTCGACCATCACCCCCTTGGGTGTCCCGCTGGACCCCGAGGTATAGGTCACGTAAGCCAGGCTGTGCGGGGTGGCGACGGCGGGGAAGTCCTCCGCGCCCTCGCCAAGCTGCGCCTCGATGCTTTCCAGCATCAACAGCGGAATCCCCGGCGGAACCAGCGGTGCGCCCGCCCCGTCGCTCACCACCACCTTGGCACCGCAATCCGCGACGATGAAAGCGATGCGCTCGGCGGGCGTATCCGGGTCGATGGGCACGTAAGCGGCGCCGGCCTTGAGCGCCGCCATGAAGCTCAACACCAAGCCATCGGAGCGTCCCAGCAATACCGCCACCCGGTCGCCGTGCGCGACGCCGAACTGTTCCGCGCAGAGCCGCGCCAGGCGGTTGGCACGGCGATTGAGTTCCCCATAGGTCAGCGTCCGCCCTTTCCAGCGCAGCGCCGGATTGTCCGGGGTCGCCGCGGCCTGCGCGGAGAACAACTCGTCGAGGGTGCATTCGCGGGGGAAGTCCACGGCGGTGGCGTTGAAAGTCTCGACGACGAGCTTGCGTTCCTCGGGAGGCAGGACGTCGATCTCATCCACCACGACATCCGCATCGTGCAGGACGGCCCGCACCACTTGGCGGAAATGTGCGGCGATCCGCTCCACCTGGTCCCGCTGGTAAACCGTAGCGTTGAAAGGGAAAGAAACGCTGAGGCGCTCGCCGGGATTGACCACCACGCTGAAATCGTAATGGGTATGCTCGAAGCGCACCACCCGCTCGATTGTCACGCCGTACCCCCCCTCCTCCATGGCCGCGCCGAACTGCTGGTCGACCGGGAAATTCTCGAAGGCGAACAGATGATCGAGGCTCCTGCCGTTGCCCAACACCTCGCCGAGCGGCAGGTATTGGCGCTCCCCGCCCTCCAGCGCGGCCGCCTGCACCCTCCCCAGCAGGGCGGCAAAGGTTTCACCCGCTTCGAGAACGATGCGCACCGGGATGGTATTGATGAACAGCCCGACCATGGCATCCACGTTGCGCACCGCGGCGGGCCGGCCGGTCACCACTGCGCCGAACAGCACGTCGTCGGAATTGAGATAGCGCCCCAGCAAGATTCCCCAGATCGCCCGGCACAGCGTGCCGAGGGTCACCCTGCAGCGTGCCGCCAGCGCCTCCAGTCCCGCCGTCGCGGCAGGATCGAGGACGAATTCGACCTGGTCGCCGCAGTATTCGCCGGTTCCCCCGCCATCATGGACAAACGGCAGCGGCACGGAAACCGCCCCGTCGAGATGGGTGTGCCAATAAGTCAGCGACGCCGCCTTGTCCTGGGCCTCCACCCACTTGACGTACTCGGCAATGGGCACGGCGGGCGGCAGAACAAGCGGCGCCCCGCTGACCTTGGCGCGGTAGATTTCCATCAGTTCCTTGAGGAGGATGCCGCTGCTCCAGCCGTCCATGAGAATGTGGTGATGGGTACGGAGCACCTCGTGGCGTTCCGCCTCCAGGCGGATCACGGTCATCCGCGCCAGATGCCCGGCGCGCGGATCGAAAGGCCGTTGCCGGTCTTCCTCGCGCAGCCGCCCCAGGGTTGCCTCCTGCGCGGCGCCATCGAGTTCGCGCAAATCCACCTCGGAAAATTCCGCCTCCACCTGCTTCAACACCACCTGGCGAGGCCGTGCGGTTTTTTCGTAGACGAACGCCGTGCGCAGGATATCGTGGCGCGCCACCAGTTCGCCCCAACTCTCGCGAAAGCGCGCCACGTCGAAAGGCCCCGCCACCCGGTAGGAAAACTGCTCGACGTAGGCGGTTCCGCCCTCATCGAACAGGGCGTGGTAAAGCATCCCCTCCTGGAGCGGGGAAAGCGGGTAGATATCCTTGAGGTTTTCTTTTTTCATCATGACTATTCAGACTCAGGCAAAAAGCGGCGTAAGCCCCTCTCCCGCGCGCGGGAGAGGGGTTGGGGAGAGGGTAGTCGCACATCGGCAAAGCTTGTCGAAGCCCAAGCA
>JAGXQV010000149.1 GCA_018336195.1 Sulfuricella sp. | reverse complement strand
TCGGGCGCGACGGGCGGCTTTCCGGCCCGGCGCTGGCGGCGGCGCTGGCCAAGGGTATCCAGGCTGCCGGCATCGACGTGATCGACCTGGGCCTGGTCGCCACGCCGATGACCTATTTCGGCGCTTATCATCTCGACACGCATAGCGCGGTGATGGTCACCGGCAGCCACAATCCGCCCGACTACAACGGGCTGAAAATGGTGCTGGGCGGCGAAACCCTGGCCGGCGCGGCGATCCAGGCGCTGCGCGCGCGCATCGAATCCGGCGACCTCGCTACCGGCAACGGCAGCTACCGCACCTACGACATCGGCGACGAATACATCGCCCGCATCGCCGGCGACGTGAAACTCGCCCGCCCGCTGAAAATCGCCGTGGATTGCGGCAACGGCGTGCCCGGCGCGTTTGCCGGCAAGCTCTACCGCGCCCTGGGCTGCGAGGTGGAAGAACTGTTTTGCGAGGTGGACGGCAATTTCCCCAACCACCATCCCGACCCGTCGGTGCCGGAGAATCTCAACGACCTGATCGCCGCGCTGCATAACGGCGATGCGGAAATCGGCTTGGCTTTCGACGGTGACGGGGATCGTCTGGGGGTGGTCACCCAAAACGGCAACATCATCTTCCCCGACCGCCAGTTGATGCTGTTCGCCGCCGACGTGTTGTCGCGCAACCCCGGCGCGCAGGTGATCTACGACGTGAAATCGACGCGCAACCTGGCTCCGTGGATCCGCGAGCACGGCGGGGTGCCGGTGATGTGCCGTACCGGGCATTCCTTCATCAAGGCCAAGATCAAGGAAAGCGGCGCGCTGCTGGCCGGCGAGATGAGCGGCCACGTATTCTTCAAGGAACGCTGGTATGGTTTCGATGACGGTCTGTATGCCGGGGCGCGCCTGTTGGAATTCCTGAGCCGCCAGGCGGATGTCGGCGCTGTTTTGAACGGCTTGCCGGACACCGTGAATACCCCGGAATTGCAGATCAAACTCAAAGAGGGCGAAAACTACGCGGTGGTCGAGCGGTTGCTCGGCGAGGCGAAGTTTCCCGGCGCATCCGACATCGTCACCATCGACGGGCTGCGCGTCGAATACCCGGACGGTTTCGGTTTGGCGCGTCCTTCCAACACCACCCCGGTGATCGTCCTGCGCTTCGAGGCCGACGATGCGGCGGGTTTGAAGCGCATCCAGGATGCTTTCCGCGTCGCCATCCTGGCTGTTGCGCCGCACGCGGTTTTGCCGTTTTGAGCGGAATTCGGTAATCTGTCTCCATGAGCCTCATCGCCCTTACTCAGGAAGACCTCGAACTAGGCGTACCCGTGCCGTGGACGGTCTATGACCAGTTCCATAACGTCTTGTTGCCCGAGGGCGGGGTCATCGGCTCGCTCGATCAACTGCTGTCCCTGCTCGCCGCCAATCCCTGTCGCGAATTGACCTGGGAACAGGGAGCGTCCGCACCGCCGCCGCCCCCGGTGGATATCCCCTTTCCGGCGGCCCCTGCGGTTACACCCGCTTCGACACGGATTATTCCGCCCGCCGCGCCCGTCGCGGCGTCCGAGCAGCGCGTCGAAATCACCCCGACGGGAAAACCCGGCAGCGGCCAGCAGGAGACCTATCCTTTCGAGGCGATGAAGCTGAAAGTCGGCGACCGCCTGCAACTCCAGCCGCCCCAGCAACTCTCGGCGGAACGTTACGTGGTGCGCCTCCTCGGTTATCTCAATAACGTCAGCCTGCTGGTCACTTCGCCGTTCGAAAACGGCCTGCGGCTCGGCCTGATGGAAGGCGAAAAGGTGGTGGTGCGGATATTTGCCGCGCAGAATGCCTTCGGTTTTACCAGCACGGTGGAAAAGATCTGCAAGCTGCCTTTCGATTACCTGCACCTGTCGTTCCCCTCGGAAGTGCAGGGTATGGTGATCCGCAAATCGCCGCGGGTCCGCGCCCGGATCATCGCGGCTGTCGGCAATACCACCCAGGCTACAACGGAAAATGCCTCCGGGCTGATCGCCAACCTCAGCGCTACCGGAGCCATGCTCGACGCCCGGCGCAGCCTGGGGAACAAGGGCGACCTGTTGCGCCTGGCATTTCGCGTGAACCTCCACAAGATCGACGCCTACCTGTCGATCAACGCGGCGATCCGGGCGATTTTCGCCGACGAGGCGATGGACGCCAAAGGCGCGCCGCTGATTCATCACGGCATCGAATTCGTCGATCTGCAACCCAACGACAGCGTGATTCTGCAAAGCATGATTTACCAGCAGATGATCGAAGAACCCCATACCCTGGTGTGATCCCCACATGTTCTATTCCCTGGCGCGTGCCTTGTTGTTTCGTCTCGACCCCGAGAAAGCTCACAACCTTACCCTGAGGAGCCTCAACGTCCTGCACGGCTTAGGGCTGGCCGGGCTGTTCGGCGCGCACTGCGCGGCGCGTCCGCGCACCGTGATGGGCCTGGAATTCCCCAATCCGGTGGGACTCGCCGCCGGCCTCGACAAGGACGGCGCGTGCATCGACGCGCTCGCCGCGCTGGGCTTCGGCTTCATCGAAATCGGCACGGTCACCCCCCGTCCCCAGCCGGGCAACCCGCAGCCGCGCCTGTTCCGCCTGCCGCAAGCCAACGCCATCATCAACCGCATGGGCTTCAACAACCTGGGCGTCGACAACCTGGTGGCGAACGTGAAGCGCGCCAAGTACCGCGGTATCCTCGGCATCAACATCGGCAAGAACTTCGACACCCCCATCGAAAACGCCGCGGACGACTACCTGATCGGACTGCGCAAGGTCTACGAACATGCCAGCTACGTGACGGTCAACATCTCCTCGCCCAACACCAAGAACTTGCGCCAGTTGCAGCAGTCCGACGAACTGGAAAACCTCCTCGGCCGGCTCAAGGAAGAGCAGCAGCGGCTCGCCCAGCAACATGGCAAAACGGTGCCGCTGGTGCTGAAAATCGCCCCCGACCTCGACGTCACCCAGGTCATCGCGATTGCCGACCTGCTCCTCAAATACCAGTTCGACGGGGTGATCGCCACCAACACCACCCTCGCCCGCAATGGCGTGGAAGGGTTGCCCAACGCCGCAGAAACCGGCGGTTTGAGCGGCGCGCCGGTGCGCATCAAGTCCACCACGGTGGTCAAGCAACTCAGCTTGGCCCTGGAAGGCAGGATTCCCATCATCGGGGTGGGCGGCATCCTCAACGCTTTCGACGCACGCGAAAAGATGACCGCCGGAGCGAGCCTGGTGCAGGTTTACACCGGTTTCATCTACCGTGGGCCGGAGTTGATCGGCGAAATCTGCCGGGAACTGGCCTGATTCGATTCACCGCCTTTTCGCAAGGAGCAGGACGAACATGCTGATCGGCGTCCCCAAGGAAATCAAGAATCACGAATACCGGGTCGGCGTAACCCCTGCCGGGGTGCGCGCCTTGCGCCAGGCCGGCCACGACGTGCTGGTGGAAACCCAGGCCGGGCAGCGTATCGGCTTTGGCGATGACCAGTATCTCGCCGAAGGGGCGCGCATCGCCGCCACCCCCGCCGAAGTTTACCAATGCCCGCTGGTGGTCAAGGTCAAGGAGCCGCAGGACAGCGAAGTGCCGCTGCTCCACCAAGGCCAGGTGCTGTTCACCTACTTTCACTTGGCGGCGGCACCCGAGTTGACGGCGCGCCTGCTGGAGCGGGAGATTGTCGCGGTGGCTTACGAAACCGTCACGGATCCGCAAGGCGGCTTGCCGCTGCTCACCCCGATGTCGGAGATGGCGGGGCGTATCGCCATCCAGGCCGGGGCGACCGCGCTACAGTTGGCAACCGGCGGCAGCGGCGTGCTGCTCGGCGGGGTGCCCGGCGTGGCGCCGGCCAAGGTAGTGGTGCTGGGGGCCGGCACGGTGGGTACCCAGGCCGCCAAAATGGCGCTGGGTGCGGGCGCCGACGTGACCATCCTGGACATCGACCTCAACCGCCTGCGCTATCTCGACGACGTGTTCGGGCCGCGCCTCAAGACCCGTTATTCGGAAGCTCACGCCATCGAGGAACTGGTGAGCGGCGCCGACCTGGTGGTGGGTTCGGTGCTGATACCCGGAAAACGCGCGCCCCGCCTGATTTCGCGCAAAGCCGTGGCGGCCATGCGCCCCGGTTCGGTGCTGGTGGACGTGGCCATCGACCAGGGCGGCTGCGCCGAAACCGCGCGGCCCACCACCCACGCCCAACCGACTTATGTCGAGGAAGGGGTGGTGCATTACTGCGTGACCAACATGCCGGCGGCCTGCGCACGGACTTCCACCCAGGCTCTGACCAACGCCACCCTGCCTTATGTCCTGCGCCTAGCCGGGCCGGGCTGGCGCGAGGCGCTACGCGGCGACGCCGGGCTGCGCAACGGCTTGAACCTGTGCGAGGGGCGGGTCTGCCACCCGCGCGTGGCGGAAGACCTCGGCTATCCTTATGCAGACAAGTAGCCCGGATGAAGCGATAGTGGAATCCGGGGCCGCCGCAAGGCGGAATCGATGGGTAGAAAATCGCCTCAACTGCTTGCGTCCTGTCGGGCGCTCCTGGATTCCGCTCGCGCTGCATCCAGGCTACGGCTCTAATGTGTGTTCCGCGAGGAAAATAAAGTCATGGAAAACTTCCTGCTGATCCTGGTCGGCACGGTGCTGGTGAACAACATCGTGCTCGCCAAGGTGCTCGGCCTGTGCCCCTTCATGGGCGTGTCGAAGAAACTCGACGCGGCGGTGGGGATGGGCATGGCGACCACTTTCGTGCTGACCCTCGCGGCGGGCATGAGCTACCTGGTCGAGACTTATGCCCTGGCGCCTTACGACCTCAGCTATTTGCGCACCCTGTCGTTCATCGTGGTGATCGCCTCCATCGTGCAGTTCACCGAGATGTTCATCCGCAAGTCCAGCCCCGAACTCTACCAGTCGCTGGGCATCTACCTGCCGTTGATTACCACCAACTGCGCGGTGCTCGGCGTGCCGCTGCTCAACGTCCAGGAAAACCACAATTTCGTCGAATCGCTGCTCTTCGGCTTTGGCGGGGCGGTCGGTTTCGCCCTGGTGCTGACCCTCTTTGCCTCCCTGCGCGAGCGCATGGAAGGCGCGGCCATTCCCGCACCGTTCAAGGGCGCGCCCATCGCGATGATTACCGCCGGGCTGCTGTCGGTGGCGTTCATGGGTTTTTCCGGGTTGATCAAGTAGCGCCATCGCCATGTTGACTGCGATTCTCATCATGGCCGGGCTGGCCGTCGCGCTGGGGTTGATCCTCGGCTACGCCGCGCTGAAGTTCCGCGTCGAAGGCAATCCCCTCACCGAGAAGGCGGCGGCCATCCTGCCCAATACCCAGTGCGGGCAATGCGGCTATGCCGGCTGTGCGCCGTATGCCCAGGCCGTTGCGGAGGGCAAGGCGGCCACCAACCTGTGCGTGCCGGGCGGCGACCCGGTCGCCAAGGGACTCGCGGAACTGCTGGGCGTGGAATTCCAGCCGGTGAATTACGGCGAAGGGCAGGCGGCGGGACCGAAACCCAAGCAGGTGGCGTTCATCGACGAGAACCTCTGCATCGGCTGCACCGCCTGCCTGAAAGCCTGCCCGCAGGACGCCATCCTCGGCGCCAGCAAGATGATGCATACCGTGATCGCCCAATACTGCACGGGCTGCGAGTTGTGCGTCGCGCCCTGTCCGGTGGATTGCATCAGCATGATTCCGGTCGGTGCGGACATCGCGTCGTGGAAATGGAAGTACCCGGTTTATCAGATCAAGAAGGCCGCCTAGGTGAATACCCTCTCCACATTCAACGGCGGCGTGCATCCGCCCCAGCACAAGACGGAATCCAACCGTCTGCCGATTGCGGTTGCGCCGCTGCCGCGCCGCCTGGTCGTGCCGCTGCGCCAGCATATCGGCGAGCCGGCCAACCCGCTGGTGCAAGTCGGCGACGCCGTGTTGAAAGGGCAGATGATCGGCGCGGCGAGCGCCTTCGTTTCCGCCGCCGTCCATGCGCCTACTTCGGGCACCGTGGTGGCGGTTGCGCCTCATGTCGTGGCCCATCCCTCCAGCCTTTCGGATAGCTGCGTGGTGATCGAGGCGGACGGCGCGGAGCGCTGGATCGACCGGCATCCCCTCGATTACCGCAACGCCGCGCCGCACGCCATCCGCGACTACCTGCGCGATGCCGGGGTGGTGGGATTGGGCGGCGCGGTGTTTCCCACCTTCATCAAGCTCGGTTCCGGCCCGCAGCAGCCATTGCATACCCTGGTGATCAACGGCGCGGAATGCGAGCCGTGGATCACCTCCGACGACCTGCTGATGCGCGAGCGCGCCGGGGAAATCGTGGCGGGCATCGGGATCCTGGTCCACCTGATGCAGCCCGAGGAAGTGCTGATCGGCATCGAGGATAACAAGCCGGAAGCCATCGCGGCGATGACCCAAGCCTGCGCCGGAATGCCTTTCGAAGTGGTGGCGGTGCCTACCGTGTATCCCGGCGGCGGGGAAAAACAACTCATCAAGGTGCTCACCGGCAAGGAAGTGCCTTCCGGCCAGCGCCCCGCCAACATCGGGGTGATCTGCGTCAACGTCGGCACCGCCTATACCGTGCAGCGCGCCGTCAATCACGGCGAGCCGGTCATCAGCCGGGTTGTCACCGTCACCGGCAGCGTCGCCCGCCCGCAGAATTTCGAGGTGCCGATCGGCACGCCGTTCCGCGAATTGCTCGACCTGGCCGGGGGGGCGACGCCCGACACCCGCCGCTATATCGTCGGCGGCCCGATGATGGGTTTCGACCTGCCCAGCCTCGACGCGCCGCTGGTGAAAGCGGTCAACTGCCTGATCGCCGCCTCGCCCGCATTGTTTCCACCCGCCCCGCCGGCCTTGCCGTGCATCCGCTGCGGCCAGTGCGCACGCGCCTGTCCCGCCGACCTGCAACCCCAGGAGTTGTATTGGTTCGCACACAGTCGCAATGTCGAGAAAGCACGCGCCTACAAGCTGGCCGATTGCATCGAGTGCGGCTGCTGTTCCTACGTGTGCCCGAGTTCGATCCCGCTGGTGTCCTACTTCCGTTTCGCCAAGGGGGAAATCGCCGCGCTGGATGGCGAGCGCCGCGCTGCCGACCTGGCCCGCGAACGCTACGAGTTCCGCCAGCAACGCCTGGCGCGCGAAGCCCGCGAACGCGCCGAACTGCTCGCCAAAAAACAGGCTGCCGCCAAGGCCGCTGCCGCCGCCGATCCGCAAGCCGAGGCCAAGAAAGCCGCCATCCAGGCCGCCCTGGAACGCAGCCGCGCCAAACAGGCCAGCGCGCCAACGCAGGAGACCGACCGACCATGAGTTCCCCCTCGCCCCACGTCACCCGCCCGGCCGGCGGGGTTCCCGGCATCATGCTGCGGGTGCTGGCGGCGCTGCTGCCGGCGCTGGCCGCCTACTGCTATTTCTACGGCCCGGCAATCCTCATCAGCTTGGCACTCGCCTGCGCCACCGCCCTCGCTGCGGAAGCGGCGCTGCTCAAGCTGCGCGGCTATCCGTTGAAACCCTTTCTCGGCGACGGCAGCGCCGTGCTCAGCGCCAGCCTGCTGGCCCTCGCGCTGCCTCCGCTGGCGCCGTGGTGGCTGGTGGTGGTGGGCACCTTGTTCGCCATGGTGTTCGCCAAACATCTCTACGGCGGCCTCGGGCAAAACCTCTTCAACCCGGCGATGGTCGGCTTTGCCGTGCTGATGATTTCCTTTCCCGCCCACATGACTCATTGGCTCGCCCCGGCGGGGCTGGCTGGCGAGACCCTGAGCCTGGGACAGCAACTGGCCTATATCTTCGGCGAACGCCTGCCCGACGGCATGCGGCTCGACGCGGTGACCATGGCGACCCCCCTGGATACCCTGAAAACCCAGCTCGCGCTGGGCCGGATGGTCGGCGAGATTCGTGCCGATGCGCCGATTTTCGCCGCTTCGGGCGGCTATGTCCTGCCCGGCTTGTACCTGCTGGGCGGCTTGTTTCTCCTGCAACAGCGCATCATCACCTGGCACATCCCGGTCGCCTTCCTCGCCGTGTTGGCCGCGACTGCCGCGCTCTTTCAGGGCGTCGATGCGGCCCGCTACGCCTCGCCGCTGTTCCACCTGTTCAGCGGCGCCGCGATGCTGGGGGCTTTTTTCATCGCCACCGACTATGTCACCAGCCCCACCACCCCCACGGGCAAGCTGATCTTCGGCGCGAGCATCGGCCTGCTGACCTACGTGATCCGGGTCTTCGGCGGCTACCCCGACGGCGTGGCGTTCGCGGTCCTGATTATGAATTCGGCGGTGCCGCTGATCGACGCCTACACCCAGCCCAAGGTTTTTGGGCATAAAGGCTGACCATGGAAAACGTGCTGCGCCATTCCGCCAAATCCGGTCTGCTGCTGATGCTCTTCGCCGCCATCGGCACGGGGTTGCTGAGCGCAACCTATTACGCCACCCGCGACATCATCGCAGACAGCGAAAAACAGGCGAAACTGGCGCTGATCGGCCAGATCCTCCCGTCCGACCTATACGACAACGATATCCTCAAGGAAGCCCGCGAATTGCCGCCCGTGCTCGGTAACAAGGAGGCCACCCCGCTCTACCTCGCCAGCAAGAACGGCCAGCCTGCCGCAGCGGTGTTCGAAGCCGTCGCGCCGGACGGCTACGCCGGCAAGATCAAGCTGCTGATCGCCCTCAAGGCCGATGGCGAACTGTCCGGGGTGCGGGTGGTCGATCACCATGAAACGCCGGGGCTGGGCGATTACGTGACGATCGCCAAGGATCGCTGGATCACCCAGTTCGATGGGCTGTCGCTGAGCAAATATGCGGCGCAGGACTGGAAAGTGAAAAAGGACGGCGGCAAGTTTGAACACCGTAGCGGCGCGACGGTCACGCCGCGCGCCATCGTCAAGGCGGTTCACCGTTCCTTGAAATATGTCGAGGAAAACCGGGCGCTGTTCTTCCCGGTCAACAGCGGAAAGGCAGGTGTGCAATGAGCGCAGCGAACTATCGCGAAATCGTGTGGAACGGCCTGTGGAAAAACAATGCCGGGATCGTCGCGCTGCTCGGCCTGTGCCCGCTGCTGGCGGTGAGTTCCACGCTGGTCAACGGCGTCGGCCTGGGACTGGCGACCGCCATCGTGATGGCCTGTTCCAATGCCGCCGTGTCGCTGGTGCGGCGCTTCGTTCCCAACGAGATTCGTATCCCGGTATTCATCGTCATCATCGCGGTGCTGGTGACCATCATCGAACTGCTGATGCACGCCTACGTGCAGGCGCTGTACCTGGTGCTGGGGATCTTCGTGCCGCTGATCGTGGTGAACTGCAACGTGCTGGGGCGTGCCGAAGCGTTCGCCTCGAAAAACCCGCTGCTGCCGTCCATGCTCGACGGCTTCATGGTGGGCCTGGGCCTGACCCTGACGCTTGCCGTGCTGGGCGCGATCCGCGAGATTTTCGGCAGCGGTACCCTGTTCAGCGGCATCGAGATGGCTTTCGGCGCATCCGCCAAATCCCTGGTCGTCACGGTGATCCCCGAATACCGCGGCTTCCTCCTTGCCGTCCTGCCGCCCGGCGCCTTCATCGGCCTGGGGCTGATGATTGCCGGGAAGAACTGGATCGACGCGCGCGGCAAGGCCGGCAAACCCCGCCAGGGCGGATAACCTAGCCGCCCAGCACTTTTCGGTATGCCGTTTCCCAAAGATCGGCGTGGGCCGACAGCATCCAATTGCCGAGAACCTCTTCCTGGCCGCTGCGCGCCACGTTTCGGCGCAGTGCCTTGTCCTCGACCAGCTTGCTCAACGTCTCGAACCATTCGCTGGGAGATTCGCATAAAAAGCCATTCTCGCCATTCCTGACCACGCTGTCGAAAGTCGAGTTGGCGGAAGCCACGCACGCGGCGCCGACCAGCGAATAGTCGAGAAATTTTATCGGCGATCTGCAGCGATTGAGGTGGGTGTCCCGCAGCGGGGCCAATCCGATGTCCAGCTTCATCCTGGCCAGCTTTTCCGGAAACGCTTCGTAGTCGAAATCCGCTTCAGCGCAGGAAACGTGCTTCAAGCGCTCGATTGCATTGGGCTTGCAACCCATGAAGCACAGATCGACGTTCGGGTATTTTTCGACAATCTTCACCAATGCCGGTCGCAAGTCGTTGATGTCATGAAAATGATCGGCAGAACCTACATAGCCGATTTTTACGCGGCGCGCCTTGCGTTCACGGGGATCGGCGATATGCGGAGTCCAGAGGCGATCATTCAGGTAATTGGGAAGGACCGTCACCTTGCGGTTGAATTGAGAAATCTCCTGCGCCAAGACGGGGGTCGAGACCGTCACCAAGCGCGCCGCAGCGATGATTTTCAGGATATGGGGCCGCGCTTGTTTGGACTGCGGGGTGTCGAATGCCCAAACGATGTCGTCGGTCTCGTAAACGAGAGGTTTTCTAGTAGCGAGGAGGGCCGCGCAAATGGGGGCCAGATCCGGACCGGGGAAGTCTCTTTGCACAACCAGGACATCCGCCCATTCCAGGATTCCCGGGCGGGTCGTCACCACGCCGGGGCTGATTTCGACAAAGCAATATTGGACGTCGTGACCCAGAAAACGCAATGGATCAAGGAGCCTCAGATGGCCGACCGGCCCCAGGTCTCTGGCGAAGATGGCAATTTTCATCGGTGGATTTTCCAAGGAGGCGCCAAGTTCTAGTCCAGCCCGGTAAGGATCAGCATTTCCGCCTCGTTCGCGGCGACCGGGCGCGAATAGAGAAACCCCTGGCAATATTCGGCGCCCATGGCGGTGAGAATTGCAGCCTGTTCCTCCAGTTCCACGCCTTCGCAGATCACGTCGCGGCCCAGTTTGTGGGCGAGGTGGACGATGGTTTCGACGAAGTGGCGGGCGTCCTGTTTTTCGTGGAGGTGCATGATGAACGAGCGGTCCACCTTGAGGGTGTCGATGGGCAGGCGGTGCAGGTAGCTGAGGGACGAATAGCCGGTGCCGAAGTCGTCGAGCAGCAGGCGGATTTTCATCTCCCTGAGGCGTTCAAGGAGGGCGATGGCCTGTTCGGCATTCGCCATCATCGCGCTTTCGGTGATTTCCAGCTTGAGCAGCGTGGGTGGCAGGCCGGTGTCCGCGAGTGCCGCGGCGACGTCGGCGATCAGGTCGGGATGCAGCAGTTGCCGCGCCGACAGATTGACGCTGACGGTGAGCGGGGCCGCGCCGGTACTGAGTTGCTGCCACTCGTGTGCCTGGCGGCAGGCTTCGCGGAGCATCCAGCGCCCGAGGGGAACGATGAAGCCGATTTCCTCCGCCACCGGGATGAATTCGGTCGGGGAAATCAGCCCCTTGGTCGGGTGGCGCCAGCGCACCAGGGCTTCGAATCCGCTCAAGGTGCGATCCGCCAGGGACACGATGGGCTGGTAATAGGCCTGGAATTCTTCGCGTTCCAGGGCATGGCGCAGGTCGAGTTCCAGTTCCAGGCGGCGTACCGCCAGATCGTGCATTTCCTGGTTGAACACCACGTAGCTGCCGCCCCCCTGCGCTTTGGCGCGCATCATCGAGATGTTGGCGTCGCGCAGCATGGCATCGGCGCTGTGGTGCGCCGGGCTGCTGACCACGATGCCGAACGAGACGGTGGTGAAAACCTCGTGGCCGTCGAGCGAGAAGGGCAGCACCAGCTTCTCCTGAATGCGGTTGAGCACCAGCAGGGTGGCGCTGACATCGCGAATGTCTTCGAGGAGCAGGGCGAATTCGTCGCCGGCCAGGCGGGCCGCCATGTCGGTGGGGCGGATGATGCCGCGCAGCACGTCGGCCACGCTCATCAGGAGCAGGTCGCCCATGCGGTGGCCGAGACTGTGATTGACCACCTTGAAGCGGTCGATGCCGCAGTACAGCACGGCGAATTGCAGATCCTTGCGCCGCTCGCTGCGCCGCAGGGTGTGTTCGAGGCGGTCGAGAAACAGGCTGCGGTTGGGCAGGCCGGTGAGGCGGTCGATGAACCGGTCGGGAAGCTGGGCGTCGTTGCCGCTCAGGTTGATGGCGGTTTCGTGGGCGGAGGCATAGTTCAAGCCGTTGTCCGGGTCGTAGCTGACGTTCCACACCACCCCCAGATAAGAGCCGTCCTGGCGGCGGCAGCGCGTGGAAAAGCGCAAGGTGGGGGTGTCCGAGTTGAGGGTCGCCAGCCTTTCGACCATGGCGTCCCGGTCATCTTCGTGGAGAAGGTCGAGGAAGCTGCGTTGGCGCAACTCGTCGAGCGGATAACCGAGGGTGGCCGACCATGCCTCGCTAATCATGCGTAGCGACCAATCCGGCCCGAATACCAGCAGCAAGGTGTCGGGGAGCTTGAAGAAGGAGCTTTCGAGAGGCGTGGTGTCCGGTCGGTTGCGGTACATTGAGTTGTCCAGAAAAACGGTTCGAATGATTTTTTTCTATTATCACCGAAACCCGGCGCGGAAACCTACTAAGTTAGATGGTTATTGAGTCTCGTAGATCCTATGGTTTTGCGCAAGGCTGAAAACTGATTTTTTGTGGGTCAAAGGGCTTGTTGGAGTTCCAGACGGCGAAAGCGATGCGCAGGAGCTTGCGAGCGATGATAACGATGGACTCGGCAGTAGCGAAGCCCTTCTCGCGTAAAGCGGAGTACATTGGCTTAAAGGTCTTGGTTTTTGCGGCACTTTGCGCGGCCAGATAGATCAACCGTCGATCTTCGGCATTGCCCTGTTTGGTCAGGCGTCGTTGCCCGATCTTGTTGCCGGAATCTTTAGGTCGAGGATCCAAGCCATAAGCCGCCACCACGGCATCGCTATTGGCGAACGGGGTGCGGTCGAAGCGATGAGTCAGGGTTAGGCTGTTGAGCAGTCCGACGCCGGTAATCGTCTGTAACAACGCCCGCTTTTGTTCGAGTGCCGCCTCTGTTTTTACACAGGCTTTGAGCTGGGAATCGATTTCCGCAAGCAAAGCTTGCAGGCTTTGTAAGGCCTTCTGATGGGCGCGTTTCAAGACGCAGCTCCCATTGGAGTCGGTATCCCGCAGGCACTGCCGGATTGCCCCGCAATGTTTGACGATGCCGGCCCGCTGGCTCAGCAGATTGCGTATCATCCGCTGAGTGGGGGTAGGTACGGTGTAGGGGGGCAATTGATCGCCTTCGCGGGCCACATAGCGAGCGATAACGCCGGCATCGAGCGGATCGGTTTTACCACGCTGACCGACCCCCTTGGCGTAAAGGGATAACTGCTTGGGATTGATGACGTAAACCCGCCGACCGCTGGATGCGGCGCAATCGGCAAGCGTGTCATGATAGCGGCCCGTCGCCTCCATGCCGATGACGGTGTCTTCGGGAAGTTGTTTTAGCCAAGCGACGATGGCTTTCTGGGTGTTGGCGATGGTCTTCACGGCTTGGTTTGCATTGGCGTAGGCAATGACGATCTCTTTACTGCTGACATCGCACCCGATGATGGTTGGCGTGGGCTGATTGGGCATGGTATTTCCTCGAACCACAGCGTAGGTTAATAACCGTGTCGGAGCGCGCCGCTGTGGAACTATCCGCGTCAACACAGTACACTTTGTTGCGCTGGGGTAGGCTGTCTTCGTGGCGTGAGCTTGTCTCTATCGGCGGTCAGGTGGGGCCTGCCGCTGCATCCCAAATCGACGTTAATGAAGACAGAGTGGGGACATGGCTACGTGAGTCTGTCCGCAACAACGGCAGATAGCCCGGATCGTCCCTCCACCCCGGCACCCAACTCAGTGCAGGTCGAAGCATACAAGCCCGGATGAAGCGAGAGCGGAATCCGGGGCCGCCGACAGGCGGATAGAGCTCAGCTACCGGGACCCCCGGATTCCGCTGCGCTGCATCCGGGCTACTTCATTCGACCAGCAACCCCAGTTTCCCCGCCAGCCATTGGGTGGTGGTGGCCTGGATCAGGATGGTCATGAGAATCGCGATGAAAGTGACCGAGGCGATCATTTGCGCGCCCGGCGCCTTCATGCCCAGCAGCAGGCCGGCCAGGGCGCCGGGGATGACCCCGGTTTCGCGGGTCCAGCACATGAACAGCAATTCGCGGAATGTCCATCGGGCGCGGCGGTCCGGCAGGGCGCACAGGAACACCGTGGCGGGGCGTCCCACCAGCATGAAGATTGCCACCACCAGTCCGCCGCCGAGCAGGTATTGGTTCATCAGGGCGAAATCCACCTGGCTGCCGAGCAGGATGAAAATGAACATGCGCATGATTAGCGCGGTGGTCATCACGTATTCTTCGAGTCTCTCCTGTTCGCCGGCTTCCATTTCGAAACCGAAAACCTCCTTGTTGCCGATCACGATGCCGAACACGAATACCGCCATGAAGCCGCTCGCCTGCAAGCCGTCCGCCCCCATGTAGGCGCCGATCACCGCCATCAGCGACACCACCGGGGCGTATTCCTGGAGGAAACCGAATTTTTCGTGGGCGATCAGCAGCGCGGCGAGATAACCCAGCACCCCGCCCATCGCGATGCCGATCAGCGATTGCTTGAGCAGGTCGAGCAGGGTGTGGCCGACGGAAAACTCGCCGCCACCCATGGCGATGCCGAGGATGGAAAAGGTGATGATGGCGCCCATCGCGTCGTTGAAGGCCGATTCGCTCATTACCGTCTGGGCCACCCGATCCTTGATATGCACCTGCTTGAAAACCGGCACCAGGGTGGCCGGGTCGGTGGAGGCGATAGTGGCACCCAGCAGCAGCGCGACGACCATCGGTACGCCGAGCAGGTAATACGCCGCCACGCCGGTAATCAGCGTGGAAATCACCACCCCTACGGTGGCCAGCACCACGATGGTGATCCACACTTCCTTGAGTACCTTGAGGCGCAGGCTGGCCCCGCCGTCGAAGAGGATGTAGCACGAGCCGAAAATCAGGATCAACTGGTTGAGCGCGGAGTCCGCCTTGATGTCGATCAGCCCCAAAACGCCGGGACCGATCAGCATCCCCACCAGCAGGAATACCACCACGTCCGGCACCTTCAACTTCTGCGCGAGCAAGCCGGAAAAAGTGCCGATGGCGAGGATGATGCCGACCGCCTGCAACACCTGCTTGGCGAGTTCGATGGAGAGCGAGGATTCCATGACTTGTTCCGGGTTGGTTTGAATGCATCATAGGGGCTTTGGCGGGGCGTCACAAGCCTGGCGGCGGTCTTTGTGGTAAGCTCGAACGCCATGAACGCCGACCAACGACGCGCCATTTTCCAGCGCCTGCAAGCCGCCAATCCCGAGCCGACCACCGAGCTGAATTACCGTACCCCCTTCGAATTGCTGGTGGCCGTCGTCCTGTCGGCGCAAGCCACCGACAAGAGCGTCAATCTCGCCACCGCGAAGCTGTTTCCCGTCGCCAGCACGCCGCGAGCTATCGCGGCTCTGGGGCAAGAAGGGCTGGAGGATTACGTCAAATCCATCGGCCTCTACAAGAGCAAATCCAAACACCTCATTGAAACCTGCCGCCTGCTGCTGGAGCGTCACGGCGGGGAAGTGCCGCACGACCGCGCCGCGCTGGAAGCACTGCCCGGCGTGGGGCGCAAGACCGCCAACGTGATCCTCAACACCGCTTTCGGCGAGGAAACCATGGCCGTCGACACCCACATCTTCCGGGTCGCCAACCGCATCGGCCTGGCACCCGGCAAGACCGTCCTGGAAGTCGAAAAGAAGCTGCTCAAGGTGGTGGAAAAGCCTTTTCGCCGCCACGCCCACCACTGGCTGATCCTCCACGGGCGCTACGTGTGCAAGGCGCGCAAGCCGGATTGCGGGGTGTGTATCATCCGTGATCTGTGCGAATACAAGGACAAGACCTGATGTTTAGCCCCAGCCGCGACCAGGCACGGCGTTTCCTCTTCGACGCCTGGAAAAAGCACAAGGAACACGCCCCGCTCACCGACCTGGAGCGCATGGCGCTGGCGGTGATGCTGCTCCATCCCGAATATCACCCCCAACTCGACAATCCCGACCAGTACCTGGAGCGCGACTACCCGCCGGAAAGTGGCGAAACCAACCCCTTTCTCCACCTCTCGCTGCACCTGTCGATCCGCGAGCAACTCTCCATCGACCAGCCGCGCGGGGTGGTCGCGCACTACCGTAAACTCTTGGAAAAGAACGGCGACGAACACCAGTCCGAACATGCCCTGCTCGAATGCCTCGGCGAAATGATCTGGCAGGCCCAGCGCAACCGTACCCAGCCCGACCCGGCGGTGTACTTTGCCTGCCTCACCCGGATGGGCGGAGAACCGCAATGATCGGGCTTCTCCAGCGCGTCAGCCAGGCCAGTGTGGTGGTTGAAGGTGCGACCGTCGGTGCGATTGAGCGCGGTTTGCTGGTACTGGTCGGCGTCGAAAAAGGCGATGACCCAACCAGCGCGAGCCGCCTCCTGGAGCGCCTGTTGGGCTACCGGGTGTTCCCCGACGCGGCCGGCAAAATGAATCTCAGCCTGCGCGACATCGGCGGCAGGTTGTTATTGGTTCCGCAGTTCACCCTTGCGGCGGATACCCACAAGGGCGCCCGCCCAAGTTTTTCCAGCGCCGCCCCGCCGGACATCGGCAAGGCGTTGTTCGAGCAGTTCGTCGAACTGGCTCGCGCGCAGCATCCCCAGGTCGCCACCGGCATCTTCGGCGCGGACATGAAGGTTACGCTCACCAACGACGGCCCGGTGACGTTCTGGTTGCAGGTGGCGCCGCACGGCGTCGGGTAACGTCTTTCCAAAAGGCGCCTTGCGACCCGGATTGCCCGTCCGGGGGACACGATCTATCATCGAACCAGCCATTCGCGAGTGAGAAACCGAGCTTTATCTGGACGCCGTCTGAGCATGACACGCAAAACCACGATTGATGTACAAGGGACCGCCATCACGGTGATTTCCAAAAACGAAGCGGACTTCATCTCGCTCACCGACATGGTGCGGGAAACTGGCGACCTTGCGCGGGAAGGGGCTGGGTGACCGGGAAGCCGCCGCGCTGCTGCGGCGCGGGATCGACATCCTCGCCCGGCTGGGCAAGGAAAACCGCCTTCATGCCCACCAGCGCGGCTGGGAGCAGATGCTGCGCGATGAGCTGGCGAAGCTGGATTAGGCCACGAAGCGGTGCCGGCGAATTTGCGACCACGATGCTTCCGCCAGACATTAAGAACCATCCCCAATCTCTGCCACATCCCAAGCCATGCTACACTTAATTATGTGTAATTCGTCAGGAGGTGGTCATGACTACCGTTAATTTCACCGGTTCCGTGGATCGGGGGCTGCTCAAGCGGGCCAAGGTGGTGGCAGCCAAGGCGGATACCTCGATCAATGCCTTATTCAATGCGGAACTGCGCTATTTGGTCGAGACCTTCGAGGCCGCCGAGACATCCGGTAATCAAAACTTCCGGGCGCTGCTTGATTTTTCGTTGGGACGGATCGATGACTATGCCGTCATGGATGTGCTGGGAATCGACAGCGAGGAAGACTTATTCCTGTTGATGGCACAGGCGCATTTGCCCATGCCGCGCCTGCCGGAGGCGATCACGCAGGGGATGGTCGAGAGCCTGGATGCCCTGGCCTCCTGAGTGGGGGTGACGATGCCGTCTCCTTCCGATATCGTGCTGCTGCCCGATGCCGGGCCGTTGATAACCCTGGCTTATGCCGATGCCCTCGATCTGCTGTTCAAGCCGGGCTGGAATGTGTCCTTGGTCGATATGGTGTTGCATGAGGTGACTCGGAACGAAACGCCGACCAGCCGGAAACTGGGGCAATGGGCGCAGGATCGGCAGCTTGCGGTTTTACCCACCCGAACCTTCCTCCATTACCAGCAGACGCTCGCCACCGCGACCCCGAAAAAGGCCCATCTCGGCGAGTTGGCAATCCAGGAGGCGATGAACGATTTCGCCCTGGCGGAGCCACCGAAGACCGGGGTGTTTCTGTTTGAAGACCACAAGATTGCCCGCGCCAGCTTTTTGCTGCCCGCCAACTGCCGCAAGGTCAGCACCCGGGCCTATTTGCTGTTCCTCGAACAAAAAGGCTGGTTGGAGTCGGCGATGGCCATCGAACGCCGCGCCATCCAGGCCGGACGGGCTTTTTCCGAACTGCGCTTTCCGCCGCAATAATCGCAAGCATGGCTTATTGACGTTACGTCTCGCATGAGTCGAAACATTTGAGTAACGCGGGTTGCCAGGGCGTGGCGCGGTGGTCTACAAACAAAGTAGAAGCCGCATGGGCAACCATTTAAGGCTTAGAATGGGCCATGAATCGCGGGGCAATAAAACCTCCAAGTCGCCATTGAACGGAGCGGCGGAAATCGTGAATAAGCCGTTTACCCACCTTGCAAAAGTGCTGGTCATTCCGCTCTTCCTTGGGGCGAGCGGGTGTGGCAACGATTTTTCGACGGCGGTTTCCAACAATTTCAAAGCGATGTATCTGTGCCAGGATCACGGCGGATTCAGGGAAATCCTCAAGAACGAGGGGGCGATGTTTAGCGTCGAATGCAAGGACGGCTTGATTGTCAACGGGACGAACGACTGAGGTTTTTCGGAATATGCGAGTTGTTTACCTGAAAGCCATCGTTGCGGTGATCTTCCTGGCGACCTGGGCTTACGCGCGGGCTGACATTCAGGCAGGCATCGACGCCCTCAAAAACGGCGATTACGCGATAGCCGAGAAGGAATTCCGCCCGCTTGCCGAGAGCGGCGATGCGTCGGCCCAGTATCAACTGGGAGTGATGTACGACTACGGGCTAGGCGTTTCTCAAAACGACCTGCTGGCCTTGAAGTGGTACCGCAAGGCGGGGGTGCAGGGGATTGAAAAAGCCCAGTTTCGCCTGGGGGCGATGTACGACAGTGGGCAAGGTGCGCCGCAAAGTTTCAAGACCGCGTTGTCGTGGTACCGTAAGGCGGCCGAACAAGGCAACGCCGATGCCCAGAATAATTTGGGCGTGATGTACTTGAGAGGGCAAGGCGTGCGTGCCGACCGGGTGCAGGCGTACATGTGGTTCTGCTTGGCCGCCGCCGCGGGGAACGAGGTTGCCGCGCGGAATAAAAGTTCGCTCGAACTGGAGATGACTCCCTTGCAAATGGAAATGGCCCAGGAATTGGTCAGGGGTTGGTCGAGCAAGCAAAAATGACCTGGCGGTGTCGCGGCTTGCCTGTCATGGGCGCAAGGATTCTTAGTCTCTTATTCAGTCAAGTGATGTCAAAACATGACCCCCATGTGGTTTGAATTGAATTCCGCGGTGATGGGTGATGAGGAATGGGTGATGAAAACCACCCTCCCATTACCCATCACTCATTACTCATCACCTTGCTGGGTTTCGGCTGTGATGTTTCCGGGACGTGATTGATGCCAACCGCAACGATATCTCCTCGCTCTCAAATCGGGCTGATTGCCGAGGTCCGCGGGCCGGTCGTCGACATCGTTTGCGATACCCTGCCGCCGTTGCATCGTGCCCTGTTTAGCGCCATCGACCACGAAACCTACGTTTTCGAGGTGTACATGCACCTCGACGAACACAAGGTGCGCGCCATCACCCTCCACCGCACGGCAGGTCTCACCCGCGGCATGGCGGTGTACGACAGCGCTGCGCCCTTGCAGGTGCCGGTTACCCCCGATTGCCTGGGGCGCCTGCTCAACGTGTTCGGCGAACCGCTGGACGAGGGACTTCCCTTGCAAGCCCTGCAATTTCGCAACGTCCTCGCCAAGCCGGTGGATCTCCATGAAGCGGTAGCCGCCGGCGGTATCCTGGAAACCGGCATCAAGGCCATCGACCTGCTGTGCCCTTTCATCAAGGGCGGCAAGACCGGCCTGTTCGGCGGCGCCGGGGTGGGCAAGACGGTGCTCATCATGGAATTCATGCGTGCCATCGTCGCGCTGCATCAAGGCGTGTCGGTGTTTGCCGGGGTCGGCGAACGGATCCGCGAAGGCCACGAGCTGTGGCACGAAATGCGCCAAACCGGGGTAATGGACCATGCCCTGATGGTCTTCGGCCAGATGGACGAGTCGCCCGGCGTGCGCTTCCGGGTGGGCCTGACGGCGCTCACCTATGCCGAATACCTGCGCGATACCCTGGGCAAGGAAGTGCTGTTCCTGATGGACAATGCCTTCCGCTTCGTCCAGGCGGGCAGCGAAATCTCCGGCCTGTTGGGGCGCATGCCCGCCACCGTCGGCTACCAGCCTACCCTGATGAGCGAGGTGGCGGAATTGCAGGACCGCATCACTTCCACCCATCACGGCAACATCACCGCCGTGCAGGCCATTTACGTGCCCGCCGACGACATGACCGACCCGGCGGTGTCGGCCATCCTCGGCCATCTCGACACCACGGTGATCCTCTCCCGCGCCCAGGCCAGCAAAGGGATTTATCCGGCGGTCGACCCCCTCGCGTCCGGCAGCAAGATGATGGATCGCTATTTTCTCGGCGACCGCCATTACAGCGTGGCGGAACGGGTGCGCGAACACCTCGCACGCTACCGCGAGTTGGAGGACATCATCACCATGCTGGGGATCGAGGAATTGTCGGAAAAGGACCGCAAGGTGGTGGTGCGGGCGCGCAAGCTGCAGCGCTATCTGACCCAGCCCTTCCACGTGGTGGCCGAGCATACCGGCATCAAGGGCGCGTCGGTGCCGCTCAATGAAACCCTTGCCGATTGCGAGGCGTTCCTGCGCGGCGACTTCGACCAATTCAGCGAAGACCGCTGTTACATGCGCGGCGCCATGAAAGAGACGTTATGAGCGCCTTCGTCCTGCATCTGCAAAGCGCTACCCAATACGAGCGCATCGACGGGGTGTGCAGTTTCGTCGGCGAAGATGCCTCGGGCAGTTTCGGCATCCTGCCGCGCCACGCCCGCTTCATGACTTCGCTGGTGTTTGGGCTGTCGCGCTTTCGCGGTGAAGAGGGCGCATGGCGTTATCTGGCGGTGCCCGGTGCCTTGCTGTATTGCGTCGATAACGAGTTGGTCGTCAGCACCCGCCGCTATCTCCTCGACGACGACTACCAGCGCATCAGCCGCGACCTGCTCGACCAGTTGCTGCGCGAAGAGGAAGCGCTGCACGAGGTCAAGCAAAGCCTGCACCGCCTCGAAGAGGAAATATTGAAGCGCTTGTGGAAAATGAACGCTGAACTTAGCAAAGGCAATCCTGATTAGCGCTGATTTTCAGCTATTGGTTCGGTTCTTCGGAGCGGCCTTGGCCGCGATTGCGGTGCCTCTTCGTGATACCTTCTGTCGCGGGCAAGCCACGCTCCTACAGGATAAAGAGTCATTTATTTGAAACATCCGGCCAAGCTGAAGATCAGCGCTAATCAGGAAGGCAATTCATGAACCGCAAAGGCGCGAAGGCGCAAAGAAATCAGGAAGGGGGATTGTCGAGCCGGCCAATCCAAAGGGTGAGAATACAATTCACCCAGACATCGTTGTCCCCTCTGTTTTCCTTTGCGTCATCTTGGCGCCTTAGCGCCTCTGCGGTTCGCAACTGAGGTTTTTAGGCCGAATAAACCTGCTAAATTGAAATCATGACCGACACCAATAACCACAATAAACTGCGCCGCAATATCGAAAAGCAGGTCTCCCGCATGCAGCAGGCCGAGAAGGATCGCCCCACCATCCTCGCGCAATCCGCGTTCATCGGCGTGCTGGCGCTGCTGTTCGTGCTGCCGGTGATCGGCGGCGCTTACCTGGGCAACTGGCTGGACAGCAACCTGGAGGGGTATTCCATGCGCTGGACCTTGAGTTTGCTGGTGCTGGGGATCATCGTGGGGGTATTGAACGTGTACTTTTATATCCGAGAACACTAATGGGCAAGCCGGAGTTGTTGGCGATCTTCTCTTTCAGCCTGGGGCCGCTGCACGTCGGTGCGACGGTGCTGACCACCTGGCTGCTGATGGCGCTGCTCGGCGGTTTGGGCTGGTTCGCCACGCGCCGCCTGAGCGTCGACCAACCTGCGCCTTTCCAGGTCGCCCTGGAGGGGATCGTGAATGCCTTCGAGGACGCCATCGGCGCCGTGCTGCCCGACCATGTCAAGGGGCTGCTGCCTTTCCTGGGTACCTTGTGGATATTCGTGGTGACCGCCAACCTCACCGGCTTGGCGCCCGGCCTGCGCTCGCCGACCGGCGATCTTTCCACCACCACGGCCCTGGCCATCATGGTATTTCTGGCGGTGCACTGGTACGGCATTCGCAACGTGGGTTTTCGTGCCTACCTGCGCCATTACCTGACCCCCAACCCGATCCTCCTGCCGTTCCACCTGTTGGGCGAAGTTTCGCGCACCATCGCCCTGGCGGTGCGTTTGTTCGGCAACATCATGAGCCTGGAAATGGCCGCCATGCTGGTGTTGCTGGTGGCCGGGCTGTTCGCCCCGATCCCGCTGTTGATGCTGCACATCGTCGAAGCCCTGGTGCAGGCCTACATTTTCGGCATGCTGGCGTTGATCTACATCGCCGGCGGCATTCAGTCGCAACAATTGAAAAGGAGTCCTGAAACATGAGCGATATGACCTGGTTTACCCTGCTTTCCACCTTGGGCGCCGCGCTGGCCATCGCCATCGGCGTGATGTTCCCGGCCATCGCCATGGGCCGGGCCATCAGTCAGGCGCTGGATGCCCTGGCGCGTCAGCCGGAGGCGGAAAAATCCATCACCCGCACCCTGTTCATCGGCCTGGCGATGATCGAGTCGCTGGCGATTTACGTGCTGGTGGTGGTGCTGATTATCCTGTTCCGCAACCCGCTACTCGCCTATTTGGTGAAATAACACCGTGGAATTCGATCTCTCTACCTTTCTCCTGGAAGCGCTCAACTTCCTGATCCTGCTGTGGCTGCTGAAGCGGTTTTTCTATCAGCCGGTGCTGCAGGTGATCGAAAAACGCCAGGCGGCCATCGAGCAGGTGCGCCAGGAGGCGGTTGAACTACGCGGCGAGGCCGAGTTGTTGCGCGAGCAATACGAGGGCCGCATGGCTGCCTGGGAAAAGGAGAAGGAACAGGCGCGCAGCGATCTGCACGAAGAAATCGACAGCGAACGCAGCCGTTTGCAAGCCGAACTGCGCACCGAACTGGAAGAGGAACGAGAACGGGCGCAGGTGCTGGAGCAGCGTCGCCACGACGAATTGCTGAATTCCCTGGGCGAACAAGCGCTGGCCACTGGCAGCCGTTTCGTTGCCAAGCTCCTGGAGCCGCTGGCCGGGGCGGAACTGGAAGCCGGACTGCTGGGTATCCTGCTGCGCGAAGTTGCGGAAATGCCCGCGCAAAACCTGGAACTGCTGCGGCGGGCGCTGGCGGACCACCAGGGGAGCATCAAGGTGGCGAGCGCTTATCCGCTCGCCGAAGGGCAACGGGCGGTCCTCTCCGACGCGCTATTCCACATGGCGCAGTGCCCGATTTCCCCGGTTTTCCAGGAAGACCCGGCGCTCCTGGCGGGGTTTCGCCTGACCATCGGTCCGTGGGTGCTGCGCGCCAATCTCCAGGACGAACTGAAATTCTTTGCCGAGGTGGCTCCCCGTGTCGCTCGCTAGCATCGCTCCCGCGTTGCAGCGCCAGGCGCGCTGCATCGACGACTACCGCTTCGGCGTGCGTCTCGCCGAACAAGGCTGGGTGGCCTCGGTGGGCGACGGCATCGCCTGGATTAGCGGCATTCCTTCCGCGGCGATGGATGAAATCCTGGAATTGGAGGACGGCAGCCGCGGCATGGTGTTCCACCTCGGCGCAAACCACGTCGGCGCCATCCTTCTCGAACAAACGCCGCGCCTCACCGCCGGTACCACCGTATTCCTGACCGGCCAGCGGCTCAGTATCGCCACCGGCGACGCCCTGCTGGGGCGGGTGATCGACCCGCTCGGCAATCCGCTGGACGGCCAGCCCGAACCGCTCCTCGGCGGTCGGCGCGAACTGGACGTGCTGTCGCCGCCGCTGGTGGCGCGGGATTTTGTCGCCCAGCCCTTGCTCACCGGCAACAAGATCGTCGATACCCTGATTCCGCTGGGCAAGGGCCAGCGCCAACTGCTGATCGGCGACAACGGCACCGGCAAGACCTCGCTGGCCCTCGATGCAGTCATCAACCAGCGCGACAAGGGCGTTTGCTGCGTTTACGTGATGATCGGGCAGAAGCGTTCCGACGTGGTGCGGGCGCTGGACATCCTGCGCCAGCACAACGCCCTGGCCTATACCACGCTGATGGTGGCGGAAGCCACCGCTCTGCCCGGTCTCAAATACCTGGCGCCGTTCGCCGGGTGCGCCGTGGCGGAAGCCTGGATGGGGCAGGGCAAGGACGTGCTGGTGGTGTACGACGATCTGTCCACCCACGCCCGCACCTACCGCGAACTGTCGCTGCTGCTGCGCCGACCGCCGGGGCGCGAAGCCTATCCCGGCGATATTTTCTATCTCCACGCGCGCCTGCTGGAGCGCTCCACCTGCCTGGCGCCCTCCCGCGGCGGCGGCAGCATGACCGCGCTGCCCATCGTCGAAACCGAGCAGGGCGAAATCGCCGCTTATATCCCCACCAACCTGATTTCCATCACCGACGGCCAGGTGTACTTCGACAAACGCCTGTTCGCCGGCGGTTTCCTGCCGGCCATCGACGTTACCCGCTCGGTGTCGCGGATCGGCGGCAAGGCCCAGTACCCGGCCATCAAGAGCGAAGCCGGGCGGATGAAACTCGACTATCTGCAATTCCTCGAACTGGAGGTATTCACCCGCTTCGGTTCCAAGCTGGAAGCCAGCATGGAAGCCAAGATCCAGCGCGGCCAACTGTTGCGGGAAATCCTCAAGCAGGAATGCTTGGCGCCGCTCGCCATCGAATTCCAGTTGGCGTGGATGATCGCTTTCAACGAAGGGCTGCTGGACGGGATGAGCGCCCAGGATGTGCCCGCCATTCTGCACGGTCTGGCGCAACGCACGGCGCAGAGCGGACTGACCCTCGAAGCCGGCCGCGAGGCGTGGCGCGCCCGGGTGGCGGTGTGGCTGGGCGAGTTGGGGCGAGCATGAGCAAGCGCCTGGAGTTGCGCCAGCATCTCGCGATTCTCGGGGATATCAGCGGCATCATGACCGCGATGAAAAACCTCTCGTTGATCGAAACCCGCAAGCTCGCCCGCTTTCTCGCCAACCAGCAACGCGCCCTGGCCGGGATCGAAAGCGCGGTCGGCGATTTTTTAAGTTTTTATCCGCAACCGGGCAACGTCGCGGAAGAACGTTGCGTTTACCTGGCCATCGGTTCGGAGCGCGGCTTCTGCGGCGAATTCAACGAAGAAATTACGGCCGCGCTGCAAGCCTGCGGCGAAACGCACCGCCTGGTGGTGGTGGGGCGCAAGCTTACGGCCAAGCTGACCGACGATCCGCGCGTCGCGGCCACGGTGGAGGGACCGACCGTGGCGGAGGAAGTCCAGGCGGTGCTGCTGCGCCTGATGGAAGCGCTGCATGGCTTGGGAGACGATGTTCCCCAGCATAATTCCCTGAAGGTGTTGCACCACCAGGACGAGCAAGTGGTGGTGCGCCCGCTGTTGCCCATGCCGATCCAGGAATTCCCCGCGCAGCGCCATAGCGACCCGCCCTTGCTCAATTTGCCGAGCGCCGCCTTGTACGCGGAGCTGGTCGATCATTACCTGTTCGCGGCACTGCACCAAGCATTTTATGCCTCGCTGATGGCGGAAAACCGCTACCGCCTCCAGCACATGGAACGCGCCTTGCAGCGCATGGAACAGGAGTCTTCCGACCTGACCTTGAAATATAATGTGCTGCGCCAGGAAGAGATCATCGAGGAAATCGAAATCATCATGCTGAGCGCGGAAACCCTGGCCGAGCGTTAACCCGCAAGGACCGGTACGCGGGAAGTGCCGCTGCAAACGAAAGAAGCGAGGGAAGGTAATGTTACGGAAGTGGTTCAGGCGGTTGCTTTGCTATTTCCTGGGACACCGGAATGTCGAATGCTCGCGGGAAAAAAGTTTTCGCGAAACCTATATCCAAATCCGCTGCTCGCGTTGCGGCCGTGAAGAAACGATAGTGGAAAGCGAAGAATAATCTCTGGAACGGTTTACGCGAGTGACCGCTTTCAATAATTGGCTATATGCATTCTAGGGTTGGAACAGACAAGGCAGTAGGTTTTGTGAATTCATGCGGTAGTGTGCAAAATGTGGTTGAAAGCTCATTCTTACCGTGATCCGTTTTGTACACTACAAGGTTGAAATCATTGGTTGACTGACAATGTTGGAGCAATGAAGGTCAGCAGCAGACCTGGAAGCCGCCGTTCATGGGGGCAAGGTGGATGTCGGTAGTTCGGCCAAAGCGGACGGTAGCAAGTTTCTGAAATGGCTGTCGGTTCAACCTACTGGAGTGACCGGTTTCAATATTTTAAATCGATATTTTCGACAGATTGCCGTCGGCCACGACTGTTAGCCAAAGCGTGGGTGCGAGCCATGCACTTACTCCTTCCACACCTCTGCCGTCAGCGGCAACTCGTTGAGTTCAGCGCGAGCTTCGCGCCAAGTCGGGTAATGCTCTTCAAGGATGGCGATGAATCGTTCGCTGTGCGTCGGCTCGATCAGATGCACCAACTCATGGACGATCACATATTCAAGCAAATCCTTGGGCTTTTTCACTAGCTCGGTGTTCAGGCGGATATGAGCCGCGCTGTGATTGCAGCTTCCCCACTTGGTTTTCATCCGTTGCAGGAAATAGCCGGTCACTTTCACTTTCAGTTTCTGCTCCCATTTGGCGATTAGCGGCGGCACGACCGCATGAAGCAGGGATTTATGCCACTCGTGCATCACCTCGGCGCGTTTTTCGGCATCGCCGCCAGGGCGCACAGTCAGCGTGATGCGCTTGTGGTCGAGCAAAACGAAGGGTTTGGCATCGTGGTATTTCACCGTCAACAGGTAGCGCCGCCCCCAGAGATAGTGACTTTCGCGCTCGACGAAGCGGCGCGGCGTTTCCCGCGCCTGGGTTTCCAGTTTTTTCCGCTGCGCCCGTATCCAGCCCAGTTTCGAGATCGCGTAGGCGCGGGCGACCTCCAGACGTGTTCCGCTAGGCGCCACGAGCGTCACCCGGCCTTCCGGCGGATGGACGGAGAGGTGGACGTTCTTGATCGCCTTCCGCGTCACCAGAATTGAAATTTCGCCCAGTTGTATCGTCTCGTTCATCAATAGCCCGGCTGCTTCTTGATAATTTCGAAAATTTCCCTCGTCGCTTCACGGTCTCTTGCCATGATGGGAAAGAGCGCGTCCAGTACCTGCTTCTCCCTCGTGTCGTCGCCCTTCCAGCTCGCCGGCGCGTGCTCGCGCATGGCCTGGTCGAGTTCGAGCGCGAGCCCCGCTTTCGCGTCATCGTCTGCCGGACACTGGAAGGCCGCCGCAGGAATACTAACGAGGTTGTTGAAAAGCACGATGGCCTCGGGTTTGCCATGAAGAAGCGCAGGCACACCGGGGCCGGGTTCCTTCCGCGCCAGGCGTTTCACGAGTTCTTCGGCCTTTTTCAGGAAGGCCTCATACGCCGCCGCATCCTCCCGGCTCTGCTTGATGAGGTCGTCCAGCAGCTTCGACATCTCCGCATAAAACCTCGGATCGGTCAGGTGGTCGCGGATGATGGTCTTGCGGACGTTGTTGATGATGCCCTCGGCGATGGCATTCTTCGAGAGTTTGCCTTTTTCATTCAGCTTGCGGGCAATGGCATCGTGAATGCCGGTCTCGATAATCAGCTCGGTGAGCGAAAGCGAATTGAGATTGCCCACGTCCGCCGCTGAATCGGCCTGGACATAGGTGTTGAGCAGGCGCCGCATATCGGCTTCAAAGGGCTTGATGTCCAGTTCCTCGCCTGAATGCCTCTTGATCGCGATGCGCGTTTCGCCGTAAAAATCCACCTCTTTCTGCAGCGCGGTGGTCTCCGCATCGGTATAGCCCGCCGCGGCGAGGTCTTGCGCGATGTCGGCATAGGCACGCACGAAAGCCGCCACGGACTTGTAAAACGTGATGCGCAACGGTTCCGTATTCGTCAGCGCCAGCGGATTGGCCGCGTCACCGCAGAAGTAGTGCAGGAATTGCTCCATCTCGCGCGGCAGCGGCACCGGCTCGCACAGGTAGCGCAGCGCCTCGCGGGCGGCATCGAGCTGTTTCTTGCCTTCCTTGAGCCAGTCCTTCAGTTCGACGTTGTTGCTGCCACCGTCGCCCTGATCGATGTCCAGCTCGTCGGAGCTATACACCGCGATGGCCTCCTGCACGTCATCGAACAGCTTCTTGAAGTCCACGATGTGGCCGTAGTCCTTGTCGTCGCCGTCGAGCCGGTTGGTGCGGCAGATGGCCTGGAAGAGGTTGTGATCGTGCAGTTCGTTATCCAGGTAAAGGTAGGAGCAGCTCGGCGCGTCGAAGCCGGTCAGGAGCTTGCTCACCACGATCAGCAGCTTCATGTTGGCGGGTTCTTCGATGAAGCGGCGCTTGGCTTCGTCCTCGTAGGCTTTGGTCGTCTGGCCGTTCTTGAGGACGTACTTGGTGTAAGTGTCGAACTTGTAGCGTTCGTCGCTGTTGGCCGGTTCGCGTGAGATGGCGTTGTGGTTAGGCTCGAGCGAGGTGATGACGCCGCAATACTCGCCGAAGGGTTTGTTCAGAAAGATGCGGAAATAGTGGCAGGCGTCGTAGATGCTCGCCGCCACCAGAATCGCGGTGCCCCGGTCGTCGTTCAGGCGCGGCTTGGTGTCGAAATCGTGGATGATGCTGGCGGCAATGCGCGCCTTGCGCTCTTCGGCGCTCATCAACTCCTCCATCGTCGCCCAGCGTTTACGGATGATGGCTTTCTGAAAATTGTTCAGCGTTTTGGTCTTGCGCGCGAAATAGTCTTCGATGTCCTTCGGCGAGGTGAGACGCTGCGGCACATCGCGTGCCTCGTATTTCAAATCGAGCACCACCTTGTCGGCCACGGCCTCGGGGAACTTGTAGGTGTGGATGTAGGTGCCGAAAATATCCCGCGTCCGCAGCTTGGCCGCGTCCTTCTTCAGCAGCGGCGTGCCGGTGAAGCCGATGAACAGCGCGTTCTCCAGCCAGCGCTTCATCTGCGTGTTCATGTTGCCGCCCTGGGTGCGGTGACATTCGTCCACAAAAACATAGAAGCGGCCATGCACCTGCGGCGGCTCGCCTGTGAGGTCGGCGGGGTCGAACTTGTGGATGAGCGCGCACAGCAGCCGGGGCGCGGCGGCACCCAGCTTGGCGACAAACTCCGCCCGGTTCTGGATGCGCGGTGAGGGCGAGTTCTCGCCGATGACCCCGGCGTTTTTCATCACGCCCTCGATCTGCTTGTCCAGTTCGTCGCGGTCGGTCACCACCAGAATGCGGGCCTCGGGATCGTGCTCCAGCAGCCACTTGGCGAGCAGCACCATGAGGATGCTCTTGCCGCTGCCCTGGGTGTGCCAGATCACGCCGCCCTCACGCGTGCGGATGCGCTCCTGCGCGGCCTTTACGCCCGCGAACTGATGCGGACGCGGCACCTTCTTGATGCCGTTGTCGAAGATGATGAAGTTGCGGATCAGGTCGAGCAGGCGGGATTTCTCGCACATCTCGGCCAAGGGAACATCCAGCAAAGCGCCCGCAACGCGGTATAGAACAGCGCCGGCATCCTGAACCATGAAAGACTTGCCCGCGGGTTGGCTGTCGGTAGTGTCCTGGCGTTTCCATTCGACGAAGAATTCCTCCTTGGTCGTGACCGTGCCATAGCGCAGCCCCTGCGAATCGCTGCCCGCGAAGACCATCTGCACCGTGGCAAAGAACCCCTTGTTGAAAATCTCCTCCTGATTGGTGATGAGCTGACGCACGCCATCGCCGATCTCGACCGAGCTGCGCTTCAGCTCGATGACGCCGACGGCGATGCCGTTCAGGTAGAGAACCAGGTCGGGGCGCCGCTCATGGCCGCCGCGCAAGGTCACTTCCTCGGCGAGGCCGAAGTCGTTGTTCTCGGGGTGCTCCCAATCCACCAGATGCACCTGATCGCTCGGCTGACCGGCGGCGATCTGCACCGACACGCCGTAGCGCAGCAGTTGGTAGGTGCGCAGATTGGCTTGATACAGCGTGATGCCGGTGGCGTCCGTAGCCACCATCAGCTTTTGCAGGGCGGCGGCAATATGCGCCTCGGAATAGCCGCGCTTTTGTAGGTTCGCCCGCAGGTATTCCGTCTCGATGCAGCGATTATTGTCCCGTTTGCGCCACTCGCCCAGGTAATCGTAGCCGAGGCAATCGGGCCGGGCCTTATCCGTGAACAGGGCGATGACGCGGTTCTGCGTCGTGCGTTCGGAGCGGGGTTGTTCAGGCATGGGCTTCTCCGGCGATGCTACTGGGGCTTATGCGGGTAACGCCCCCGCCGCGCGTAACCATCCCCTCGGCCATCACTCTAGCGAAGATAGCGCCACAGATCTTCATTTCAGCACCTCCCAGCGCCCGCCCTTTTTGGGGCCAATGAAGCGCAGCTTCTCTTCTTTGACCAGTTTTGCCGTCGCCCGCTCAACGGCACTCAATGACTTGCCGATGGTTGACGCCAGCTCTGCCAGGGTCAAGTCCGGCCTTGCTTCCAATGCCACAAGAATTTTCTCCGGCGTTTCTACCGGCGTTTCTACCGGCGTTTCTGCCGGTGCCATCTGGAGCTTGACATGCGTGGGCGCAAACAAAAACGTCACACCCACCCCGATAGACTCCACTTGCAGCACAGGCGCAGGCTGACCCGCGCCCAGGCAGGCTTGCATCATGCGCTCGATCCCGCGCCCCCACGACTCAATCTGTCCGCTGCGGAAAAACGTGTTCGCCACGTCCGGGTTGAAGGGCGCGGAGGGGTGCTTGGTCAGCAGCCGCTCCACCGTCCATTCCGACGGCAAACTGCCCGAATTCCAGATCATCAACCTGTCGGGATAAACACTGATCTGAATCGGCGCGCCGCTTGAGTAATCCTTGTGCACCACCGCATTGAGTACCGCCTCGCGCAGCGCGGCCATGGGCATGGGCCAAGTCTCCACGCGCTGCAAACCCTCGTAGCTTATCAAGGCTTTCAGGTATTTTGCTTGCAGCACCTCGATGGTCTTGTTCACCTGAAGCAGCAAGGGGCCATCCACCTCATCCTGATAGCGCAGATCGGCATCGTTCTCGAAAAAACCGATCTTCACATAGGCACCGGTAAACCAGCGGCTGGGCTGGGCATGAAACAGCAGCGCCGTCGCGCGCTTGCACACCCCGTCGGCAAGCAAGTGCAGCCGTTCCAGCAACAGGGTATCCGGCTCGTTCAGTGCAGCTTCCGGCAGCCGCTGGCTGCGCTCAACGCCGTAGCGATGGCGCGTTGTTCGGGCGGTGGCGGAACTGGCATTGGCACTTCCATGAACTTTTCTCTGGGAAGATGCGCGATGCTTGTCTGGGTCACATAATTTGCGAGCAGGCCGCAATCCGACCAGCGCCGGAGGAATGCAGCCATGAGTTGCGAGTTGAAACCGTGTAGCGGGCGGAGGCGATGAAGCGCCTTTTGGTAATAGCATTCTTCAAGCGGAGCTTCCCAAATCGTGGCGCGTCCAACTTCGCCACCTTCGCACACGAGCAAGTCGCCCTTTTGTAGCCGAAACCGGTCAAGGTCGGAGCGAGACATCGGCACGGTTGGAAGGTCGTTGATGTCAATGCGATCCCATTGAACAGCCCTGTTACCAAGATAAGGCTTAGGAACACCCGCGTTCTTCTCCGCGTCGAGCATCTTGCCGAGTTTGATTTCATACTCCCGCCCAACGGAAGACACCTCCCACTCCTCCGGGATCACACCCACCTCGGTCTGCTTGTATCCGGGTTTCACTTCCACACCGCCCCCATCTTTTTGAGGTGCGCGTCCACGCGGGCGGCGAGTGTCGCCACGTCGTCAATGAGCTGCGGCAGCGGGGTGGCGTAGCGTTCGGCGAGTTGGCGGATGCGGCCGGAGAGAGTTTGCGAGACGCGCCCCAACTCGCCCTGCACGGCGGCTTGCGGCCCGCTCACGATTCCACCCCGCGCAGGCTCAGCTCCAGCTCGCGGCGCAGGGCTTCGCGGTCGGGCAGGTATAGCTGGTCTTTCTCCACGATGCGACCAACTCAATTGGTGAGAAGCCTTCTGACTTATTGGGTAGCGCTGGTAGAGCAGCCGCATGTACACCAGATTGCTGCGGCTAAAGCTCTTGCCGTGGCGCAGACCGAGATCGGCAGCCAGGTTGTTGATGAGCGCCTTGCCGTACTCGGCACGGAGGTTGCCGGCCTGCTCGTATTCCACGATATGCCGTCCGACCTGTCAGTAGGTCTCGATTAGTTGGGCGTTGACGGCCTGCACTGCCCGAACCCGGCCCTGGGTGTAGGCGTCTGAAATCTGTTCCAGCAGTTGCCGGTAGTTGTCGGTGTGCGTCAACGCCATCTTGCACCCATCTTTTTGAGGTGCGCGTCCACGCGAGCAGCGAGCGTCGCCACTTCGTCGGTGAGCTGCGGCAGCGGGGTGGCGTAGCGTTCGGCGAGTTGGCGGATGCGCCCGGTGAGGGTTTGCGAGACGCGCTCCAACTCGCCCTGCACGGCGGCGGCAATCGTGGCCAGCCATTTGTTATCCACCACCAGGGTCTTGATGTCGTCCTCGCTGAGCGTGGGGTATTTGGCGTCGAGCTTGGCTTCGAGGTCGTCCTGCGCGGCCTTGAGTTTGGCCTTGGCGGCGGCCTGCCGGTCGAGCAGCGCGGCGTAGGCTTCCAGCGCCTGGCGCTCGTCGGCGTAGTCCGGGTCTTGGGCAATTTCCTTGAGGCGAGACTTCAGGGCTTTGGCGGTGATTTTCTGCTTGTCGCCCTCGCCTTCGATGACTTCGGCGAGCAGTCCTTCTTCGCCGCTTTGTTCCTCGCGCATTTCGTCGAGCTGCTGCTCCAGCGCGGCGAGTTCGGCCTCAGCGGCGGCGATGGCATCGCGCTCGGCGGTGAAGTAGCGGGCGATGAGAATGGCGGCAGGAACGAGGTCGGACTTGAAGCGGCGCTTGCCCTTCTTGTAGTCCTCCTTCTCGGGCCAGACGAGTTTGCCTTCCTTGTTTTTGACCTGGCGGATTTCGCGCGGCTTTGCTCCCGCCTGCCACCCGGCAGCGGCGATCAGGTAGCAATCGTCCTGCATGGTGTCAAACCAGTAGTCCATGAGGTGCTGATAGACGTCGTAGGCGTCGAGCAGCTTTACTTCCTTGAAGGTGGCGAGCAGGTCTTCGGCGATGGTTTCGATGAGCGGCTTGGGGTGGCCGTCCTGGGCGAGTCCCTTGAGCAGCGGGATGGAGGCCGTCTGCCATTGGGTGAAGCGCTTCTTCGCCGTGGTGTTGAAGGCGGCGAATTCGGGATGGCCGAAGATGGCGGGCTTGACCTCGGCGATGGCGAGCTTTAGCGCGGTGTAGCCGGGGCGGGTGGAGTTGCCGAACAAGGCGGCGCGCAGGCCGGGCATGATCTGCCAGTAGTTGCCGAGCGCATCGAGGTCGCGCTCGGGGATGCCGCCGCGCAGGTGGCCGTCGATGTCCTGCAGATCCTCCGGCGCGGCGCTGTCGATGTAGCGCGGGAGGTTGAGGTTGAAGTCGTTCCTGGGGTCGGCGATTTCCGCGACCGGCACCATGCGGGCGTAGCGCGGGTCGCTTTCGTCCAGCCGGGTGTAGGTGTCCACGATCTTGTGGAGGTCTTGCTCGCGCAGGCGGTTTTTCGGGCCGTCCTTCTTGTAGCCCTTGGCGGCGTCGATCATGAAGACGCCCTTGCGGGCGGTGGCGTTTTCCTTGTCGAGCACCAGGATGCAGGCCGGGATGCCGGTACCGAAAAAGAGATTGGCCGGCAGGCCGATGATCGCCTTGAGGTAGCCGGAGCGGACCAGTTGCCGGCGGATGAGGCTTTCCGCATTGCCCCGGAACAGTACGCCGTGCGGGAGGATGCAGGCACCTTTGCCGGTGCTTTTCAGCGAGCAGATGATGTGCAGCAGGTAGGCGTAGTCGCCCTGCTTCCTGGGCGGCACGCCCCAGGTGAAGCGCTGGTAGGTGTCGCCGCTGCCGCCTTCGCCCAAGAAGAGGCCGGTGGACCAGGTCTTGTCCGAGAAGGGCGGATTGGCGACGACGTAGTCGTAGGTGCGAAGCTGCTCGCCGTCCTTGAACTTGGGATCGAACAGCGTATTGCCCGACAGCATGTTGGCGGTCGGGAAGTCGTGCAGGATCATGTTCATGCGGGCGAGACCGGCGGTGGTCACGTCCTTCTCCTGCCCTTCGAGGGTGATGTGTTTGCCGGCCTCGGCGGCGACTTTCAGCAACAGCGAACCGGAGCCGCAGGTGGGGTCGTAGGCAGTGGTGGCAGCGATGGAGTTGGCCGGGGTGATGCCGACGACCTTGGCCATGATGCGGCTGACTTCGGACGGGGTGTAGAACTGGCCCTTGCTCTTGCCGCTCTGGCTGGCGAAGTGCCGCATCAGATATTCATAGGCGTCGCCGAGGATGTCGTCGTTCTCGGCACGGTTCTGCGAGAAATCGAGGGCGGGATTTTCGAAGATGGCGATGAGGTTGCCCAGCTTCTCGACCTTCTGTGCGCCGTCGCCAAGCTTGTTGGCGTCGTTGAAGTCGGGGAAATCGCTGCGGGCAAGGCGCGAGTTGGCGTCGATCAGCGGCTGGATGACCTGGGTATTGATCTTGTCGCCGATGTCGTCCTTGCCCTTGAGGGCGACCATGTCCTTGAAACCGGCCCCCTGCGGAATAATGACCGGCGGTTCAAAGCCATCGTAGTCGCCGTATTTGTCGGAAACGTATTTGATGAACAGCATGAACAGGACGTAGTCCTTGTATTGGCTGGCATCCATGCCGCCGCGCAGTTCGTCGCAAGAAGCCCAAAGGGAGGAGTAAAGATCGGATTTCTTGATGGCCATATGCTTTAATTTTTTTGCCTGTGGTGCTGAAGATATAAAAATCAAACCGGGTAAAACCAAGCCGCGATTGTAATGTGAATGTGCGGTAATGTCTGGCTGGTTCAAGTGAAGTGAAGGCGGATCGCCGGCTGGCTACCAACAATATTGTGATTTCGCTTGGAGGGTCGAAAGTGACTGTTCGAGAAAATTGCCGCAGTCCGCAATGGCCGATGACTTGTCGCTCATGTTCGGATTCTGAAGGTCGGCAGCACCTCTGACAGCAGTCGTTTGAAATCGGAGCTAGTCATAGATACTTCCAACAACTGGCTACTCTAAAACTGTAGGAAGGAACCACATATTCCAACCTTGATCGAGATCGCTGACGCTGTGGGACTTGACCAGAAAATCAGGGCTTTCCAACCTCAGATTGCAAATAGCCCAATAAATTCTGAAACCTCGCCATAACCCATTCCGGCTATTCGGCTAATTTTTTCACCGGTTGCTGCTTGCGGAACATAACTGGGGGCATTCAGGAAAATCATTCGTGGTTCCGCCAGCGCTGGGTCCACGCCTCCGCCGGTTCCGGTCTGCCGTAGAGATACCCCTGATGAATGACTTGCGCGCGGGCGTTGAGGAAGGCGCCTTGCTCTACAGTTTCCACGCCTTCCGCCACCACTTTGAGATGCATGTGCTTGGCTACCGCGAGGATGGTTTCCACCAGTGCCGCATCGTCCGGGTCGGAAGGCGCATCCTGGACAAAGGTTTTGTCGATCTTCAATTCGTGGATAGGCAGCCGTTTGATGTAGGCAAGCGAAGAGTAGCCGGTACCAAAGTCGTCCAGCGAAAAGTGTATCCCCATAGCGGTGAGCTCATTCATTTTCGCCACCACATCGTTGATGTTGTCGATCATTAAGCCTTCAGTCACCTCCAAGGTCAGATGGGTAGGGTCGGCGCCAGTGGCGGATAGTAAATCGCGGAGCCAAGGCACGAAACTTCTCTGACGGAAGTGGCGTGGACTCAGATTTACCGATAACCGCAGTGGATAACCGGCCATGTCTTCCTGCGCCATCAGACGACAGGCTTCAGCGAGTACCCACGTGCCTAGATCAACGATGAGGTCGGACTCTTCGGCTACCGGTATGAATACCCCGGGGGGAAGTAAACCACGTTCGGGGTGTTGCCAGCGGACCAATGCTTCGGCACCAGCCAATTGCCCTTGTGAGTTTACCTGCGGCTGCAAATAAAGACGCAACTCACCCGCCTGGATGGCGCGATGCAGTTCCCGCTCCACGCGGAAGCGTTGCTCCGCCAATTCGCCCATGCCGGTCTCGAAGAAAGCCGTCTGGTTACCGCCGGCGTCCTTGGCCCGGTGCAGGGCGTTGTCGGCGCGACGTAATATCTGGTCGGGCGCCTCATCCGGGATTTCCGGAAACAGCGTGACTCCAAGGGTGGCGGTAATAGTGACTTCTTCGCCACCGATAACAAAAGGCTGACGCAATGCGGTGTGGATTTTGTCGGTGACAGACAGCGCATAGCGGGTAGCGCGTTCCGGTTGTTGGTTCAGATCAGGTAGAAGGAGGGCGAACTCGTCCGCGGCAAAGCGCGCCAGTGTGTCTCCTTCACGCAACATGCCTCCCAACCGCTTGCCCAAGGCCTTGAGCAGCGCATCTCCCAGCGTGTGACCGCGGGCGTCATTGATGTTTTTGAAGCGGTCGATGTTGAGCAGGATCAGCGCCTCCTGATACCCGGAACGGCGCCCCGCCGCCAGCATCTGAGTCAGACGATCCATCAACAAGGTACGATTTGGTAAATCGGTGATGGCATCCATATAGGCCAGGCGATGAATTTGCGCTTCGGCTTGTTTTTTTCCGGAAATATCCTGCTTTACCGCCAGATAGTGGGTGATATGCCCATCGGAATCCCGTACCGGAGAAACAATCGCGGACTCGATGTACTCGCTGCCATCCTTGCACCGGTTGATGAATTCACCCTGCCAGACTTGGCCCTGAGTCAGCGACGCCCAGAGGGAACGGTACGACTCGGGTGGAGTCTTGTTTGATTTGAGCATCCGTGAATTGGCGCCCAACGCCTCCTCGCGGGAATAGCCGGTTTTGCGGACAAAGGATTCGTTGACGTATTCAATGCGCCCGTCAAGATCGGTGATAACGATGCTCTCCGGGCTTTGCTCGACGGCCAGGGAAAGTTTGCCCAGCACCCGATCGCGCGCCTGTACTTCGCTTGCCATGAGATTGAAGGTCCGGGCGAGTCCGGCGATCTCATCTTGTCCATCCTGGGCGACTCGCGCGCTGTATTCCCCTGCCGCGATCCGTTCCGTGCCGGATTGCATGCGCGCAAGCCGCCGAGTTACCAAGCGATCGAGCAGGAAGCCTAGCGCCAGGAACAATACAACATAGCTGGCAAGGGTCTTGAATACCTGCCCGCCCCATATTTCCTGGAGCCGTTTATCGAATTTTTTTGTCGGAATCTTGACGCTCACCACCCCGCGCAAGTCCCCCAGACGGTACCCATAGGCGGTGTCAGGGTAATTTTCACGGATTCCGGGAGGCGCATTCTCAGCGGATTCATGACATTTTAGGCATGATTGCTCAATCCAGATCGGCGCGGTGTAAAGCATATAGCCAACGCCCTTGTCGTCGACGATATTTTGCATCCGTTTGATGTCCTTGGGATGGTCGCGGAACCATGCCATGGCTTGCAATTCAAAGCTATCCGCTTGATTGTTAGGGTTGCGCGGCTGATCGGAAACATTGTTGAAGATGATTCCGCTGTCGTTCCAATTGGGGAAATCCTTGGAAATGCGCGACAGCGAATGTGCCGGCAAAAAACCGACGGTCTTGTTATTCAACGTTATGCCGCTGTCGATGAACTGTTTCTGGTAAATACGGCGCATGGCCATCATCATGCCGTAAATGGTGCCGGCGTCGCTTTCCGCTTCCGTCCGTAGCTCGTTGGTGAATTTTTGGTAGCTAAATGGGATATCAACAGCCAGAACAAGAGCCATTAGGGCGCCCAACAACAGCCATATTTTGGTCTTGAGTTTCATGTGATGGGGTCATTCTGGTAAAAACGATAGCCGTTTCTGCCGCCTTCTTTCGCCGCATACATCGCCATATCCGCTTTTTTCATCAATTCCTGAGTGTCGTCCGTTCCATTGATGGGGTAGACGGAGATGCCGATACTGGTAGTAATCTTTAGTTCATGGCCCTTGATGGCAATGGGCAGACCAAGTGTATCGACGATTTTTTCAGCCACTACCGCAGCGTCTTGTGGATGGGCGATTTCCGCCAGGACAATTACAAACTCGTCCCCGCCTTGGCGGGAGACGATATCTCCACTACGTACACAAGCCTTCAAACGGTTTGCCGCAACCATCAGAAGTTCATCCCCGACATCATGACCGAGTGTGTCGTTGATTTGTTTGAAATGATCCAGATCGAGGAACACCACGGCCATTGAGCGCTGATAGCGTTTTGCTTGGGAGACGGACTGGTTGAGCCGATCCAGCATCAGGCGGCGATTGGGAAGGTTAGTGAGCGTGTCATAGTAGGCCAGTTGCCGGATTTGCTCTTCCGACTGTTTGCGCTCGCTGATATCCCGAATAATACCCAAGGCTTGCCATTGTTCTTTGATCTTGAAGGCGGAAATCGACAGTTCGATGGGAAATTCCTCACCGTCTTTGCGCAATGCGGTCATTTCCAAGGTTTTGCCGATCACCGGTCCCTCACCGGAAGTGATGAAATGTGCAAAGCCGCGGTGGGAATCGTCACGGTGGCGGGGCGGGGTGATCAGTTTATGCATATTCTTGCCTAACACCTCGTCCGCCTTATAGCCGAATATGCATTCCGCAGCCGGGTTCCAGTAGGTGATTTCCTCTGTCGAACCGATGATGATGATCGCATCTTTCGCGGAGGTGCTGATCAAGCGAAACTTTTCCTCGCTTTCCTTCAACGCCTGTTTGGCGATCTTGCTATCGGTAATGTCCTCGATCTGGCCGATTAAATATTGTGGCAACCCTGCGTCATCACTTTGGATGGAAACGCTGAGTTTCACCCACACCGCCCGACCATCTTTACGGATGTAACGCTTTTCCATCTGGTATGAATCAATATCCCCATGCAATGATTTTTCCACGTTGGCATGGGTAACTTCCAGGTCTTCCAGATGGGTGATTTCCGTAAAAGACAGCTTCAGTAGTTCTTCCTTTTCATATCCCAATATATTGCACAGTGCTTGGTTGACCTGCAGGAATTGTCCGCCAATTTCGG